>CANRJD010000005.1 GCA_947630815.1 uncultured Akkermansia sp. | reverse complement strand
TCTTGGGCGAACTCCCGCTCCGGCAAGGTGATTCTATCACCTCACGCCCATTTTAACAGATCTTTTAATTAGGTAGTTACAAGCAGACCTCAACAGCAAATATCAACGTTACCGGTGGTGGAAAATTTGTCTTTACATCGGCAGGCAGCTCTCAAGCAAACATCGGCAGATCAGAGGGAAAAGAGAGTCTGAGTACAGTTAACATTCTTGTTGAGGGTGAGTCCAGTTCGTTTGATATGTATTGCAACGGTGCTGCTGCTTGCTCCATAGGCCAAACAAGCACGTATTCCAGCAGCGGGGGAGCCGATACATCTAAAATAGCAATAACTGTCAAGGATGGCGGTTGTTTCAATTTAAAAACGGTTTCCAACAGCTCTTCGAGAACTGTTATTGGTAATGTGGGCAAAGATGATGGTTCTCTCACCGAGATCGAGCTCAATGTAGGCGATCTCACATTGGCTGAAGCTGATGCAAAAAAGGCTCAATTCCTGATGGTGTGTGAGGACAATACAAGAGGGGGTGCTCTTATAGGGTACGCGGATCGGGGGAAAGCCACCACCACAATAAATATTGGAAACGGTGGTTCTCTTGTAATGAGAACGAAAGGCATCATCGGACAAGCTACAACAACAACGAGTACGGGTAGTGCGGGAATGAGTTCTCAAGCGGAAGTTCACATATCGATGATCGGAAATGCATCCCTATCCATGGAGAAGGTTGGTACTAGTGATACTGCTTCTAATCTCATCATCGGCCAGGCAAAGTATGGAAATCACGGTGAAAAAATTGTTTCTGCCACGGTAGAAATTACGATGTCAGGGACAAGCAAGTTCACACTCAACACCGGAGGGTGCATTGGTGGGGTAGACTCTTCCGCTGACAGTGTGGCATCCGCAGCGACAGCCATTACTATGAGCGAAAACGCTCAGTTCGTGATGAGTGGCGGTAACATCGGTTATAGTGGGACGAAGCAGAACGCAACGGAAGTCACTATCGAACTGCAGGATAAGGCATGTTTTCAATGGACGAAGGGCACAATTGGTGGATCAAGCGGGACATCCAGCACCAGTATCGTATTGAGAGGGGAATCAAAGCTGACGCGCACAGCCACAAACGCCTTATCTGGTAATGTGATCCTTTATGATGGCGCGACCTATAGTACAGGATCGGGTCACTCGAGTGATCAAGCAATCACGATGCATGGTGGTAATCTGGCGAATGCGACAAATTACAAGGGAACTTCCGTAGTCATCGATGTAGATGAGGCTTTTTCCGGTGCCATGAAGATGGGGAAATTGAGCGCTGATAAAGTGACATCGTTCAAAGCGAATGGACAGGAGGTATGGTTGGAGGATCTGGGTAGCGGCACGCTGAGGTTGAGTGGTGGTGATAGGATTAAGCTGGGTAAGGAAAGTGCTTGGGTAAAGGATTCCGTCCAGGGCGATGGGCAAAGGCATGCGCTTTTCCAATTTACCAGTGGTAGCGGAAGTGTAGGGGCTGACACTGCGGGTAGAAAGATAACGCTTGATTTTGGTGGTGAACTTGGTGATGGTGCATTGAAGTATGCCGAGGATGGGGAGGTGGAAGTAGAAGTGTGGTTCACCAACGGCACTTTGACGCTGGGCGGTGACGGTGGAGAAGCGAGCGATTTCTTTGACATCGGGGACGGCTGGGGACTTCATGATACCTCCGTGGAGCTTGAAAACGAAACCGGCAAGTTGCTCATCACGGGTAATATTTACAATGTGTGGAAGTCGAAAGAGCAGTTGGGCGACCCAGGCGAATCAGGCGTACGTGTCGGGAATTTGGACGCTGTGGGGGAAGAATTCACCAAGGTTGTGATTGACGACAACACAGAGCTGAAATCCACGGTCGGCGGCGGTACTCTCAAGCAATTGGGAGGAGATTGCAAGCTGCATATCACCGGGAGCGGGGAAGTCACCCTCGATAACTCGGGGGTAGATGCATTCCCGAATGCTTCATCCTCCACACTCACTGGGGCTCTCGAAACTGAAAAAGAAGTGAATCTCCACAAAACCGGCGATGGAACGCTTACGCTGGGAGGAGGGCTGACAGCCGGTGGTGATGTCACTGTAGCTGCCGGTGAACTTGTGCTTGGCGAGACCTGCGAGCACTCCATTGGCGGAGAGCTTTCCCTTGGTAAGAGCGGCACACTGCAGGTGGATGGCTCGCTCACCCTTTCCGGGACAAGCGAGCTGAGTGAAGGCAAGCTTTCAGGGGATGGCACGATCACCGTGGCGGAAGAAGGCAATTTAACCGTGGGGAACTCTGAAGTATTGGACAAAGGGCTATCCTTGAAGGTGGATGGCAATTTAACGCTTTGTGGGGAGCAGCAGCGTGGTACGGAGGAGGGCGAGGGCGCCATCATCGGCTCCGGCACTTTGATCGTTGATGAGGAAGGGCAATTGAGTACCGGTTCGCACCTGAATATGGAGGTCTCCGGGATTGATGTGAAGGGCACTCTGAGCCAGGAAGGTGGTCAAATTGCTGCAAACGATATCGTTGTAGAAGAGGGCGGCAAGTATGAGCTTAAAACCGGCACGATTACATCGAAGGGCGATGGAAGGTTGAGTCTGCAGGTAGCGGGCGCTTTTGAGATGAGCGGAGGCGAGGTTACCAGCGGCTCCATCACACTGAGCGGCAGTGCAAACCTGACGCAGAGCAACGGGACAATCAACGGCGGCTCCATCACATTGAGCGGCGCGACCATGACGCAGACAGGGGGCGAGGTTACCGGCGGCACGTTGGAGCTGAACGATGGCGCAAACCTGACGCAGAGTGACGGGACAATTAAAGACAGCTCCATCTCGCTGAAGGGCGGCGCGACCATGACGCAAGATGGAGGCCAGATTACCGGTGGCTCATTGGATCTGAGCGGTGGTGCGACCCTGACGCAGAGCAACGGAACAATCAACGGCGGCTCCATCACATTGAGCGGGGAGGACACCGGCTTCACCCAGGAAGGTGGAAGCATTGGTAAAGATGCGACATTCTCGCTGAACGACGGCGCGACCCTCACTCTCCGCGGCGGGGGCATGAATGCCGCCGTCACCATGGAAGGGGAGGCAAGCCTCTACGACCTGGGCAATCAGGTCGCGGAAGGAAGCAGCATCACCATGCAGGGCGGAAGCCTGGCAAATGCCGGGAACTATGCGGGAAAACTGACCATTCAGACCGATGCTACATACACCGGCGCGTTGGATCTGGGCGGAGTCGATGCCGCGCGCATCACCAAGGTCCAGATCGAAGCGTCCGGAACGGAACTGCGCAACTTGAAGAGCGGCAGCACGCTCACCTTCAGGGCAGGAGACGAGATGGTTGTGGGCGAGCAACACGTCGTGTACCGCGGAGGACAAACCGAATCGGCGGGAGGAACGATGGTGCAGTTCCAGGATGGAAAAGGACAAATCGCCTTCGGTGAGGCCGGTAAGCTACAGTTGCGCCTGGA
This sequence comes from uncultured Akkermansia sp., assembly GCA_947630815.1. Lineage (GTDB taxonomy): Bacteria > Verrucomicrobiota > Verrucomicrobiia > Verrucomicrobiales > Akkermansiaceae > Akkermansia. The sequence continues at coordinate 40,985 of CANRJD010000005.1, read as the reverse complement.
GAACAAGATACTGAAGGACATCGAAGGGCAGCTGGAAATCCTCTTCACCAACGGCAGCTTCAGCGGAATGCCGGAAGGAGGACAAAAGGAGCTGGAAGCGTGGCTGAAAGAACATTTTGTGCTGGAGACAGGACTGGACGGTATCAAGGTACTGCTGCTGAATGATGCAGAAGGCGGACACCTAATCCTCACGGGCAGCACGGAGGGCGTCTGGATCGCCTCGCGCAACGGACAAAACGTGGACGTGGCAGATCTGTTGAACAACTACAGCGCAGTTATTGTGGACGAGGACCTGACCCTCACACTGCCGACCACGCAGGAAGAGACGCCCACCACCATCGTCCACCAGTTGCGAAGTGACAAAGAGACGCACGGCGACTTCATCGTGAAGACAGAATCGGGAGCCACAGCCGGCCACACCGTGCAGCTGCACAATGAGAATACCGATACCGACGGTGCCAATGGCGACACGAACTTCTACGGGAATATTCGCGTGGAAGGAACGGGGTTGGAGGCCGCAACCCTCGAGAAAACAGGAGATGCGGCGTTAAACGTGCATGGAAACTTGGAGAGTAGCGGCACCGTGCAGGTGAAAGAAGGTACCCTTGCTCTGGGTGGGACAGCCAACAGCATCGGGACACTTGCTATGAGCGGAGGCAAATTGCAGGTGGACGGGGCGCTGGAGCTAACCGGGGCTACGGAGATGAGCGAAGAGAGTCGCGGGAGCATAAGCGGTGAGGGCAACGTGAAGCTTGGCAGCGGAGCGAGTCTGACCTTAGCCGGTGGAGTGAGCTATGAGGTGCAAAACACGCAACTCGAAAACGGCGCTCAGATGAGTCAGAAGGGAGAGGCAGCGATCAAGGGCGGCTCCATTAAACTGAGCGGGGAAGGCACTGGCTACACTCAGGCAAGTGGCACAATCAGCGGTGCGACCTTCACCCTGACGGAGGGAGCCAGCTTCGCCCAAGCGGGTGGGAGCATCGATGGAGGTGCGGCATTCTCGCTAAGCGATGGTGCAAACCTGACGCAGAGCAACGGGACAATCAACGGCACCTCCGTCACATTGAGCGGGGAAGGCACTGGCTACACCCAGGCAAGTGGCACAATCAGCGGTGCGACCTTCACCCTGATGGAGGGAGCCAGTTTCGCCCAAGCGGGTGGGAGCATCGATGGAGGTGCGGCATTCTCGCTGAGCGATGGTGCAAACCTGACGCAGAGCAAAGGAGCAATCGACGATGCCTCCATCACACTGAGCGGCAGCGCGAGCATGAGACAAGATGGAGGTCAGATTACCGGTGGCACGTTGGAGCTGAGTGGCGGCGCGACCATGACGCAGAGCAACGGGACAATCAACGGCACCTCCGTCGCATTGAGCGGGGAGGGCACTAGTTACACCCAGGCAGGTGGAAGTATTGGTGAAGGCGCGAAATTCTCGCTGAGTGACGGAGCGAAACTCACCCTCAGCGGCGGGAGCATGAATGGCGCCGTCACCATGGAAGGGAGGACGAGCCGCTATGACCTGGGCAATCAGGCAGCGCAAGGAAGCATCACCATGCACGGCGGGAGCCTGGCAAATGCCGGGAACTATGCGGGGAAACTGGCCATTCAGACCAGTGACACGTACACCGGCGCGTTGGATCTGGGCGGAGTGGACGCCGCGCGCATCACAAGCATCCAGCTGGCGGGCAAAGACACTTACCTCACGGGACTGAAGGAGGGGAGTACCCTGACCCTGCATACCGGTGATAGCTTCAAGGCAACGGAGCAAAATGTATGGGTGGATGGAAAAGGCGGCCCCGAGGGCAAACAGGCTTTCTTCCAATTCGGGACAGCCGGGGCAGGTGAGGTCGGGGCAGGCAGCGTCGTAGATGTAGAATCGGGAGCGATAATCACCCTTGATTTTGTGGGGAAGCAGATCGCGGAAGCCGTGGGAGAGGATGGCGGCATCACCCTTAATGTCTGGGTCACAAATGGCCAACTCGGCGGGGGAAAGACCGGAGAGGCAGCCGTGACATGGGCAAAGGAGCACTTCGTGATAGGAACCGGTTGGGGACTGGACGTGGAGAGCTACGATGCAGCCCAGGGCATGCTCGTGCTGAAAGGACAGAGCAACATCTGGGACGCAGCCGTTGACGGAACTGAAGATGCCGTGGGTCATGTGAGTGTTGATGCCAAAAAACTTTCTCAATTCGACAAAGTGGTAATTGATGAACGGACAACGATGACGGCAGAGGGACCGGATGGAGTCGTCAGGCAGCTCGAAGGCAGTAAAGACTTGGAGATCCAGGGAAGCGGCACCGTGGCGTTCGAAAACAAACATGAGGAGTCCGCTTTTGTTCCCACGGGCGATACAACCCTCCACGGCAATGTAGTTGCCGGAGATGAAGTTGATCTCAGGAAGACCGGAGACGCAAGTCTGACTGTGGAGGGCGATCTGAAAGCCGGTGGAGATGTCGCCGTGGAGGAGGGCAAGCTGGCGATTGGCGGCAATGACAGCTTCATCGACGGCGAGCTTTCTCTTGGTAAAAAGGGAGCTGGCGGAGAAGAAGGCGGCACCTCCGGCACACTGCAGGTGGATGGTAAGCTTACGCTGTCCGGAGGTGTGAGTGAGGATAGCCAGGGAAGCATCACGGGCTCCGGCACCGTCGTGCTGGATGGTGACTTCACCGTGGGTGATGTGGAGCTGGGCAAGGACTTAACCTTCCAAATGGGCGAAAAAGCAGCAAGCGCCAACTTCGGAGACAACGCGGTCACTCTTCAGGACTTGGAGGGGAAAAAGAACGTGACGGCAGGAGGCGTCACGCTGACAGGGGAAGGCACGTTCTCGGGCGCCATCAACGGCGATACAACCATGCATGGTGAATATGCACTCAGCGGAGCGAACATCAACGGCACCTTGGACAACAGTGAGGAAAGCGTCATGATCCTGTCGGATGCTTCAGAAGAAGCGCTTCAGGTGCAGAAGAATCTCGTCCTGCGCAAGGATGCGACAACGCGCATCTTCATGGATCTGAGCAATGGAGACCTCTGGCAGGATGGTGCGAGCGATACGATGGTCAACGTGAGCCGGAACATCATCATCGAAGACGGAACGATCTTTGAGATCCACAATTTGAAGGATATCATCGCTTCGAATGAGGATTTGAAGAACGTGGTCATCATGAGAGGAGCGCACGTGTACGCGGTGCATGGAAGGTACGAAGAAGGCTCTGAGTTGGATGAAGGAACTATCGGGAAACAGCAGATGGACGAGAACGTGGAGGTGAAGCTGACCGGCACGCTCAATTGGCGCTACAAGGAGGCCTACGTTTCGTTCATGAACAGCGAAGCTGCTGCAGCAAAAGCCGCAGAGGAGAAGATCGCTCTGTTCCGGAAGGCAGCGCCTGCGGCGGAGGCATTGGGTAGCACCGTATCACTCACCCTGATTGATCAGGACGTCAACCCGGTGATTGCCTTTGCCGAAACATTCAACGAGAAAGCCGGTGCCGCCCTGCTGTCCGGTCATGTACTGCGCAGCAGCATCAACGGAGTTGATCCGGATGTGGAGCGTGTGGCAGAGGTGATAGCTGGCGCGATGCAGAGCAATCCGTCCGTTGCCCACAAGGCGCTCGCCGCGATGGCGGGCAGCACGCTCACCTCAGTCTCCGCGGCGCAGAGCGCTGCCCTGCGCAACCAGACGAGCCGCGTGCGCGATCACGCCCTGCAGGCTGCACGCCTGCGCTGCGCCGGCAATGACGAAGCAACGCAGCAGCAGCGCCCATGCAAGACCACGCACGTTTGGGTGGAGGGCACGAGCTTCTTCTCCGAGCAGCACAGCATCGGGGATGAGAGCGGCTATCGCCTCAACTCCTGGGGCGGCGCCGTGGGCATCGATGCTCAGGTGAACGCCCACTGGAGCGTGGGACTGAGCCTCGCCGCCAACTATGGCGACCTGGAGGCGCGCGCCGCCGACTACGCCAAGGGCGATCTGGACAGCTACTACGTGAGCGCGTGGAGTCAGGCGAAGAACGGACGCTGGGGCAACACCTTGCTCTTCACTGTGGGCACGAATGAGGCTGATCTCAGGCGCACGGTGAATTACGGAGCGGGCAGCTACACCGCCACGAGCAATGCGAGCGGCAGCAGCTTGGGAGCGATGTGGGAACTCACTTGTGACTTCCACCCTGTGAAAGAGAACAAGAGCAACATCCTCCAGCCGCTGTTCAACGTGGCCGTGCAGCACACGAGCATGGACGGCTTCAGCGAGAAGAATGCGGGAGGCGTAGGACTTGCCACAGAGAAGCAGACGCGAGACACGATGACACTGGGTCTTGGGCTGCGCTGGTTGGCGGCAATCGACTCCGCAAAGGCCGTCAACCGCACGGTGAGCACGGAACTGCATGCGAATGTGGCGCAGGACCTGGGCGACCGCCGGAGCGTGGCGAACGTGGCATTGCTGACGGATCCGAACTTCACGCAGAGTGTGTACGGGTCAAAGACCGGCAGCACGGCGTTCCAGTTCGGCGCGGGAGTGAACGTACCGATGACGCCGAACTCGTGCATCTACGTGAATGCAGGCGGCGAACTTCGTGAGCACGCCAACACATGGAACGCCACCCTGGGCGTTCGTATGGGCTTCTGAGGATGATCCACAAATGGTCTTCTCAAAAAACAACACAAACAACAGGTAAATGTAGTGCCGCCCGTCGGGGAAACTCGACGGGCGGTTCGCTCAGGGCAAACGCATTAGAAAATGCGTTTGCCTATTTATGATTTACGATTAATAATGTGCGCATTGCGCAGATTCTTTTTCGAATCATCAACGTATGCAGAGAGGTTCTTTAGAGCCGTCATCATGATGACCGCTGTCGTCACGATTTTTGGGCCAAGTTAAACGCCTTACCTCCGTCGAGCATGTCGTAAATCGTACATAGGCACAGCCAGACGCCACTGCCCCTTTTTAACCACACTCGCGCATGGTTCCACTACATTCCTCCGCACCTGTTTCGCAAAATTTCCGCGCCGCAGGCGCGCTAAATTCCAAATCGTAAATCATAAATCGTAAATCGTAAATTATGAACACATTATGCTACATTACGCGCCGATGACTGAATATTGGAATCGCTTTTTCTTGGGACGGATGTGGAGTACAGATTTCCAAAGCTTGCAAAAAAACAGAATTCTGGTAGAATACGAATCGTATGGATTATCGCACCTATTTACGCCGCAACCCTGATGCGCAGGGCTATTATGGGAAATACGGCGGGGCCTATTTGCCGCCGGAATTGGAGCCTGCTTTCAAGGAAATCACCGAGGCTTACAAGAGCATTTGTCACTCGGCTCAATTTATCAACGAGCTGAGACGCATCCGCAAACAGTTCCAAGGGCGTCCCACCCCGGTGTACCATTGTGAGCGTCTCTCGCGCCTCAACGGCGGTGCGCAGATATACTTGAAACGTGAGGATTTGAATCATACCGGCGCCCACAAACTCAACCACTGCATGGGTGAAGGACTGCTGGCCAAATTTATGGGTAAGACGAAGATCATTGCGGAGACCGGTGCAGGGCAGCATGGTGTGGCTCTCGCAACGGCGGCGGCGTACTTTGGACTGGAGTGTGAGGTGCACATGGGTGAGGTGGATATCGCTAAGCAAGCGCCGAACGTGACGCGCATGAAGATGCTTGGTGCGAATGTGGTGTGTGTGAAGCACGGCCTGCGCACGCTCAAAGAAGCGGTGGATAGCGCGTTTGAGGCCTACTTGCGCGACTACAAGACGGCTATCTACTGCATTGGCTCGGTAGTGGGACCGCATCCGTTCCCGATGATGGTGCGCGACTTTCAGATGGTGGTTGGACACGAGGCGCGTGAGCAATTTATGGAGATGACGGGGATATTGCCGGATATCGTTTGCGCATGCGTGGGCGGTGGCTCGAATGCAATGGGCATGTTCCCTGCATTCTTGGACGATCCGGTGGATATTGTCGGTGTGGAGCCCCTTGGTCGTGGCGAAAAATTAGGTGAGCACGCTGCTTCCATGTCCTTCGGCAGCGAGGGAGTGATGCACGGTTTCAATAGCATCATGCTCAAAGATGAGGATGGGAATCCCGCGCCGGTATATTCCATTGCCTCCGGGCTGGATTATCCCTCCGTGGGGCCGGAGCATGCGTATTTGCGCGACTTGGGTCGTGTGCAGTACGTGAGCGCAACGGATGAGGAGGCCATAGATGCTTTCTTCAAGCTCTCTCGCTACGAGGGCATCATCCCGGCGCTGGAAAGTTCACATGCCATTGCGTACGCTCTGCGCCGTGCCCGCGAACTCGGCTCCGGTGCCATTCTCGTGAACTGCTCAGGCAGGGGCGACAAGGATGTGGACTATGTGGCCGAACACTTTGGCTACGGAGAGGATCACTGCTTCCCCTCCAAGTAAGCCGTGTTTCCGCATTTAGTAGAGAGAAATCGTTATACCCCGCAGGCAAGCTTGCAGGCTTTCACCGTGTTGCTCATGAGCATGGCAATTGTCATGGGACCTACGCCACCGGGGACAGGAGTAATAGCCGAGCAGACCGGCTGAACGGAGGCAAAGTCCACGTCACCGACAATTCGGTAGCCGCGCGGGCGAGTAGCATCCTCCACACGGTTGATGCCTACATCCAGCACCACTGCACCGGGCTTGATGAAGTCGGCTGTCACCAAGCCTGGGCGTCCCACTGCTGCCACAAGGATATCTGCCGTCCGGCAGAGGCCCGGGAGGTCGGCTGTGCGTGAGTGGGCAATGGTAACCGTGGCATTGGCATTCTTAGCTACCAGCAAGTTTGCCATGGGTTTTCCCACAATCATGCTTCGCCCGATGACAACGGCGTGCTTACCTTGAGTGGGGATGCCGTAAACCCGCAGCAGCTCCATACAACCCAGCGGCGTGCACGGAACAAAACCGGAAGGATCCTCCAGCACAAGTTTGGCAACGTTGATGGGGTGGAATCCATCCACATCCTTGCGCGGGTCAATATTGAGAATCACCGCCTGTTCATCAATATGCTCAGGCGGGGGACTCTGTACGAGGATACCGTGGATACGCGTGTCGGCGTTGAGTTGGTGGATAAGCTGCACCAATTCGTCCTGGGTAGTCTCAGTAGGAAGTGTCCATTTTTGGGAGTAAATTCCCAACTCCTCGCACGCCTTAACTTTGGAGTTCACATACACGCGTGATGCCGGATCTTCACCCACCAGCACCACAGCTAGTCCAGGCGTGTGGCCGGCTTGCTTGAGTTGTTCAATCTCCACGTGCAGATTTTGCAGCACCTGGCGGGAGGTTTCTTTGCCATCAATAATCGTCGTCATAGTATTTGCATTCTCATTTGTAGAAAGAAGAGTAATCCTCATCGCGCAGCGCCTTTTCTAGGCGGCGGCACTGGGCGCTCAATTCATCCGCATCAAGTTTTTCTGGTATGGCAAGTGGATTTCCCAGTTCCAACGTCACCTTCGAAAAAGGGAGCGGTACGAAGAAACGATCCCACGAATGCACGCGATAGCAGCAGGAGTAATGAATACGAATCGGCACGACGGGCATACCGCTCAGTGAAGCAAGCTTAATAATCCCCGGACGGCAGGCATAGACGGGCCCTTTCGGACCATCCGGGGTGATGCACATGCTCTTGCCGGATTGTAGCTCGCGCACCATATCCATGAAGCCCTCTGCTCCCCGCCTGGCACTGGAACCACGCACAGTGCTCATGCCATAATCCTCTGCCACTGCGGCAAGCATGGCACCATCCTTACTGGCGCTGGTAAGCATGCTCATTTTTACTTGGCCCCGGATGACATAGCGGTAGAAATAGCATGGGGTAAAAATACGATTATGCCAAATAGCCACGATAGCCTGCTTTCTCTGCACAATCTGGGGGTCGCCGAGCACACGCTTGCGCAGAGTCATACACACCAGCGTAATGAGAAACCAGACCAAGTGGCCCAGCGGCCTGGACCACCACTCTTGTCGGATCTCAGATTGACCTGTCATGAGTCAAACGCGTGCATGGCATTCACATGGGGGTTTGCGCGGTCGCTTCGTCTGAAGCTTGGTGAATATGGTTGCCCGTGGGATCCACGACATTGACCTTCGCAAAAATCAGCAGGGCGCGGTTCTTTTTGTCAGACCCGCTTGAGCGGAACAATCGTCCCACCAACGGTAGATCCCCCAAGATAGGCACTTTATCCTCATAATGCACAATTTTCGCTTCCCTCATACCACCCATGACCAGAACGGCGCCGTCCTGAACAGTGATGGCAGTGTTGGTCATGGTGCGTTTGAACAACGGCTGGTAAATCAGGTTATCGGTGAGTTTGACGTCCTCCACCGTAGTGTTTGTCCACATAGCGGCGTGAATAGGAGTGCCCCAGTCCACAAAACCCTCAAAGTCATTCACAATGGTGGTAAGGGCAAGTTTTACTCTGTTGCCGTCCGGGGAGATTTCAGCGTTGTGCACTTGCACGATGGTGCCGATGCCGCCCACATTATCCTCGTCAACGCCGTACCGTACGAAATCAGTCGGATGGGCGCCCACAGCAATGGCTGTACTCCCAATTCGTTCAGGAAGTTGAGGCTCCTCATAGCTTGAGGGGTAAAAGAGTTCGCGCACATCTACAAAGGAAACCTGTTCTTCGGAGTTAGCATTGAAAACCAGTTTGGGGCTGCTCATAGAGTCAACGGCGCCCTTTTGAGAAAGACCACGCATTATCATGGAGACGTCCACTGTGGACCACACGCCGCGTACACCAAATATCGCCGGTGAAAGCGACGCCTCGTCCACTTCACCCACACGACCGCGCACGCGTCCACGTTTCATCAAATTGTCCAAACTCCGTTGGTCAGTCACCTGGCGAATGGAACGCTGACCAGAGGTAATAGCGGGGGATGTACTGTCGTTTCTTTGGAAGGCGGGCGTGACGGCAGACATGCCTGTGGCGTTGCTCGCGTCCATGTCGATGCCTCCGCCCGTAAAGAGTTTGGATCCTGCATCAATACCAAGCAACCACTCAAATCCGAGATCTTCCAAATCCTCCTCTGTCGTTTCAACAACTTTCACCGTAAGTACTACGAGTCTATCATCCACTGGGGCAATGTCCGCCAGCAATTCCTCCAGCTGGGCGATATTACGTTGCGTGTTGCGCACAGTAAGAGAACGCGAGGCAGCGTGGTACACAGCGCTGGCACCCTTGGGAAAGGAGATGTTCATCTTTTTGAGCACGGCTACGGGGTCGATGCGTGACACCGACACACCGCCGGAAGCGAAGCCATCGTCTTCTTCATCCCCTTCCGCGGATCCAAATTCTCCATCAAAAAAATGGGGGGGAACGTAGAAAACCCGATCCACCAAACGGCCATAATCCTGCCCGGAGTACGTAATTTCCACGCCGATGGGCGTGCAGTAGAAATCCACTTGATAGACACGGGATATTTCCGTGAGCAAATCCTTCACGGAGACATTGTTCAGACGGAAGGAGCAGCGGCGCTGCATGAGCTCCTTGTAACCAGGAGTATCCGGGGGGCCGAAGCTCGGCACAATGTTAATGGAACGACTGTTGGTGGCCGAGGATGCATTTTGAAAGCGGCGAACGTGCCCCTGTAGGATATCTATCACCTCCATAATGTCGGCGTTCTCCACATCAATGCTGGGCACCACCATCTGTTCGAGTACGCGAGCGCTCGCAAGTTCTTCATCTCGGATATCCGCATCCTCGCGGCTGTTGGATTCTGCACGGGCAACCTCTGGTGGAGGAGCTTGAATTTCTGTCTTATGGGCATCATCCCACATGCCGTCCACCTCTGCTAATCTGGCAGCACGATTAGCATCATACGCCGTGCGATAGTAAGCGGCACGTCGTTTTTCCACGGCCTCCATACCGCGGCGCGCCGCTTCGTTGGTTTCATCGAGACGCAGAACGTCCTGGAAGGTCTTGATGGCCTGGTCATACTTGCCGAGGTCGTAGTAGCCGTAGGCCAAAGTGAGCAGGCGGTTCACCTCCTCCACATCGCCAATATGTCTCGGGGTAAGAGCGGGATTATTTCGTACAGAATCTTCGGTATAAATGAGTTCCTGCTTTGCACGTCCGCTGCCCGGATCCAACTGCATGGCTTCTTTGAGGAAAGCAATGGCTTCCTCGGTGCGACCAACGCTGCGGTAATCGATGGCTCGTGCAATTAGCGCATCCGCCAAGCTAAGCTGAATGAACTCGCGCTGCTTCTTCGTAGCAGGAGCAACCGGCAGCACGGAAAGGGCGTTGCGGTAGCAATCTACAGCGTCGCTGTACCGTCTTTCCGTGTATGCGGTACGCGCCCGCTGCACTTGTTGAAGGGCATCGCTGATAGCGATGTGTCTGCGAGACGCTTCGCTGATCGCCGTGCTCTCTGCGCTACGGTCTTGAGCTGGCAGTATGGGCACAAGCCAACCTACAGCCAGAGCGGCTGTAAGTAACCCGACTGATAGTTGTCTAACCATCGAAAGCACGTTCATCCTACCAGATTCCCTCGCGAAAGTCACTCTAAAAGTGCACATGGGAGAAAAAAACTTCGCCCGGAGAAAAAGGGGCCGTTGGAATGGGGACGCAAAGGCAACCAATATGATAGATACGCGGGGCATTCTTTATGGCTGACGCTTGCGCAGCATATCCATCCGCTCGCCAATGCGCAGCTCCATGCCATTGGTCGTAGGGTGGTAATACACGCGACCCTCTGGCAGGTATGCCTGTGGAACATAGTGATCTTCCCCGAAGTCGTGTGCATACTTGTAGGTCGTTTCTTCTTCCGTAGCTCCGCGCAGCCGTGCCAGTTTTTTTCGCGTGGGGGTCGCCAAATGATCCGGAACAGCCAAGGTTTTGCCTTCTTTGACGTCTTTCATGGCAGCCTCGAAAGCCATGTAAGCGGAATTGCTCTTGGGAGCAGTAGCGATGTAAACTGTGGCGTGCGCCAATGGAATGCGCGCTTCCGGCATGCCCACCATTTCTGCGGCACGAGCCGCAGCCAACGCTACACGCAGGGCATTGGAATCCGCCAGTCCCACATCTTCACTTGCGCAGATGACGAGTCGCCGTTCGATGAAGCGGATATCCTCGCCGGCGTTAAGCATGAAGGCGAGCCAGTAAAGAGCAGCATCCGGATCGCTACCGCGCATAGATTTGATAAACGCAGAGATGGTGTCGTAGTGACCATCCCCGGCACGGTCGTAACGTACAGCTTTTTGCTGGATAGATTCTTCGGCCACCTCCAAGGTGATGTTGATATGACCGTCCTCCCCCGGTAGGGTGGAGAGCGCAGCCACCTCTAGAGCTGTGAGAGCTTTACGAGCATCACCATCCGCTTTGCGCGCCATGTGTAGAAAGGCGTCTTCATTCACCAGCAAGGGCATTTTGCCCAAGCCTCGTTCTTTGTCAGCGGCTGCACGTTTCATCAGTGCCACCAAATCCTCCTCCGGCACCGGTTCGAGAGGAAAAATCTGCGAACGCGAGAGCATGGCAGAATTGATGGCGAAATAGGGATTTTCAGTCGTGGCGCCGATAAAACGTACAGTGCCACGCTCTAAATGGGGCAATAGCACATCCTGTTGAGCCTTGTTGAAGCGGTGCAGCTCATCCACAAAGAGAATGGTGCGCTGGTTGTGCAGGCTGAGTCGTGTCCTGGCTTCGGCGATTTTCTCTCGTATTTCGCTCACATTGGATTCTACACCGTTGAGCATTACAAAATAGGCGCTTGTATGGCGGGCGATTACGTAGGCGAGGGTAGTCTTTCCTACGCCGGGTGGTCCATAGAAAATGAGCGAGGAAAAGCGATCAGTCTCTATGGCTCGGCGCAGTAATTTGCCAGGATCTAGCAAATGACGTTGTCCTGCTACCTCCCCAAGGGTCTCGGGACGCATGCGCGCAGCCAAGGGCATGCCAGCCTGCGCTGTGGGTTGAGCAGGTCGATTTTCGCCGAATGGGGTAAACAGGTCTGCCATAATATTCGTGAACTACTTTGGAAGCGGGCTTATAGGTGCTGCAGCAAAATGCGCAAGCGGGTGTAGATGGTTTTCTGACGGTCTTGGAGGGGGCGCAGTTCTACTTCCCGACGGGCGACTTTGCGGCGCGGGGCCGTGTAAAGTTGCCGATAGGCTGCAACGCGTGAGACAATAAGGCTTTCCATTGCTGCGTGGAATTGTTTTTCACAGGCGGTACACATGTCTCGCACCAGATTCTGGATGGAAACGCAAATATTGCGGGATGCAATGCGCTGAGCTATGCAACCGGAGCCCCATGTCACAATAGCGAGCAGTACGCATGTCACCGCAGGCGTATCGTGACCTAAGAAGCCAAGTATACCCGCCAATATAAAGAAAATACAGATACAGATAACACAGCCCTGCATCCATCCTGTATGAGCTACGAAAATGCCGAACATGCGCGCGCGCAGTCCCGTGGAGGCGAGAGGTTCAAACATTTGGCGGCTGAGTCGTTCGCGCAGAGTTTGCAATTCTGCCTGCAGTGCAGCGTTTGGGAAATCTCCAATTTCGCATTCCAGCGCTTTCTTCATGCGTGGGCGCACGTGTTTCCAGTGCGATTCACACTGCATGGTGAATTGCTTGTCCGCCTCCTCCTGCATGTGTTGCAATGCATTATCCATGAGACGGTAAAGTTCCTTATCTGCCATCCCTCCCATCAGCTCCAGACGCAGAAGTACGCCAGGGGAGAGGGCCCATCCGAGCGAACGACGCACTTCGGCAAGTAAACTCTCTAGCGTTTCGAGGAGCATTTGTTGAGCACCTCGGGTGTACTCTGCCAAGCCAATCATCTGACTGTGCATGAAATTGTCGATTTCCTGTTCAATGCCAGCCATGAAGCCGCTGTACATACGGCTTACGCCTTCTCGCGCGCTGAGCACGCGGTCCGCACGCTGCACGAGATCCATGGTGCGTTCAGCCAATACGCGCAAGCTTGCCGAGAGACCGTGCGACTCCTGCAGAAGCTCTTGTACACACGTGCGCACGGCATTTGTCGCTGATGCATCATTCACGTCGGAGTAGATAAAGATCCTCACGCCTTCTGCACCGTGTGCGCGATTCAGCTGGCGCAAATGCTCCTTCAGTGCGATACCTTCTCGAGCATCCAGGTGATTTACCTGAGTCACCACCAGCATCCATGCAGAGCGGTTTTCCTGTTCCACTCCAGCCAGCATATCCCACACAGGCGAGATTTCCACGCGGCGCGCATCCAGCACACCCAGTACGACATCAGCGCCCTGTATGAGCTGCTCGCAGGTGTGTCGCACATTCTCGTTTTCCAGATCGGCTGTGTCCACCAACTCCAGTCCGCGAAGCGCCGATGTGGGGATAAAGCGAGAGTGACTCGCGTCTCCATCTCGGCAAATGTAGCGCCAACAAGTATAATGTCCCTCCATGGTTGCATGCGCAATTACGGGAGCACCGGACAAACTTGCCAGCAGGGTGGACTTTCCGCTGTCGCCTCCTCCCAATACGACCACTCGTCGGTCATGGTTCAGCGCATCAAGCACCTTCTCCACCGGATCGCGGTATTCCGCAAGCGCCTCTTCATCGTCAATATCCGCACAAAGCTCCAAAGCCTTGTCTGCCCACAGACGAACAAGACCTTCCTCAGTTTGATGCGGTCGCCTCAACTCCACGTCTCGCCATTATAGTAAAAGCCCCCGCCCATGTCGAACAGAAAAATTTCCGTTCGTGCAGGTGGAGGCAATTTACACGCACGATACCTGCAGCGCAGATCGTGCGCAGCAGATACCCCTTTCACTTAATAACGAGCCACTACAGTTTGCATGGCTTCCATCTGGTTTTCGATGGACTCCACGAGGGCAATTTGCGTGCGCGTGCGATCCAGATTGTGCTCAGGGCGGTGGATCTTGAAATATGTGTCACCCAACAAGTAGTCAGTCAGGAAACGCATTCCGCACTCCATGGTAAGCAGTTTGCCCGAGAAAGGCAGCAGTTCTTTCTCCAGCGGGGTCAGGAACGTTGCGGCCTCGCAATATCCCTTGGCCAATGCTTCGAAATACTCCATGCGCATGGTCACCAGACTCGTATCTTTCTCATCCTCTGCGGCCGGGGAAGTCGAGGTGCGAATCATATCTCCAAAGTCGTACAGCGAGCTACCGGGCATAGTTGTGTCCAAGTCGATTACGCAGATGCCTTCACCTGTCACATCATCCAACATTACGTTATTGAGTTTGGTGTCGTTGTGGGTTACACGCACGGGCAATTCACCACTGGCTAGGTAGTTGACAACCTTGTGGCAATCCGCTTCTCGCTCGAGGAACCAGTCGATTTCCTTTTGCACGGTTTTAGCGCGGCCGATCGGATCCTCTGCCACGGCATTCTTGAAGGTGGCGAAGCGCTTGGTCGTGTTGTGGAAATCCGGGATAGTCTCGAAGAGTGGTGCACCGGGGAGATTAGCGCCGAGCTTTTGGAAGTTGCCAAAGGCTCGCGCCACTTCCACACATTGCTGTGGGTTTTCAATCATGTCATAGGTACGAGCCCGGTCGATGAAAGTATAGACGCGCCACACATTCGCCTCCGCATCTTGTGCATAAGGTTTGCCATCCTTAGCCGGCACTAGGGTGAGGGTGCGTCGGTAGGCATCTTTGCATCCTTCCGCTTGCAGAACACTCAGTGCTTCGGTGGTTACCCTCAACACATTCTCCATGAGAGGAATGGGCTGTTTGAAGACATTGCTGTTTACGCGCTGCAAAATGTAGCTGACCCGAAGACCTGCTTGATCCACCTCGATACGGTAGGTGTCGTTGATGTGTCCGGAGCCGTAGGGGGCCCCGTACACGTAGTCCGCGCGCAGGTCAAAAAGATTTGAGATGGCTTTGAGGTTGAACATAATTTGTTAAGGTTAAAGCTTTTCTGGGTAAACTCCTTCTTTCACCAGCTTTGCAATGCTTTCGACGACAGCAGGCTTGTCGCTGGGGTAGGTCACGCCAAGCCAGCTGGCGGTTGTTCGGATGACACGACAATCTGCTACGCCGTTGTGGATAAGCTCATCCACCACGGTGGGGATGTAGCATTCACTCTTCAGTTCGGTGCCGCGCTCACTCATGAAACGTGTGAAATGTTCCTCAATCTGGCTGATAAAGCTGGCGGGGAACACCCAGAAGTTCATGGATACCAGCTCTTCAGGATCCACTTCTTTACGTTCGCCGTGCAGGTTGTCGCCGCGGCACACGCCGTCGTGCTCGCGCATGATCTTGGTGTATTCCTCCACGCTGTCCAGATAACCGTCTTTGATGCCGCAGATGCCGCGGTTCACATCGCCGTGGTCACTCAAGGTATTTTTGAGCGGGTAGCCGATCATGCCGTAGTGGGTCTTTCCCTCCTCCTCTTTCGGGCTGGTTAAAAATTCCGCTGCCTTATGGAAGGCATCTGCCCCATAAAAGTCATCCGCATTTACCACACCGAAGGGTTCATGTATTACATGCCGTGCGGCGCGCAAGGCATGCGCCGTACCCCATGGCTTCACTCTTCCTTCCGGTACGCTGAAGCCTCCCGGCAAATCATCCAAACTCTGAAACGCATAGTCCACCTCGATTTTCCCCTCAAATCGCGCCCCTACTTGGCTTTTGAACGCTTCCTCGAAGTCCCGGCGTATCACGAATACCACTTTACCGAAACCGGCGCGTATGGCATCATGCACGGAGTAGTCCAGTATTACCTCCCCATTGGGTCCCATGGGATCGAGTTGCTTGAGTCCGCCGTAGCGGCTGCCCATTCCTGCTGCGAGTACAAGAAGTGTTGGTTTCATGGCTTTGTGTGCTTGCATTTTATCATTCCTCTCACTCGTTTGCAAGCAGGATTGCATTGCCCCTAGGGCAAATGCGTTAGAAAATGTGTCTGTCATTTACGATTTTGATTTGCTATTTATTGATAACGTATATGTTGTGCGGGTTTTGGATCATTAACGTATGCAGAGATTCCTCTGGATCCATCATCATGATGACCGCCTATTGTCATGATTTTTGATACGTATATGCGATGATATCAGTCGATAAGAGCATTTTTCTGTTGATTAACTTCTCTCAAATGCGTTTGCCCTAGTGGGACCCACGAACTTGGGGGACGGTTCTCAAAATGGCTCGTCACCTGTGACCTCAGTCCGCGCGTATGTACGAATTTGCGTCAGCATGAAGGTTGAGGCTTGATATATGCAAAAAAAATGGTAAAATTTAGCGGCTCGTTTTTTACGCATGCGACAACAGTTTCTTCTAAGATTATCTGCTTGCATTTTTGCCGCTTTCTTGTTGACTGCGGGGCTGGTGTATTACCAATTTACCGCGCGACTTGAGGATAGAGCCGAGCAGATGATAAAGACACGCCTCAATGACATGCTCGACTTTATGATGCATGTGGAGCAGGCGGTCGGCTTCCTGAACCGCGTCAATAACGCCAGTACCACTGATCGAGCCAATGCGTTGGCAGAAATTATCACGCTGAAACCAGATGTGCTTCATAATCAAGAGGAATTGCAGGGTATTTGTAATCGGCTTGGGGCGGAGCAAATCGCTATTACCGACGCGGATGGCATCATCGAGGCTGCCGTGCCGGATAGCCTGGTGGGTCGCAATTTAGCTGACGGTGAGGATGTGATTCCCATCGTTTCCATGAGTGAACACGGCGATGAAATATTGGCAGAGGTGAGCGATATCTCGAGTGGGGGCATGCAGTTTGCCAATGTGAAGCGCCAGGATCGTCCCGGTCGCGTCCGCTTGGGTTTTCGTACTCGTTTGGAGCAGCAGGCGCGCGCGGAAAGCTCTTTGGATAATACGCCGTTGAAGCTGCGCTTAGGGAGGGATGGTCTTATTGTCATATTCCGCCGTGGGGTATGCCTCACTCACGAGCGTTCAGTGGTGCCGGAGACAGATATGTTGGCTCTTGAACCTGGGCATGTGCACATTATACAGGCGGATGGTATGGACTTCTATGCGTACGCAGTAGATGCAAAAGGGTACCGTCTCGTGGGTATACTGCCGGCGCAGGAAGTGTACGGAGCAGGGTGGCGAACGGTGAAGGTGATGGTGATAAGCAATTTGCTGCTCTTTATGCTGATATTTGGCGTGGTGAGTTGGCTGTTGCAGCGCATTGTTCTGCGCGGGATTTCTCAAGTGAATGAGTCTCTTATGGAGATCACTGAAGGCGACTTGGAACGCAAGGTCGAGGTGGCGACTTGTCCGGAGTTTGCCCGGCTCTCCAATGGTATTAATTTTATGGTGGACTCACTACGTAGTGTCGGGGAGGAACGTCAATCCCACGTCAAGCGTGATCTTGAGCTCGCGCGCATTATTCAAAGCACGGTGCTCCCCACCAAGTTCCCTGCTTTTCCCAACGTGGAACAGTTTGACCTGTATGCCACCTGCATTCAGGCAAGTGAGGTGGGCGGTGATTTCTACGATTTCTCCATGCCGGATGAAAAGCACTTGCATTTTCTTGTGGCGGATGTGGATGCTTCCGGTATTGCCGCAGCTCTCTTCATGATGCGGGCTATGGCGATCATTCGTGCTCTTACACGCGCTGGTGGTACTCCGCAGTCCATCGTCACCGAGGCGAACCGTGAATTATGCCAAGGTAACCAAACAGGCATCCACATGGCTCTCTTTTACGGGAACTTGGATATTACGACGGGCGTTTTAGAGTTTGTGAATGCAGGACGCCTGCACGGCCTGTGCCAGACCAGCGGCGGTCAATACAGTCAGCTTAATCTCCGTGGAGATGGTGTCCTCGGCGACCAGCCCGATGTGCAGTTTCACACAGAAACGCGGCAACTTGTTCCGGGCGACCGCCTCTTCCTGTACACGGAGGGTGTATTGAATGCCACCAACACCCACAATATTCCATTCAGTGAGCCGCGCCTCAAGGAGGTTCTTCAGGGCGATTTGCCTACCGTCACAGATGCGCTGCAGTCGGTTCGTTCTTCTTTGCGCCAGTACTTGGAGGGAGGGCGCATGGAGCGGGACGTGACGATGTTGGCACTCGAATTCTCTGGGGATCCTGTAAACGAGATTGCGTTGGATTTTACGCCGGATCAGGTAGAGGACGCCGCGGCTCATGTGGCTCACCAGATGGAGGAGCTTTTTGCTGCACCGGCAGATATCATTGACATGCAGAATGGCCTGCGCGCAGTACTCAAAGATTTGCCGTCCGGCGTACCCGTGTACATGAGCTTTAGTTGTACAGAGCGACGAGCAGAAATGCTCTTGCGTTTTCCTGCGCCTCGTTGCAACCCACTGGAGCGTTCCTTGGCTCTTGCCGTGGAAAGTTCCTACGAATTTAATGACAACCAAGAAAATACGGTTAAGCTATGCAAAAATCTGATCTGAATCCTCCGGCGGTTCCTCTTGCAGAGCAGCCGATGATGCCACCACCTGTGCCCGTGCAGGTGGAAGCTGCGGCTTCCCCTTCGCCCCCTCTTCCCGCTCCTTCGGTACCGTCCAATACTTCCACAGTATCGGATGCAACGCGAATTTCTGCGCCTGCCGCGCCATTGTCATCCGAGACTGGCGCAGCGACTACGGTTGCGGCGTCCGTCACAGGAGTTCACGCCTCCACCATTGTTCACCCGGTGAACCTGCGTAGCCGTTTTCAACCATCGGGCAATTTGTCTGCCGGTCGCAAAAATACCGGCAATTCTGCCCAGGATGCCCGTATTCCTCTGCCGCCTGGCACGCGAGTTCGCGACTACATCATCGATAAGAAAATCGGCATTGGTGGTTTCGGTATCGTTTATGCTGCTACCAATGTGAAAGATGGTTCGAATGTGGCCATCAAGGAGCACATGCCTGAAGGTCTTGCCACGCGAGAATTGAATGGCACTTATGTGGTGCATTCATCTCCTGAAAATGAGGAACGGTTCAAGGCTACAGTGAATGAGTTCTTGCAGGAGGTGAGTGTACTCATGGGAATTTCCAACCCGGGCATCGTTCCCATCCTCGATGCCTTCGAGGCAAATGGCACCGCCTACTACGTGATGCCCTTCATGAAGGGAACACCCATGTCCGTACCCGAGCAAGTCTCCCTGAGCTTCGAGCAGCAATCGCAGCAGGCGCGTCATAACCGTCGTCTTCTGCTCAACATGCTCTCCATCCTTGATTATTTGCGCCAGCACCGTATCGTTCACCGTGATATCAAGCCTGATAATATCCTGGTGACGGAAGAAGGTAATACGATCTTGTTGGACTTTGGTTCGGCGCGTCAATTGCAACCCGGCAAAGTGTTCACCAATGTGTTCACACCGGACTTTGCGGCACCGGAGCAGGCTCACTCTTCCACGGATGAGGAGATGAGCGCTAAACTCGGTCCGTGGACTGATTTGTATGCGCTCGGGGTATGCTTCTATTTCTTAATCACGCGCCTCTTTCCGCCGAGGTCGGATCTGCGTATGCTCGCGGGCACAGATCCGTACACGCCACTGGCCGGGCGTTCGGATTTGGAGGCTCTGTATGGTGTGGCATTCCTGAGAGCCATAGACCGGGCTCTGGAACTCAAGGTGGAGGACCGTTGGCAGAGCGCCGCGGCATGGCGCGTTGCTATTGGTGAAGGATTGGTGTCTCCTGAGTCGGGGACAAAACGCCGTTTCCGTCTTACCTCACTCATTCCGTTAGGTGTGCTGGTGATTCTTATCGGCATCAGCTCATGGGCTCTTTGGGAACGCAGAGAGGCTATACGCGCATACGACAATAGCGCCCATTTCACCGAACGTCTGCTCAATGATTTCAACCAGGAAATTACGGACATCCCTGCTTCCACCCACCTGCAGGCTATCTTGGGTGATCACTTGAATGTTTACCTCAACAGCATGGGCAAGCCTCCGGGTGGGCGAGACGAGAAGCTTACCCGCTCCCTGGCAGCTTCGTGGCGTAACCTCGGCACTCTTCGTTTGCAGCAGGGTATGCTCAAAGAGGCGGAGTCGGATCTCTCTAACGCTGAGGGCTTTTTCCGTCAGTTGCAGCAGGAGCATGGGGAGGTGTTGAGCTATCGCTATGATTTGGCATGCTTGCTGCTCAACCGTGTGGAGGTGGCACGTAGTCGTAATCAGATGGATAAGGTGCGCCAGTTGCTTACGGAGAGCACTGACATTTTGCGCGATCTTTGCGCCCAAATTCCCTACAACCCGGAATTCCGCTGCTCACTCGGCCAAGCGCTCGGCGAGCAGGCTCTCCTGGCTCGCAACGAGGGAGATGCGAAAGTTTACAAAGCTTCTCTCGATGAGATGCTCTCACTTTACCGCGATTTACTTGGCAGCTACCCTGATCATGTGAAGGCCCGTCAGGGGCTCGGCTACGCCTTACTCTACCAAGCACGCTTTGCTACGGAGCGTAAGCAGTTTCATGAGGCCAACAAGATGCTCGATGAAGCTAAGCAGGTGTTTAGTGCGCTAGCTGCGGAGCACCCATATCGCCTTTCTTTCAAAAAAGGTCTCTCACTCACCCTCTACGCTCTTGGTAACCTTTATTGTCGCGCTGGCGAAGCTGCTTCTCCTGAAGAGCGTAAACGATACGACCAGCTTGCTTTGGAAGCTTTCCTCAAACACAACAACCTCGTTTCTTACCTCGAGACGCAGGATGAAAAGCAGACGGAGTATCCTTTCATGCTTTGCCGCGCGCTCTCCAGTATGGTGGACATTCTCCTGCGCAATGAACAGCCCAATCTCGCGGAGTCTCACTGCAACACGATTATGCGCAAGGTAGAAGTGTTGCGCCGCACTGCGCCGGATAATATGGACTACGCCGAGTTGGAGGCCTTTGCATGGCGCGGTATGGCGAAGGCACATAGTCGTTCGCCGTACTTTGCCGAGAAAGCCGATACGGAGTACACTCACTATCGCCGCTTGGCCGAGCAGCTGCTACATGCCAGCCCGACCAATACGGCTTTGCAGGCTCTCTACGCTGATTCATTGGTAAGCTCTGCAGATCAGGTACTGAGTGTAGGCGACAAAAAGCGGGCGCTTCCGTGGCTTAAACGTGCGGAGGAGCTGTACGAGAAACTTGTGCAGACCGAGACCAGTCAAACCCGTTATGCCGGACGATTGAAGGAGGTCAAGGCGAAACTCACCGACTTACAGGATGTCGCACAATCCGGCAAGGGCTCCGATGCTCAATCCAAATAGGGTGCTCCCCTGATGCGAGACCGTACAAGGCTTTCAAAATCCCCGTTCGCATGTGCTTCGCCGAACTCGCGCACGAGCGCGGGAACTTTGCAAACCGAAAATCATAAATCGACTAAAAATCGTAAATGGCTTGCGTTTTTTGAGGTGGATGAATCCCCTCAAAATTAGTCGCTGTGGCAGGGAGAACAATCGCTTTACGATGGCTCGGTTCTGTTCGTTTCCTGCCGTTTGCACCACACCAGGAGCAATGATAGATCCGCCGGTGTAATGCCCGGTATGCGCGCTGCTTGCCCCAAGGTGGTGGGACGTACACGTTCCAATCGCTGCCGTGCCTCAATTTTTAGGGCGGAAATAGAGGAGTAATCTAGAGTGGCGGGGATTTTTTTGTTCTCTTGCTTGAGCAGGCGTTCGGCGGCAGTGCGCATCCGCTCGATATGCCCGGCGTAAGTGATCTCCGTGGCCACAGTATTCCAAAGCTCTGTATTTTCCGGCTGGGGCAAAAGCTCTTTCGGTAGCTGGGAGATGTTGTTTCCCGGACGGCGTAACCAATGTTCTAAAGTGATCCCCTGCCACTTGGTGGTACGGCAGTGGGCGATGCCCTCCGCTATGGCCTGTCGGCGAGCTTCGGCCTGCCGGGCTGTTGCTGGGTCAATGAGTCCTGCCCTTGCTGCGATGTTGCTGAGCCTCAGGTCTGCATTGTCTTGTCGCAACAGCAGACGCATTTCCGCGCGGCTCGTGAACAGGCGGTAGGGTTCATCTACTCCCCGAGTTACCAAGTCGTCCACCATGACTCCCATGTACGCTTCATCGCGTCGCAATACAATCGACTCTTCTCCGCGCGAGGCGAGCAGTGCATTTGCCCCCGCAAGCAATCCTTGACCGGCAGCCTCCTCATAACCACTTGTACCGTTGATTTGTCCGGCAAAGTACAGACCGTGCACGCGCTTGGTCTCCAGCGTTGGCTGCAGTTCAGTGGGGGGCACGTAATCGTACTCCACGGCATAGCCGGGACGAATAATTTGCGCATGCTCCAGTCCGGGGATGCTGTGCACGATCGCTTCCTGCACATCGAAAGGAAGGCTAGTAGAAAGGCCGTTCAAGTAATATTCATCGGTACTTCGCCCTTCTGGTTCCACGAATATCTGGTGTCGCTCCTTATCGGCGAAACGCACCACTTTGTCCTCGATGCTGGGGCAATAGCGAGGCCCAACGCCCTTGATGATACCGGCGAAAAGCGGGCTGCGTTGCAAGTTGTGGCGTATGATATCGTGGGTGGTCTGATTGGTGTAGGTGACGGCACATGGCAGTTGGCGGAACTCGAAGTCCCGCTCGGCAAAGAAATTCAACGTGCAGTGTGGTTCGCGCTCATAGGTTAGCTCCCGGTGGGAGCGGCGGCTGAAAAGTGGTGCGGGTTCGTCCCCGTTCTGCAGCTCCAGTCCGGCGAAGTCGATGCTTGCTCCTTTCACACGCGGAGAGGTGCCGGTCTTGAAGCGCTGCAACGGGAAACCCAACTTCGCCAGACATGCCGAAATTCCACTGGGTGCGCAACCCAGGCGTCCACCCGGCAGATGCTGTTCGCCCACGTGCAGCAGCCCGCGCATGAAGGTACCGCTGCAAAGCACGACACTGCGCGCCGCAATGCGCTGCCCCCAAGTGGTGACCACTCCCGTTACATGCCCGGATTCCACGCAGATTTCACACACATCGCCCTGCAAAAGCCCCAGCCCCGGAGTGCGCTCCAGGAGCCATTTCATCCGCGTGCGATACGCTGTTTTATCGCACTGCGCGCGCAGGGCTCGCACACTCGGCCCCTTGGAGGCATTGAGTACGCGCAACTGCAGCGCAGTAGCATCTGTATTCAACCCCATAGCACCGCCCATGGCATCAATTTCGCTGACGATATGCCCCTTTGCAAGTCCGCCCACGGAGGGATTGCAGCTCATTTGTCCGATGGTATCCAAATTCTGCGTAAGCAGGGTCACCTTCCCACCTAATCGGGCGGCTGCCAGCGCGGCTTCGATTCCGGCGTGTCCTCCGCCCACTACTAGCACATCGCAAGGGAGAATCTGGGAGCTTTTTTCGGGCATTACGCAGTGAGTGTCATGACGAGTGTATGCAGCACGTCGCGCACATCAGCTTGGGTGCTCACTAGACGTCGGTCGGCCTGAGCGCAGGCAAAGAGGTGCTGTCTGGCCTGTTTGAGTGTGAGTTCGCCCAATGCAGTGGCAGTGGTATAAACACCGTAGCAGCTCAGCGAGCCATCCTTTTTGCGAGGGATAAGCTTGCGCGCTTCCTGCGGCAGAGCGTTCAACGCGCTTTCAAATCCACGATAACCTTGCCGTGTGCTCAAGCCGTACTCATCCATTAGTAGCCGTGTACTGTATTGGCGTCGCACAGTGGGTACAATGGCTGCTCGCATGATGGAAATAGCCTGCTCGCCACCGGCCAGTTGTTCGTTGAGCAGCCGGATGGCCAATCGGGCATTGCGTCGTTCAATAGCGCGCGATATTTCAAAGATGACACCGTGACGCGACAGGGGTACAATCGTCTCCACATCTTGTTCAGTGACGGTGCGATTCTCGGGACCCAAGTAGATATCTAGCTTGGTGAGTTCACCGGCGATTTGGCGCGTGCTTTCATTCACACGTTGTACAAAAAGCTCCATGGCGGCATTGTCGAACTTCAGACCAAGCGGTTGCGCCAGCTTCAGAGTGAGTGAGGCCACCTCACTTTCCCACCCCTCGCGCGTGATGTCTATGCCCACGTACTCATGCATTTCCGCCACAGCAGAGAGCTTTTTGAAAAATGCACGCCTCTTATCCACCTCCGCCGCATTCATCACCAGAAAAGTGTCTGGGGGCATATTTCGCAAGGTATCCACAAGCTCATCCATCCCTCCCTGCACAGCTTCGCTGCGGGCTCCGCTAGCTGTATCAGCCATAAAGTTCACTCCGCGCAGCCAAATGACTTTCCTCCCCCCGAACATGCTGATCATTTGCAGGGCATCGCAAGTGCGCCGCAAAGCCTGCGTGGCT
This sequence comes from uncultured Akkermansia sp., assembly GCA_947630815.1. Taxonomy (GTDB): domain Bacteria; phylum Verrucomicrobiota; class Verrucomicrobiia; order Verrucomicrobiales; family Akkermansiaceae; genus Akkermansia. The sequence continues at coordinate 16,814 of CANRJD010000005.1, read as the reverse complement.
TCATCTACTGTGGACGCCATGCCGTCTATGACCTCATTCCCCCAGCCTTCATTTCCGGCGGTCAGTACCCCATATTTTTTCGCCGCATCGGCTGCAGCGGCTCCTTCATCACTGCCAAAATAGACAAAACTGGTCTGCTCACCCGCCATGCCTCCAGCATACCACATTCGCTCTCGACTCGCAAGGGCAATTGCGTCGCCTTCCCGCGCAGCGTGCGCATCACCTCCAAAATCGTAAATAGACGGTGATTAGTCGCCACTGCCGCTTTCTTTCTACGTCCACGCATGGTTTTAAAATTCCACTCAGCATTTGCTTCGCAAAACTCGTGCGCAAGCGCAGGAAATTCTCAAATTGTAAAGCGTGAATCGTAAATGGCAAACGAACTTTCTAATGCGTTTGCCTTGAAGGGTATTTCCTTTGGACTTGACTTTGGAGTGATGAGGTGGTAGTCTTCGCGCGTATGGCAAAAGTACCCGTTATCCAGCTTCGCAAGGGGCATGCAGTCAATTACAATGGAGATATATGCATCGTGCGCGAGAGTCAGCTCAAGACGCCGCCGCGTATGGCCTCCTACGTCCAGATGACCATTCGCAGCATCGCCACTAAGAAAGATTACAACCTTCGCCTGACTTCGAATGACTTTTTGGAGGGGGTGATGCTCACGCGCGAGGAAATGGAGTTCTCCTATGTGGACGGCATGGGCTACCATTTCCTGAACACGGAGACGTATGAGGACACGTGCGTGAGCGAGGATATTGTGGAGCCGGTGAAGGATTACCTGATAGAGGGGAATTCGTACGTGCTGCTCTTCACGGATGACACGGCGTGCTCCATAGAGCTGCCGGCTGCCATTACGATGGAAGTTGCTGAGGCTCCGGAGGGGGTGAAGGGAAACTCCGCGAATAACGTGTACAAGAGTGCAACGATGACTACCGGATTGGTTGTGCAGGTGCCGCTCTTCATCAGCGCCGGGCAGAAGATCTCCGTGAAGACGGAAGATGGTACCTATCTGGGGCGAGTGAACAGCTGAGTTCGTACAAGTTCAGGTTTTTCAGCCCCTCCTGCAAGGGTAGGGGCTGCGTTGTGGCGATGAAAATAGCCGTGCTGGCCAGCAGTAGCCGAGGGAATGCCTCTGTAATTACGGCGGGGGGAACGACGTTGCTCGTGGATGTCGGCATCAGTGCGCGTCGCATCAAATTGGGATTGGAAGCATGTGGCCTCAGTTTGGGGGATATCCATGGTATTTGCATCACCCATGAGCACACGGATCACGTCGGCGGATTAGCCGTGCTTTCCGGAAAGGTAAAGACGAAGATATACTGTTCGCGTTATTTGCGCGCTGATTTGAAGTCCCTTGCACCGGATGCGACCTATGCCTTTTTGGAACCGGGTACGGAGGTGCGCATCGGTGATTTCACGGTGTTGCCCATCAGTGTGAGCCATGATGCGGTGGATCCTCTGGGCTATGTGTTCGAGGCCGACGGTGTTCGATTGGGCTACATTACTGATACCGGGTGCATCACGCGCACGATGATCCCCGCACTGCAGGGCGTTCAAGTGCTCTACTTGGAATCCAATTATGACCAGGATATGCTGTACGATTCCGGACGTCCGCAGGATCTAATTGGGCGCATTGAAGGCCAGTGGGGGCACCTCTCCAATGCTCAGGCAGGTGAGTTTGTGCGCCAAATTGCTCATCGTGACCTGCGGCATATCATTCTTGCCCACCTTTCTCCGGAGTGTAACACGCCCGACTGCGCGGCCGCTGCCATGCAGGCTGTCCTAGATGATCTGCATCATCCTGCCACCCTGCACGTTGCCCGACAAGCCGAATTGCTGCCTTGGGTGCAGGTGTGAGCAGAACGGTGCATCTCCTGCGCGGCGGGGTCATCGCTCAGCCCAACGCTCCGCTGTACGATTGTGGATTGCGAGATCAAATGCAACAGGTGACAGAAAAAGGTACGATCGCCAAATTCGCGCGCGTTGCGCGGGAGAGTCTCAGGTGTGACTCCATGCCGAGTTCACTGCTATGCCGAATCGTCAATGGTCCGCCGTTTTGCTGGCCGTGTTGAGGCGCTCCATCGCTTGCTTCGCAACCTCAAGCTCGCGCTTGAGTCTGGCGTATTGCTCGGTATTTCCGGCGGCAGCAGAGCTCTTGAGCGCGCTGGTGAGGCGCACGATTTCTGCGCGCAGTTCGCGGCGCGTGAGCGTTTCGAGCTGCATGGCTTTTTTGAGCAGCTCGCTTTTTTGGATCTCCTGGTCGCGACCCGTTGCGGCAGGTAGGCTCTCCTGCGTTGGTGAGGCCGTTTGCGCACCGCTTGCAGCGGGCTTGTTGGCCTCTTGCTGCGCCGCTGCAAGGTCCTCCAGATCCTGCTTGGCATCCGCAGCACCCTTGCCATCGTAGCGCGTAGATATGGTTGCAATAATTTCAGTTTTTTGACCGTCAGCCGTAGCAAATGTTTTTTAGATTGACTTTCAGAGAAAAAAGTGGTTTAACGTTAGACATGAAAGGGAAACCATCCAAAGTTGCAAAAAGACGATTGCATGAGCCGCCTCAGGAATTTGCTGAAGCAGCGGCTAAAAAAGAGGCTGAAGAGGCGCAGAGAAACAAATACTGGTACCGGAGGTTTGACCGGATAGAGGAGTTGGTGGAGGACATCAAGATGCCTTCTCATCCCCAACCTCAAAAAAACAAAGAGATGAAGAGTAAAGGTCGGATGACCAATCGCGCAAGGTACTACTGACATGGCTAATCCTCCTCCTCGCAGTAAATGGTGATTCTCATTCCTGGGTTTAAATTTTCCCGGATGATTTTTTTGATATATAGACGGACGTTTCCCGGTATGAGAAGTTCCGCTTCAGTAGAAAGGGGTTTTGTAGGGTTGCTGGATTGAGGTTTAACTACGCTGTAGAGAGGGGCAAGGTTTCTTGCGCTCGTGTGTTTCGTGCAGATAAGTTTGAGCTGCCAAGGGGTATTGCTAGCATATTGGTCAGCGGCCCTATCGCTCAGTGTCCAAGAATCAGCAACCTTCCCCGGTCTCGCTTGGTAGTAACCTTTTTTCTCTAGTTCGTCAACCAAAGAGAGGAGCTCTGATTTAGAGCCTTTGCACAAACCTCTTTTCAAAAATTCGCTAGACTTGAAGCACTCGTTACGATTGATCACACGAGACAAGGCTTCCTTTTCGTCTTGCGAGACCTTCTTGACCTCAGAATTTTTCAATCCTTTTTCTTTTGCTTTTTTCGCGCTTTCTTTATTTCCCCTGCTTCGTGGGTTTTTGGTAAAGGGTGAACAAGTGAGCTACACGGTCAGAATCATCGGTGAACTTCCTCCCATAGGCGGCATCAACGGCTGAATCCAAATCTCGGTGAGCCTTACGCAAATCATCTGGCATTGTGTTCGGGTCGTACAAATCCGCCTTAGCCAAGCAGGATGATACTCCCCTGCTCGTTTTTGATGAGATTGATGCCAACGTGGGCGGAGAAATTGCCCGCGCTGTGGGTATGAAGATGCTCGAACTCGGCCGCAATCACCAAGTCATTGCCATCACTCACTTTCCTCAGGTTGCCTCCCTCGCTTCTCACCACTTCCTTATTTCCAAGCGGGTCGTGGACGGCCGCAGTATCTCTGTTCTCACGGAGGTGACAGGACGCGCCCGCATCGCGGAGATCACGCGTATGCTCGGCTCCTCCGGCCCCGCAGCAGAAGCCCATGCTCGCGACCTGCAGCGCCCCTGCATTCCCACCGCCACCCCCACCAGCGAGAGCAAGTCTCGCGTAAAAAGCAGGCGGTGAGAGCGCGACCACGCACTTGCAACGGGCCTGCAACGCAGGGGCAATGGCGCCTGACGGCGCTTATGTACGACGGAGGCGGAGGCGTCGCCTATGTACGATGTACGATTGCCAAATTTGCGCGCGTTGCGCGGGAAAACGGCCGGCGGCGGTAAGTGCGTATGGACAGCGCGGATGTGCTGCCCGGTAGGGGCAATGGCGCCTGACGGCGCTTATGTACGATATTGGATGTACGATGTACGATTGCCGAATTCGCGCGCGTTACGTGGAGGCATGTGGTGTGTCTCGCATTCCACACGCGAAGAAATGGGTTGAATGAGCCCGGAGAAAATTATATTGGGACGGATGTGATTCAGATGCTATTTTCCCACTTTTTTCTTTAGCCATTCTATGGCCATACCACAAAAAGGTGTTGGTTTTTTAAGTAAGGAATCCAGACACTTTAAGCATTCCGACTTGAAATCAGAATCCTTTGGCAACCTCCTTTGTATCTCGGTGAGCACCGCTTTACGATTTTGCGGTAATGACCGCTCAGGACAATTCAGATTCAGGGCAGACCTCAGCTCATCGTCCAATTTTGGATCTTTGGCACGTATTGTTCCGTCACTTTGATAATAAAGCTGGGAAATAATTGCTTCATTACAAGGGTTGAGTTGTATTACTTTGTCCTCCTTCCTTGCATCACACGTAAGAGCCGTTTCCTTGCCACAGCCACGGTTTCCTGAGCAAACGGCGTGCATATTTTTGTACTTGAGATCCATAGCTGCCTGCCTCTTCCCGTTGTCCGGGTGCTGTGGATAAAAATGCTCGATCGTCATCGGTTCCTGAAGACGTTTTTCAGCGGCTTTTTCCGGTATGCGGCACGTACAGTAGGCACATAAACCGTGTTGCTCTGCACACAGAGCAGCGAGTAGGATCTTCTTCACCTTCCCAGGCATGTTCCCATATTCAGAATCGGCTTGATTCCTGAACTCCTGAAATTCTCTTGGTTCCTTTCCCTTTCGGATGTGAATCATGACAGACGCTCCAATTGTAAACTCACCCGGCAGGAGGTTACCTCGGTATCATCTTCCCCAAGCTCAGAAGCCAAGTCGTCCAATATCTTTTCAGCCGTTTCGTAGTCTTCTTCGTCCATCCTGCTGTAATAGTCAGCAAATTGCTGTCTGATGGGCTCCGGACGCGTGGAGACATCCATGACTTCCCTCATGATTGAATTGACATCTCGACCGTAGGGTTGGATACTCTCCCGCTGCACTTTCCCGTCCTCTAATACGACTAAGCGTCCTGTTGGGACGGAGTGAATGACAGCCGGGGCATGAGTACTCACGATGAATTGGACTTTTGGAAAAAAATCCAGCAGATCCCGCAGTATCTTGTGTTGCCATGCTGGGTGTAAGTGCAAATCAACTTCGTCAATCAGCACGACACCAGGGGTTTCTTCCAATACTAGATCAAAAAGTTGCGGATTGAGCATCGACATCCGATAAGCAATGTCGGCAATCAGACTGATAGCACTCTTGTAGCCATCGCTTAGTTGATCAAGAGAGCTTACCAACCTCTCGCCTGCGGGAGTAGTGTACTGAAGTTCAATTTCCAGATTGTCGAGATTGAAACGTACATCGACTTCAGTGGCTCCGGTCAGAGCTCGAAAGCACCGAGCCATGACTTGTTTGACAGCCATGTATTCCGGACTCGCTTTCCCATTCTGCAAATCTCGAAGCGTCATTTTACGAAACCATTGTAGCATCAACTTATTATTAGCCGACGCGTCCAAGCTGTCAAGATAACCATTCAAGCGTGAGGTCTTCTCAAGCGGAGCTTTTTGTTTTTCTCTCATCTGAGCCCATAAACGTCCCGTTCCGTAATAGGAAATAATCGGTAAAACCAAGTTGGAGTCTCCCTCCGCCACGCGCTTGGCGTAAGTGGCAGCCACTTGCCTGAAACGATCTGAATCCACTGTCACCGTATGTCCCTTCGCGCTCCGCAAAACTCGCGTCCATTGAATGCTCTCCCCTCCCAAACTTCCGTCTGCATCAATGGATACGGGATACTGAGCCTGCACATCAATGCCACTGCCTAATGGGTAGCAGATATTGCGGGCATCCTCCTTCCGGATACCAAACGTCTTCATTTTCAATTCGGACATCAATGTTCCGGCGGCAACAGTGACTGCATCAAGAATTGCGGACTTACCCGCGCCATTTTTCCCGACAAGAATCGTCAGGCGGTCATCAAACGTGACCGTCAGTTCTCCAAAACACCTGAAGTTTTTCACCGTGATTCTTGCTATTTTCATACAAAATGAAACAACGTGACTCGTTCATTCTACCTTGAGAAAAGCTATTTGCAAGCACAAACCGCCAGGGCAAACGCATTAGAAAATGCGTTTGCCTATGTACGATGTACGATGTACGATTTGAATGCTAGCGCGCTACGCGCGGGATTGCCGAGCCAGTGCGTAGCGGAATTCTTGAAATGATGGCGGAAGCGCCTAACGTCGCCTATGTACGATTCAAGAAATTCCCGCGCTTGCGCGCGGACTTGGCGAAGTTTGCCGTCTTGCTGGCTTACCTTCTTTATCCATGGGAAACGCATGAGGAATGGGTTGAATGAGCCTGGAGAAGATTTTATTGGGACACGCGTGCGGAGGGAGATCATGGCATTTTAGTGTTGACTTTCAGATCGAAATATGGTTTAACGTGAGTCATGAAAGGAAAGCCATCTAAAGTAGCTAAGCGTCGTTTGCACGAAACTCCAAAGGAGTTCGCGGAAGCGGAAAAGGCGAAGCAGAGCTACGAGTATCAGAGGTGGCAACGGATATGCGAGAAACAAGCAGAGTGGTTCAGAAATAACCAACCTCTCGCACATCCGAGGAAGACGACCTATGAGGAAAGGATGGCTATAATGAGGTAAACAAATCATGGGTTATTCCTCCTCGCAGTAAATGGTTAAACGTTTACCTCCCCCAATATCCTCCTCCTTGTAGTTATGTACCTTCATCCGGACGTTGCCTGGAATAAGGAGCTCGGCTTCCGTTGCGAGAGGTTTTGTTGGCGTGCTTGATTGAGGTCGCGCGATAGCGTAGAGGGGCCTCAAGTCCTTCGCGCTTTTGGGATTGATGCAAATGAGTTTAACCTGCCACTTCTTTGTTGAGGCATAGGCCTCAGCAGTCCGGTTGCTCATCGTCCACGGGTCAGCAACGTGGCCCTCCAAAGCTTGGTAGTAGCCGGTGCTGGAGATGCGATGCAAAAAAGAGTTGTACTCTCTCATCCCACCAAATCCCATTCCACTCTGCCTCACATCCGTCGGTCACCGCCCCCTCGCGCCGCAGGGGCTCCGCATCCCCGCGCCACGCGCGCGAACTTTTCAAATTGACTCACCGGCACCACCCTGCCGGTTCGCCCTCTCCGCGCCGCAGGCGCGCTAAAATCCAAATCGTACATCGAAAATCGTACATCGTACATAAGCAGCAACCTACGGTTGCTGCAGGGCCTTTTTGGCATCTTCATGCCCTTGATCGGCGGCTTTTTGGTACCACCTTTTTGCCTCCGCCACGTCCTTGTCCACTCCCTGGCCGTTCTCATAGCACACGCCAAGGCGATACTGCGCCCCTGCATGTCCCTGATCGGCCGCCGAGCGATAGTAGTCCACCGCCAGCTTCATATCCTTGCTCACTCCCTCACCGTTCTCATAGTACACGCCTAGGCGATACTGCGCACCCGCATGCTCGCACTTATCCGCCGCCACGCTGTACCAGTACACGGCCCTCGCCATGTCCTCGCCCACTCCCCAGCCGTTCTCGTAGCACTCGCCAAGAGCAAACATCGCACCTTCATGATTATCACTATCCGACTCATGATCACCACCATCCGCCGCTTTGCGAAACCACTTCACCGCCTCTGCGTAATCCTTGCTCACTCCCTGGCCATCCCGATAGCAGCAGCCGAGATTATACATCCCATCCTCCAAGCTCTGCTCCGCTGCCATGCGAAACCACTTCGCCGCTTCCGTCATGTCCTTACTCACTCCCTGCCCATCCCGATAGCAGTAGCCGAGATTATTCTGAGCATCCGCATCCCCCTGATCCGCCTTCTGGCGGTACCGCTTCACCGCCTCCGTCATCTCCTTACTCGCTCCACTGCCGTTCGCATAGAACACGCCGAGGCGATACTGCGCCCCCACGTGCCCCCGATTCGCCGCCAAGCGGTAGTACTGCACCGCCTTCGCCACGTCCTTGTCCACTCCCTCGCCGTTCTCATAGCACTCGCCAAGACGATACTGCGCATCCCGATCCCTGTCGTCCTCAGCACCGCGGCAGTAGCAATCCACCGCCCTACTCATGTCCTTGCTCGCGACCCAGCACTCGCCGAGGCGATACTCCACACCCCTATGCCGCCCCCGACTCGCTGCTCTGTAAAACATCTCCTTCGCCCACTCCATGTTCTTGCTCGCTTCCCAGCCGTTCGCATAGCACACGCCAAGGTTATACAGCGCATCCCCATCCAACTGCGCCCTGCGGTACCACTTCACTGCCTCCGCCATATCCTTGCTTACTCCGCGGCCCTTTGCATAGCACAAACCAACCATAAACTGAGCATGCGCAATCCCCCGCTCCGCTGACTTGAGGTACCACTTCATCGCCTCCGCGTAGTCCTTACTCACTCCATTGCCATAATAATAGCACTCACCAACACGGTGCTGCCTCCATCTGTGCCCGGCTTCCGCTGACTTGCGCCACCACTTCACCGCCTCGGCCATGTCCTCGCTCACTCCCTCGCCATCCCGATAGCAATCGCCAAGGTACCACTGCGCCGCCGCATGCCCCTGCTCCGCCGCCTTGCGCCACCACTTCACCGCCTCCGCGTGGTCTTTGCTCACTCCCTCGCCATAGTAATAGCTATCGCCAAGGCTATACTGCGCACGCACATCTCCCTGCTCCGCTGCCATGCGAAACCACTTCACCGCCTCGGCTCTGTCCTTGCTCACTCCCTCGCCATGGTAATAGCAACAGCCAAGGCTATACTGTGCGTCCGCATCCCCCTGCTCCGCCGCCTCGCGGTACCGCTTTACTGCCTCCATCATGTTCTCACTCACCTCCTTGCCGTTCTCAAGGACTGCAGGGGCAATCGTCCCTTTCTCCGCCTTGTCCCGCCACTTCTTCCCCTCTTTGAAGTCCGTGCTCACTCCGTTGCCCCCGAAATAGCAATCGCCAAGTCTATACTGCGCACGCGCATCTCCCTGCTCCGCTGCCTTGCGAAACCACTTCACCGCCTCGGTCCTGTCCCAGGTCACTCCCTCGCCATGGTAATAGCAACAGCCAAGGTTATACTGTGCATCCGCATCCCCCTGCGCCGCCGCCTCGCGGTACCGCTTTGCAGCCTCCGCCATGTCCCGCTTTACTGCCGCCTCCTTTGCCTCACTCACTGCAGCGGCAGGGGCAGTCGTCCCTTCCTCTGCCCACGCTGCAACGAATAGAGCGCATACCGCCGCCGACATTCTACGAACGATTTTTCGAATCGCGCTTTTGAAGGTGTAATTTTCTTTCATGGTAAAAATAAGGGTTTGAGGCTCCGGCTCGGTCTCCGCCGTATGCAGGCGAGTATATCTTTTTTCAAAACAGATGTACAGTCTAAAGGCAAAAACTTTTAGAGAACGCACGTGTCCCAATAAAATATTCTCTGGACGCATTTACCTCATTCCTCATGCGTTTCCCATGGATGGAGGAGGTAAGCCAGCAAGATGCTCAAACCGTTGACGATTGAGCAAAGCCGTCAACCCGACACAGCGCCACACCGGAGGCATCCCCGCGCAACGTGCGCAAACATCGCAATCGTACATCGAAAATCGTACATCGTACATAGGCAAACGCATTTTCCAATGCGTTTGCCTTATGTCCTCTCCTTGTCCGCATCAGGGAAATGTGCACCAGCCTCCAGCAGCAGTTTGACAATCTCCTCGTGTCCTCCATCCTCCGCCACCATAAGCGCCGTTCGCCCATCCTTATCCGCAGCATTGACATCCGCCCCTGCCTCTAGCAGGAGTTTCACCATCTCCACGTGTCCACACCACGTCGCCCACGTAAGCGCAGTACTCCCATCCTTGGTCGCAGCATGGACATCCGCGCCGGCATCCAGCAGGACTTGGACAATCTCCTCGGGTCTCCATCCCCACTGCGCCGCCCACGTAAGCGCAGCCTTTCCATCCGTGTCCGCAGCATTGACATCTGCACCGGCCTCCAGCAACAGTTTCACAATCTCCACATATCCCCTTTCCGCCGCCGCCATAAGAGCAGTCTTCCCATCCTCGTCCGCAGCATTGACATTCGCTCCTGCGCCAATGAGCGCCCGGACTTCTTCCACGGACGTTTTGGGATACGAAACTCTCTGGAAGAGATTCTGACTTAGCTCCTCTTTCTCCGCCCTCGGAAGCGCAGTATGATCATGCGCCCCGGCCCCCAGCAGCAGCTTGACAATCCCCTCGTACCCTTCATCCTCCGCCGCCATAAGCGCGGTCCTCCCCTCCTTGGTCGCGGCATTCACATCCGCCCCGGCATCCAGCAGGAGTTCGACAACCTCCTCGGCTCCCCACTTCGCCGCCTCCGTGAGCGCAGTCCTTCCATCCTTGTCCGCAGCATGGATATTCGCCCCGGCCTCTAGCAGAAGTTTGACAATTTCCACGCGTCCACACCACGCCGCCCACATAAGCGCGGTCCACCCATCCTTGGTCGCAGCATTCACATGCGCTCCGGCCTCCAGCAGGAGTTCGACAACCTCCACGTCCCTCCCCTTCACCGCCTCCATGAGCGCAGTACCTCCATCCTTGTCCGCAGCATTGACATCCACCCCGACTTCCAACAGGAGTTCGACAACCTCCATGTTCATGCACCCCCGCTTCACCGCCTCCGTGAGCGCAGCCTGCCTCTCCTTGTCCGCGGCATTGGCATCCGCCCCGGCCTCCAGCAGCAGTTTGACAATTTCCACGTTCCCCCTAAACGCCGCCAACGTAAGCGCAGTACTCCCCTCCTTGTCCGCGGCATTGGCATCTGCCCCGGCCTCCAGCAGGAGTTTCACCATCTCCACGTGTTCACGCGGCGTCGCCTCCATAAGCGCAGTCCTTCCATCCTTGTCCGCGGCATTGACATCCGCCCCAGCATCCAGCAGCAGTTTGACAGCCTCCACAGGTCCCCACAGCGCCGCCCACGTAAGCGCAGTACTTCCATCCTTGGTCGCAGCATTGGCGTCCGCCCCGGCCTCTAGCAGGAGTTTCACAATCTCCACGTGGTCCGTCGCCCTCATAAGCGCAGTCCACCCCTCCTTGTCCGCAGCATGGACATCCGCCCCAGCCTCCAGCAGAAGCTTCACAATCTCCACGTGTCCCTCCTGCGACGCCCGCACAAGCGCAGTTTGCCCATCCTTGTACACTGCATGGACATCCGCCCCGGCATCCAGCAATAGTTTGACAATCCCCTCGTATCCACGCTGCGCCGCCGCCATAAGCGCAGTACTCCCATCCTTGGTCGCAGCATTGACATCCGCCCCGACCTCCAGCAATAGTTTGACAATCCCCTCGTGTCCTCCATCCGCCGCCCACGTAAGCGCAGTACCCCCACGCTCAGTCCCAGCATTGACATCCGCCCCAGCATCCAGCAGGAGTTTCACCATCTCCACGTGTCCCCTATACGCCGCCGACATAGGCGCAGTCCACCCATACTTGGTCGCAGCATTGACATCTGCCCCGGCGTCCAGCAGCAGTTTCACAACCTCCTCGTGGCCATTCACCTCCGCCGCCATAAGCGCGGTATTTCCATCCTCGTCCGCAGCATTGACATCCGCCCCGGCCTCCAGCAGCAGCTTGACAACCTCCACATGTCCCTCCTGCACCGCCCGCATAATCGCAGTGTTTCCACCCAAGTCCACAGCATGGACATCCGCCCCGGCATTCAGCAGTAGTTTCACAACCTCCACATGTCCCTTTTCCGCCGCTAACGTAAGCGCGGTCCTCCCCTCCTTGTCCGCAGCATGGACATCAGCCCCGGCCTCCAGCAGAAGTTTCGCAACCTCCACATGTCCCTCCTGCACCGCCCGCATAAGCGCAGTACTTCCATCCGTGTCCGCAGCATTGACATCTGCACCAGCCTCCAGCAGCAGTTTGGCAGTCGCCACGTGTCCCCACCACGCCACCCGCATGAGCGCACTCCACCCCTCCTTGTCCGCAGCATGGGCATCCGCCCCAGCCTCCAGCAGTAGTTTCACAACTTCCATGCGTCCTCTCATCATCGCCCACATGAACGCAGTCCGTCCATCCTCAGTCGTGGCCTTGACACTTGCACCGGCGTTCAGCAGCAGTTTCACAACCTCCACATGCCCCTTTTCCGCCGCCCACATGAGCGCACTCCACCCACCCTTGTCCGCTGCATGGACATCTGCCCCGGCTTCCAGCAGCAGTTTGACAATCCCCTCGTATCCCCCACACGCCGCCCGCCTAAGCGCAGTCTGCCCATACTTGTCCTCAACGTTGGCATCCGCCCCGGCTTCCAGCAGCAGTTTGACAGTTTCCTCGTTCCTCCACCACACCGCCCACATAAGCGCGGTCTTCCCATCCGTGTCCGCAGCATTGGCATCCGCCCCGGCTTCCAGCAGGAGTTTCACCATCTTCAGGTGGATCGTCGCCGCCATAAGCGCGGTATTTCCATCCTTGTCCGTGGCATTGACATCCGCCCCGGCCTCCAGCAGAAGTTTCGCAATCTCCACGTGTCCCTCGCGCGCCGCCCACGTAAGCGCAGGTCGTCCATCCTCGTCGGCAGCATGGACATCCGCCCCTGCGCTAATGAGCGCCCGGACTTCTTCCACGGAGACTTCGGGATCCGCGACTTTCCGGAAGAGAGCTTCATTTAGACTTTTCTTTTCGATTATCATGTGTGTGGGGGAGGGGTAGAGGTGTTTGGTATTGTTTTAACGAGAAGGAAGAGAGGTGGGTGCATCATACATTAAGATGAACGACCCTCCGACAGCATAGCGTTTTCGTCAGGATTTGCAAGACTTTTGTGAGAGAATTCGCAGAGTTCTATCAATCGTTCTTCTGATTTGCTATTAAGCCCAATAGAATTGAGCCGAGCGTGTTGCTGCACGAGCTTTTTCTATCTCTTTGATTCCGGGTTGAGAGGCTTTCAAAATTCCGTTCCGCCAAAATGAGTCGTTTTTTCATGGAACGAAATGTGGTTGCAAGCCCGTTGCAGGCACGTTGCAAGCACGCAACTGCGCTTGCTTTGCAGTTACCTCAAGGCGGTTGCCCTACGTCCTTTCCTTGTCCGCATCAGGGAAATGTGCGCCTGCCTCCACCAATAGTTTGACAATCTCACTGTGTTCCTCTTGCGCTGCCACCACAAGCGCCGTTCGCCGATCCTTATCCGTGGCATGGACGTCCGCCCCGGCCTCCAGCAGCAGTTTGACAATCCCCTCGTGTCCCCACTGCGCCGCCGCCATAAGCGCAGTCTGCCCATTCTTGTCCGCAGCATGGACATCCGCCCTGGTTTTCAGCAGGAGTTTCACCATATCCACGTGCCCACGCCGCGCTGCCGCCATGAGCACAGTCCACCCATTCACGGTCGCAGCATGGACATCCGCACCAGCCTCCAGCAGCAGCTTGACAATCTCCCCGGGCCTCGATCCCCACTGCACCGTCCTCATGAGCGCGGTCTTCCCATCCGTGTCCGCAGCATTGACATCCACCCCGGCGTCCAACAGTAGTTTGACAGTCGCCACGTTTGCCCACTGCGCCGCCCTCATGAGCGCAGTCCACCCATACTTGGTCGCAGCATTGACATCCGCCCCGGCATCCAGCAGCAGTTTCACAACCTCCTTGTATCCCTTCTTCGCCGCCCACATAAGCGCGGTATTGCCATCATTGGCCACAGCATAGGTATCCGCCCCGGCATCCAGCAGCAGTTTTACAACCTCCACGCATCCCCACTGCACCGCCAACGTAAGCGCGGTCCTCCCCTCCTTGTCCACAGCATCGACATCCGCCCCGGCATCCAGCAGCAGTTTCACAACCTCCTCTCGTCCACACAGCGCTGCCCGCACAAGCGCCGTTCGCCCCTCCTTATCCGCAGCATGGACATCCGCCCCGGCTCCCATCAGGAGTTTGACAATCTTCACGTGTCCCTCATGCGCCGCCAATGTAAGCGCAGTATTTCCATTCTCGTCTGCGGCATTGACATCAGCTCCTCCCTCTAGCAGAAGTTTCACAACCTCCACGCATCCACACCCCGCCGCCTCCATAAGCGCAGTTCGCCCATCCTCGTCGGCAACATGGACATCCGCCCCGGCCTCCAGCAGGAGTTTGAAAACCTCCTCGTGTCCTGCGGCCGCCACAAGCGCAGTATTGCCACTCTCGTCCGCAGCATGGATATTCACCCCGGCCCCCATCAGGAGTTTGACAATCTCCACGCGTCCATTATGCGCCGCCAATGTAAGCGCAGTATTGCCAATCTCGTTCGCAACATGGACATCCGCACCGACCTCCAGCAGCAGTTTGACAATCTCCACGTGTCCCCACGCCGCCGCCTCCATAAGCGCAGTATCTCCATACTCGTCCACTGCATGGATATCCGCCCCAGCCTTCAGCAGGAGTTTCACAATCTCCACGTGTCCTCTCTGCACTGCCCACGTAAGCGCGGTATTTCCTTCATACTCATCCGCAACATTGACATCTGCACCAGCCTCCAGCAAGAGTTTGACAACCTCCACGTGTCCCTCGTCCGCCGCCGCCGCAAGCGCAGTATGTCCATCCCAGCCCCGCTCCACAACGTTGACATCCGCACCGGCATCCAGCAGCAACTTGACAATCTCCTCGTGTCCACTCTCCGCCGCCAATATAAGCGCAGGTCGTCCATCCTCGTCGGCAGCATTGACATCCGCCCCGGCATCGATGAGCGGCCGGACTTCTTCCACGGAGGCTTCGGGATCCGCGACTTTCCGGAAGAGAGCTTTATTTAGACTTTTCTTTTCGATCATCATGTGTGGAGAGGGGTAGAGGTGTTTGGTATTGCCTTAATGAAAAGGAGGTGCGCCATGTCTCAAAGTGATCGACTCTCCAACAGCATAGCGTTTTCATCAGGATTTGCAAGGCTTTTGTGAGAGAATTCGCAGAGTTCTATCAATCGTTCTTCTTATTTGCTATTAAACTCAATAGGATTGAGCCGAGCGTGTTGCCGCACAAGCTTGTTCTATCTCTTTGATTCCGGGTTGAGAGACTTTCAAAAATTGCGTTCCGCCAAAATGGGTCGTTTTTCATGGGACGAAACGTGGTTGCAGGCCCGTTGCAGGCCCGTTGCAGGCCCGCTGCAATCGTAAGTGAGCAGCTACAGAGCAGCTGCTTGGGGCCGTCGGCAGTTTTCACCACTGGGCAGCGCATCCCCGCGCAACGCGCGCGAGCTTTTCAAATTGACTCACCGGCACCACCATGCCGGTTCGCCCCTGCGGGGCAGCGCATCCCCGCGCAACGCGCGCGAAAATCGAAATCGTACATCGTACATCCTACATCGTACATAGGCAGACCCCGTCTGCCACTGGGCGCCGCGAGGCGCCACCGCCCCTTTCTAGCCATTCCCGCGCACAGTTCCATTACATCCCGTTCGCCCCAGCTTCGCCAAATTCCCGCGCAAAGCGCGCGAACTTTTCAAATTGACTCACCGGCACCACCCTGCCGGTTCGCCCCTGCGGGGCAGCGCATCCGCGCTGTCCATACGCACTTACCGCCCGCTAACGCGTGCGCCCTCATCGGGGCCGTCGTGCGTGTTGTACATCGTACATCCTACATCGTACATAAGCAGCAACCTACAGTTGCTGCAAGGCCTTCTTGGCATCTTCATTCCCCTGTTCCGCTGCTTTCCGGAACCACCGCTTTGCCTCTGCTCGATCCTTACGTATGCCGGTACCATCATAGCAGCACACACCGAGGTTATACTGCGCATTCACATTTCCCTGCTCCGCCGACAAGCGAAACCATTTCACAGCCTGCGCCATGTCCTTGTTCACCCCATTGCCGGTCGCATAGCACCAGCCAAGCTTAAACTGCGCCACCGCATGCCCCTGCTCCGCCGACAAGCGATACAGCCTCACCGCCTCCGTCATGTCCTTGCTCACTCCATTGCCGGTCTCATAGCACACGCCAAGGCTACACTGCGCATTCGCATTGTCCTGATCTGCCGCTAGGCGGTACCACTTCACCGCCTCCGTTATGTCCTTGCTCACCCCATTGCCATTCTTATAGCACACGCCGAGATTATTCTGCGCACCCGCATGCTTCTGCTCCGCCGCCAAGCGGTACAGCCTCACAGCCTCTGTCATGTCCTTGCTCACTCCATTGCCGGTCTCATAGCACCAGCCAAGGTTACATTGCGCCACCGCATGCCCCTGCTCCGCCGCTAGGCGATACCACTTCGCTGCCCTCGCATAGTTCTTGCTCACTCCATTGCCGGTCTCATAGCACCAACCAAGGTCGCACTGCGCACCCGCATGCCCCTGCTCCGCCGCCTTGCGGTACCACTTCACCGCCTCCGTCATGTCCTTGTTCACTCCACTGCCGGTCTCATAGAACCAGCCAAGGTCAAATTGCGCACGCGCATGCCCCTGCTCTGCCGCCATGCGGTACCACTCCACCGCCTTCGCCTTGTTCTTGCGCACCCCCGTACCGGTGTAATAGCACACACCAAGGTTACACTGCGCATCCGCATGCCCCTGCTCCGCTGCCTTGCGCCACCATTTCACCACCTCCGACTCGTCCTTACGCACTCCCGTACCGGTGTAATAGCACGCGCCAAGGCTATACTGCGCATCCACATGCCCCTGTTCCGCTGCCAGGCGATACCACTTCACCGCCTCTTCCTGGTTCCTCTCCACTCCTTCACCCCTCATGTAGCTTACCCCAAGATCCGCAGCAGCCTCTGCGTCCCCGCGCTCAGCCGCTTCGCGCATCCGATGGATCATGTCGTTTTCGTTCATTGCCTTATAGAGGTTATCGTT
>CANRJD010000004.1 GCA_947630815.1 uncultured Akkermansia sp. | reverse complement strand
GCGCTCTCCTCTTTGATAGTGGAAGTAAAAGTTCAAATGGCAGCGGTTCTTCATCCGATTCGTCTGATTCGACACCCACCCCCTCCGCTTACCTGGCAGAGATTAAGGCGCGCGCAGATCAGCGTGGATATATAACGGTAGATGAGTCGAGCCTTGCCCGGCGCTGCATAAGGCAGATGCACTCCGAAGCGCAATCGAAGAAGGATGATGCAAACCGACTCTACAGCAGTGCGCAAAACAGCAGCTATGCCTTGATGAGCCCGGTGGAGAGAGCCTTGGTAGCGAGTCCATCGACCCGTATGCGGAATGCCCGATCTATGGCGTCCGAAGCTCAGAGCATTGAGGATGAGGCTGATTCGTGGGAAGACTGGTTGGACTCTATGGGCGCCGCCGGGCGGATTCGCTAATCTGTTGCTAGTTCATTATAAGTTGTTTAAATCATGAAAACAGAGAAAAGAAAGGAAAAGCAAGACAGCCTTCACACGTCAGTGATTGGCTGGAGACTGTATATATCGATGGCGTGCACCTGCGCAGGTTGCTTCCTGTGCGGGTGTGAGGAGTATCATTCGTACAATGCAGCGTCGATGGATTATGAGACGGAGTGTTCATCATATAGTAATGATAATTCTTCGGAACTTGCTTATCTAAAGGCTTGTGCAGATCAGCGTGGGTATATGACAGTTGCGGAGGCTCAGCTGGCTCTCAACTGCATCAAGGAGATGTTGAAGCAGATTCAGCAAAAGCGTGATCTAGCTGCCGAGCAATGTAGCAAAGCTGACAATAGTAATTATTCAACGATGCATCCCGCGATGCAGTGGCTTGTATCCAGTCCTTCATCGCGACGGCGTAGTGCGGCGGCCTTGGAAGAAGAAGCGAAGAATATTCAGAATGAAGCTGCTGCGTGGGTGGATTGGATGGTAGCCATGCAGAATGCTGGGAGAATACGATGAACCTCCGTATTGTGCATATGAAAGCAACAGAAGACATGAAAAAGAAGAAAGAAAGAGCGAAAGTGCTGCACACTAGGAGATTCTGCTGGACGCGGCAGTTGCAGTGGGGCATCTTATGTACGGGTGGCGGATGTTTGTTGAGTGGGTGTGGGAAGGTTGGTAGTGGCGCGGAAATTGGAATTGATACAATCTTTATTATATTGATTGTGAGTTGTTTTGTCGTTGGATTTCTTTCGTTTATCAAGGCGTATATGCATTTGCTAATTGGGGAAAGACTGGCGTTGAATGAAGTGGAGGGATGGTTTGATGGAGAAGCAAAACTTAATGCAAAGGTGATTATTGATTTGATGCAGGAGTCGAGAGAAGAAGGGCAGGAGCTCAAGCCCGTGTTTGAGCATACGCTTGTGGGGGATCGACTCGTATGCATTAAAAAGTACTACGAACGAGCAGTTATGGAGGAAGGGCGCAGTATCCCTCCGCGCTTGCAGGACTTGCACCGCATGACGGAGCAGGCCCTGACGAGTCGGAGCTCGGTAGGGTGCTTGCGATTTATGTCAAACGCTTTGCTGATATTGGGGATATGTGGGACACTGTGGTGTGTGCATGGGGTAATGGGTGGGGCAGCAAATAAGATAGCGAGCATGGGTGAGGCACTGGTGCCGAGTGGAACGGCCGTGGCTGCTACTATTGTGTTGCTCTTTATGAGGAGTGTGTTTGAGTCCCGTTCGGAGCGCTTCCTTAGCAGGTTGGATGACTTGACGATGTGTTACATACTGCCGAGAATGCAGACGATGGGGAAGTTTTCAGAAAACTTACAGAAGTTTGCGAATAATGTTGAAGCGTTTGCTGAGTCGATTAGTAGCTATACAGGGGTAGCAGATAAGCTGCGCGGATTTGTAGATACTATTCATGGTAACGATGATAGGATGAGACATCTTGGAACTAAAATAGATGAAACTTTCAAGCGACTAAATGATGATTGGCAACGCTGGCAGCTGGCGTATGATGAAGCTCGCAAGCAGTCTGAGAGTCTTGAACAGGTGCTGAGAAACGCTAGGAGTCTGACAGACGCTATGGTCAAAAACCAGCAAAACTTGACTACGGCAGTAGAAGAGGTGGACATTGTGGCCAAGAGCGTCGGTGCTGTGGGCGAGGAATGGAAAGGGCTTTCCAACGGGGTGAATCAGTTGACGGCAAATGTGCAGCAGGCGTCGAATCAGCTTGGTACGCTGCTTACCGCACAGGATAACTCCGAAAAGTTCCTTTCTATGCTGGAGCAACTTAACACCACGGTCAACGAGAAGTTTAGTGCAGTGCAAAGGGATATATCGCAGTGGACAGTTGAATCTCACGCTCTCAACTCCAGCGCGGCGGGAATCAAAGCCTCCTCCGAGCAGCTGCGAGCGGATTTAGATAAGGTGCACAGGACTGTTTCGGCTCTCAGGAGGCGGACAGGAGCGCCTACGAAAGCTGCTTCTATTCCTCCGTCCAATTCACGGGGCTGATGTCTGCTAGTCATTTTTGCGATTCTGTATTATGAGCTTGTCAAATCATTCAGGTGAGATTAATTATTGGCCGAGCATCAGTGACATGTTCCTGGTGTTCTTCGTTTTCGCCTTCGTTTTGTATATCAATTCACTGGGGGGTGACGATTACGTGGTAGATCATGTTATAGAGGAATATAAAATATTGTGTAAGAATAAAGGTTTGTCCGTTCAGAATTACCAAGGTGAAACAAATGAGCGTGACGCCGTCAAGCGTCCTGTTTTAGCTAAGATGTTATATGAGGTGATCCGAATGGATAGGAGGAAAGGAGAGGATGGGGAAAGAGAATTGACAGAAGCAGATTTAATGAGTAATGAAGATCAGTTTAAGGATCTTAAGGAAAAAATTGCTTCGTTCGGTTGTACGGGGGAGGTTTTGATGGAAGCTCAAGAAAATTATAATGCAGCCGTTTGTCTTTTGGCTTGGTATTTCCTGCAGAATGATAAATATTCTGTTGATAGGAAAAAGATATTTGGACAGGATAGCAAGGATAATCGTGCTCAGGACATTATGCGTCGTATCAATTATGCTCTCTGGAACTCTGAGTTGGATAATAATGAGGATGGACAAAACGATGAAATGGGAGATTTAAACACTCAGATCGCGAATTTAAGGACCGAGTTGAAGGAGAAAGATCTGACGATTAAAAACATAGAGCAACAAAACAAAAACCTAAACAAAACGCTAGATGAGAGGACAAAGGAACTAGACGATATGAAGAGAGTTGTTGAACAGCTAAACGAAAAGCAGAAAGCTGTTGATAAGAATTCCCGTGAACAACGCGTTGTTTTGGATGAAAAGGAGATTCAATTTGCGAGAGGAAAAAGCGATCAATTTCTTTCCTTGAATAGGAAGGGTAAGTCCGAGGAGGTTTCTGAAACAACAATAGAAGATAAATTAAGGAAAGAAGTTACAGGAAAAATTCGCAATACATGTGAGACTTTAACGGAAGACTACGTGGGGGTTATGGTAGAGATCATAGGTCATACGGATGATACTCTAGATGGGGGGCGAAAGCATGCGGTCTCCTTGGAAGGTGATCAGTGTAATCCACAGCTGGGACTAATGAGGGCTGTGTGTATAAAAGACATGATTATCACATTATTAGGAGGGGAAAAGGGTAAGTATTATTATATGGGGAAACATCCTGTATATTTCAAGTGCTATTCCGCTGCGTGGCTGACACCTTATTCTTTTTCGGTTGCTGCAGAGAAGGGAGATGATCCAAATGATCCAAATAAAAAAGACCTAAGTTCTGACGATCAAAGTCATGACAATGAATGTCAAAAGAACCGTCGAGTGGAGGTGTACATAAGACCCATCAGTAAACCAAACTCATCAGAAAACTCCCCCGAATGAGCTATAATATATACGAGTTGGAGGTGGGACAGATGCTCAGTGATGGGAGCTGGGGGCAGTTTTTGCTGGTTGGTTTGTCTTTTTTACCGACCGTCGGGGTGCTGACGTGGTTGGTTAGCAGGATGGCATGCCATGGCTGGGTGAGAGATCATCTGGATCAGTATATAACGTATGTGTGCGCAGGTTGGATATTTGCAATTCTTTTTTATTTGTTTATATATGCAGGTGATAGCTTGCTGCAGAAGATGTCGGGAAATGAGGGTGGTTTGAAGAAGTTGCCTGAAAAAGAAGAAATTGAGACGGCGGCACGTAAACAGTGGGGTAAGATTTTGGAACTATCCCCCCAGAAAAGCTCGTCAGCGCAAGGTTTTTTTGGTCCGTTAGATTTTTCCGAATGGATCAAGGCGGAGGAGGAAGGTACGGGTAAAAGTGCTATAACGTGGTCGTCTATAACGAATGAAGAAGGTTATAAGGAAAAATACGTTGATTTAGCGCAAAAGCAGTGGAAGGAGGTGGTGAATGATGATAACAAGAAGGTCTTGCTCGAGCAACAGTTGTGGTTGATGAGAAGTAGTTGGGGAGTGGTCTTTGTCTATGTTTGTCTGGTATGGAGCAGGGCGTATGCCTCTATCAAGGAGATCCCTATAGCGGAAGAACTCAGAAAATTATCGAATAGATGAAGCAATGAAGGAAGAAACAACAACAGCTATGCAGGTTAAACGATTGGTAGGGATGCTTAGCATCTTTGTCGTTTTAGCATATACATTTTGGTGTGTATTGGATTATATATCGGCTCCATTACCGGAACAAACGTTGCTTGGTCGGGTGATTCAAAATATGCCGGATTGGGTGCGCCACGTGACGCCAAGGGATCAGGAGATTCTCCATCAGAATGAATATGAGCGGGCAGCCCCGGATAAAAAACTACGGGAGACAATTGAGACGCTCGGACTTAAGCCTCTTTCTGTAGGGGATATCGGCTTATTCTTGTATAGAAATGTGACAGCGAATAAGAATCCGTTCCCCTCTAACAAAATGCCAATCGTTGACAATAGTAATGACTTATATTCGCTAGCGGATCAGATGGTTCGCGAAGGAAGGGATCGTGTAATCTTTCAATCCTCTTGTCCGGATCTACGCAATTTATGTTCCCCCATAGCGGAGAGTTTGAACTATTACTTGTCCGATGTAAACCTTGAAGATCTAGATAATGGAAAACACTGCCTCACCTTTTTTTATACGGACTTTTATCGCATACTTCGTACAGTCAATGATGGAGATTGGACGCGTCTGAGCAAAGATGAGATAGAAGCTCTTCATAAACTGCTGGATTGGCTTGCCGAGTTGAAAACTCCCCAATTTAAATTTCAGCAGCTTTCAAAAGAGGAGAAGGCTTACGATATTGCGGCGATTTTGTGTAAACATGTTGAGTACGATAGGGGTACACAAAAAAGCTCAAGCAAAGAAAAGGCAGATGCGATTCGAGAGGACAGTGTGTTTTATAAGAACCGTAGCAAATTTGTACTCTATGCAACTCGCGGAAAGGCAATTTGCGAGGGGTATGCACAGACGTATGGTCTGCTGTTGGCCATGGTCGGAGTTCGATCATTGCCAGTTGCCGGTGTTTGCTCTCGCAAAGAGGAATTACCCGGTTGGCATGCGTGGAACTTGGTAAATGTGGAGACGAATAAATGGTATCACTATGACACGACATGGGCAGATGGCGATAAGGGGCTTGCTGAATTTTGGTTGCAGGTGAAAGGGCAAAAAATCAAACAGGAGGGGCGTGCGTCGAGTGATATGGTTTTCACAGAGGAAGAGAAGCAGGGAGAGATAGAGAGGAGAAATGTGGAGAGAGTTATGGAGCGGCAATTGCCATTGCCTAAAACAGAAAATTAATTTAGAGAAAGTAAAATGAAAAGAAAAAAAAGCATATGGGAAATAAGACGTGAAGCACGTTTGATGCGGCTGCGGATTATAGGTTTCGCAGCGATTTTGATCATTGCGCTGATCGTGGCCATACAATCGGAACACGAGCAGAGGAAAGTGCAGTGGATTGCGCGCAACGAGATGGTGAGAGATGCTATAGAAAAAGAGAAGAAGTTGCAGGACGCGATCCAGGCGGGGGAGCTTCGACCTCCCCAAGTAGTAAAAATTTTTGTAAGTGCCTTAAAAGAAGATGATTTTACCCAATTGAATATGTTGAACAAAGAGCTATGGAAGCAAGAACCTGTACCTGCTCGTGCTTTTGGTATGACGGAATGGAAACCATGGAAGCCTTCAAAAAGTTCGGGGAAGGGTGACATCTACCATGTTGATAACGAGGATGATCTTATTCCATTTTTAACGTATCGCCTTGCCCGTTGTCATGAGCTGATCACGTGGCGTAATGCTTCGACTGAAAGGCTGGCGCGAAGGAAACTTTCTGAACTCTCTCAGAAATGCCGGCACCTTTTCGTGTTGGGGGAAGAAAGTGTGTTTGATTCCAAAGATGGAGGGGAAGAAGATGGAGTCGCCCGCCACCGTCTCCCCGTGACGTACACTGATCTTGCGCGTATGTTATGTCTTTTCGAAAATGAGAAAGAAGAACTCGAACTTAAACTCATAAAAAATCTCCAAGCCGATCCACAATACTGCGGTGTACAAGATCGTATAAATGAGCTTGATGAATGGAAAATGCAGAATTTAACAGCTGCCCAGTATCAGGCCTATCGTGAGGCATGGCAGTGGTGTTGTGAGGCAAAGAAGTCCGCGAAGGATGATCAGTATAAGTTGGCTCTCGCTCTGCATGATCGGTTGTGTCGCGAGGTACGCTATGATAGGCGGCTGCTTGAGGCGGATCAAGAGAATTTGGTGGTTTATGCAATGCTTGGAAAGCGAGCCACGAGTGCTGGTTATGCACGAGCCTATATGTTACTGCTTACCATGGCTGGTATTGAGAACGAATATATTGTCGGCTCCTATTGGTTTGACGACGGCTCCTATCAGTTTGGCGAAAACAAGATTGAGCATGCTTGGAACAAGGTGAAACTTGGGGAGCAATGGGTGCATATTGACGTTGCTGCGGATGATTACATCTCTGCGGAGGTTATGTTCCCGGAAGAAGATCAGAAGAAGGTCAAGTCACTGGATCCTATCATTTTCAGTCACTGCTATTTCGCTATGACAGATGAGCAGATTAGAGCCACCCATTCTCTCCCTGACTCCGTATCTTCTCCGGAAGCTACTTGGAAGGATGGCTATTACTTCCGTCACCAGCCTTTCCCCTATGTGAGTGAGGAAAAGAGGGTGAAGCTTATTGTGACCTCCTCGGAGGAATTGGAGGAGCTTATTCGTGCGCAAGCCATAGCTGGTGCTTCTTTCGGTGAGTATTTCATGGGGGAAATGAAGAAAAACGATGCAGAGGACATCAGGAAAAAAGTGATTGATTCTCTCGAGAAAAATTCGCTAAAAGGAAAGAAGGGAGAGGTGTCTGTGTCGATCTCTGATGCAGATATTAATGGTGTTCTATCGGTTTTACTCCAATACAACAATTCATAATTGTTGAAGAACTTCTCGATCTGCGTAAGGCGTTTCTTCTTTCATAGATTCTTAGCATTAAGAATCAACTCATATCTATAAAAAGAACCCGAAACAATGAAGAAATTATTCAGCATACTTGTGGCTCTTATGACGTTCTGCTCAGCGTACGGCGAACAAGAGAATGAAACAAATAAGTTTGGTGTCGAGTTTAACACAATTTTCAACTTTGCACTGAATGATCAGGTCGAATTGGATAGTCCGGAAAAATACGGGCGTAATCCGCGCATTGATACGGGAGGCATAGAATGCCTGTTTTATTACATGGCGGATTCCCGCAATTCAATCAACGTGCGTATCGGTTGTGCGATGGGTTTTGATACAGTGAGTGATGCGGGTGTGAGCGATTCCTACTATTGGGGGAGCAGTAATGAATGGGAGGTACAGAATTACTATGTTGCGCTTGGTTTCCGCCATGATTTCAAAATTGTTGATTCTGTGGACTTATTTGCGGGCATTTTTGCTGGCTTGGTTACATCCTCCGCTGCGGATTCCTACCATGGTTATGGTAGTCTCATAGGACCAGATGGGACACGTATCAACGAGTCGTACAGCGAGCACTTGCGGGAAAATTCGTGGGGATTTTACGGCGGCACCGAAGCGGGATTGACAGTGTATTTTGATGAGCGCAATTCTCTCGCCTTGGCTGCTCAGTTTTCATATGTCAATCTCTAAACTGGCGCCCATTTTTCGACACATTGGAAGCTTATTTAGGCCCCTTTTTGTAACCCAACGCCGAGTGTGGCCGTTCTTTGTTGTAGTATTCCAGCCATTCTGCCGTCATCTTCATTGCCTCCTCCAAGCTCCTGGGATCACGCTGCAGGAAGAACTCATGCTTGTATGACCTTCAAAAGCGTTCCGTGACGATGTTATCTGCCCATCGTCCCTTGCCATCCATGCTGATTTGTATGCCTTCTGCTCGAATTGCTGACTGCCAGTCTTCCGAGCTATACTGGCTCCCCTGGTCAGTATTGAAGATTCTTGGCCGTCGTCCACTTTTCAACGCCATCTCCAGCGCTTGCAGACATAGCCCCGCATCCATCTTTCGACCCATACTCCATCCCAGTACAAAGCGACTACCCCAATCCATAACCACGCATAGATAGTAGTTGCGCTGTTCTATCTGGATGTAGGTGATATCACTGACCCATACCTGGTCTACTTCTTTGATTTCTACATCTTTTAGCAAAGTGCCGCTGGGCGGATTCGCTAGGGTCAAGTACATTTACGAGGTTGGAGAAATGGAAAGGAAATGAAGAGTAGGGCGTGTGGACAGGCGAAGGCGCTGTCCATACGCGCTTACAGCCGTCGTTCGTGTTTAAATCATACATCGTAAATAAATTGCGTGTTGTGATTGCTTCTTTCATGGAACGGATGTGCGGTTGCTTTGAATTAACAGATTTTAAAGGTTGACTTTCTGAGTGTGGTGTGCTACCATGTCGCGCTACTGGATATGTTACTGCGTATGCATGTGAAGACATTAGTTTGCATTCTCGTATTGCTCGGGCAGATAAGCTTAGGTTACGCTGCTACGGGTGATTTCACCATGAAGTGTGTAGCGGAGGAGACTTTATCTTTGCCAGCAGAGAATTCAGCATCTTGCCTCAAACGCGTGAGTCTCTATGAAATGGCGTGTCCGGCCGATGTGGCCGGGCAGCACTATGCTCTCGTGCTGACGTATGAAGATATAGGGCAGTCTTGGTCATCGGTGGTGGATGTTTTCTCCGGCTTTTCATTTTATCATGAACGACGTTCGCCGCTGCAGCTGCGTGATATTGATGCGGATGGTGTGCCGGAGGTGCTGGTTTATACCGGCAGTGGCACCGGTGAAGGAGATCACGTGCGCATCTACTCGCTCAATCCGAATGAGCAACGCTTAAACCTTCTCCCCGCCACCGATCCCGATGCCCGGGCT
Source organism: uncultured Akkermansia sp. (assembly GCA_947630815.1). Classification (GTDB taxonomy): domain Bacteria; phylum Verrucomicrobiota; class Verrucomicrobiia; order Verrucomicrobiales; family Akkermansiaceae; genus Akkermansia. The sequence goes on along the minus strand of CANRJD010000004.1, from coordinate 40,310 downwards.
CACCTGATTCTGGATTCCCCCTGCGAGCAAGTGTCTTTCCCTGCTCCCGGTTTGGTCAAGGTAGTACCTCCGTTGGGTCATGAAAAGCTAACGTCGGAGCCTCCGGTCGTTTATTCTCTGGAAAACCGAAAATTATCACGCCGCGCCTTTGAGGGGATCTCGCTGGAAAAGATCGTTTCTACATCTCCCCAACAATTTGCACGTCGTTCGAATCTTATTGGAGCTGAGGTGGTAGCTGATGCGTCACCACGTTGTCTTCAAGTCGGTTATTTGGTTTTAAACTATCGTGTCCATGGCGAACCTATTCGCATAATCGCGAAACATTTTCCAATCGTTGATTCTTCGCGTGTTCGGTTGAGTTTGCACGACTTGAATAACGATGGCGTGCCGGAGATTTTTCTCGCTCTTCCCAGTTCAACGAATAGTGGCCTTTGCCTGCATGTCTTCGCCATGGCGAATCCCGAACAGAGTCCGGTTGACAAGTTGCAACAGTTGGAGGAGGAAACGCCATTTATCAAGCTGATTCTAAAAAAAGAATGCAGTACATTTGAGGTTCGTGACAGCGGTTTACTGATCCTTTGCTCTGTCCCTGATGACCCTTCACAAGACTCGGCCTCCATGACGACGTATCTTTACAAGGACGGCGCTCTTCTTCCCCAGTGATGTCTGAATTCGGAGGCGATTGAACTGCAGAACATCGCACTTGTTCCAATAAAATTTCTCCAACTCCATGCGACCCACCTCCCATGCGTTTCGTGGAAAAAAGGCGGTGGACGGGAAGGCTCCCTTTGTCCTCGCTCGTGCTCCGCTTTGTAGTACCTGGGATCGCTTTTTTCTTGGAACCGATGTGTTTTTTTGTGTCAGTTCGGAGAGGCAATGCGGTTTATGCTTGACAACGCGGCCGGCATGGAGTATCTTGCGATGCGCAAGCTTTAGGGCGGGATAGCCAAGTGGTCTAAGGCAGCAGTTTGCAAAACTGCCATTCGCGGGTTCAAATCCCGCTCCCGCCTCTCACAAAAGCAAGAGAAAAGAACCCCGTGTCGAGAGAGCAGATGATTCGCGGCACGGGGCTTTTTAATTCAACGCCTGTCATGAAACGCATCGGAATCTACGCCGGGAGCTTCGATCCTCCCACGAATGGACATCTCTGGATGATTCGCCGCGGAGCGGAACTTTTCGACGAACTGGTGGTAGCTCTGGCGGTCAATCCGGAGAAGACGTCTTTCCTGAGCACAGAGGAGCGGCGGGAAGCGCTGGAGGAAATGGTGGCGGAGCTGTCGGGTCATGTGCGTGTGGCGGTGGTGAAACACGGGTTTCTGGTGGACTTTGCGCGCGAAGCCGGCGCTACACATTTGCTGCGTGGATTGCGAGGAGTGGCGGACTTTGAATATGAAAAGACAATGGCTCGAATGAATGGGCGCATGGATCCTGACATCCAGACGGTGCTGATGGTTGCTCCCAGTGAGCTGGAGGAAATATCGTCTTCTTTGGTGCGGGGGTTTGTGGGAACGCCGGGGTGGGAGCGTTGGGTGTCGGCCTGCGTGCATCCGGCAGTGTTTCAGCGTATCGTGAAGGCACACCACCGAGAAGAATCCTGAGCTATGATATATTGGGACAACAACGCTACGACGCCCCTCTTGCCGCAGGTGGCAGAGGCGATGCAGCCATTCTGGACGGAGCAATTTTTTAACCCTTCGGCTGCCTACCCGCAGGCCAAAGCAGTTCGCCGTGCGGTAGAGAGGGCACGCGAGCAGGTGGCTGCCCTGATCGGCGCCGAGCCTGCGGAAGTTTTCTTTACCTCCGGTGGCACAGAGAGCACAAACACAGCGTTGACTCAGTTCAGCAGTGTCCTCGCGCTCGCCACAGACCACCCAGCCACACTGCGCTGCGTGGAGTCGCGCGGCTCGCTGTGTCCGGTGCAATCTTCGGGTGAGACTGATCTTCATGCCTGGTGCGAGCTCCTGCCTCGGCATGGGGGAGCCTCTTTCGCGCTGGCAAACCATGAAACAGGCGTCATCCAACCTGCGGCAGAGCTTTGTGCCGCAGCGGAGCAGGCAGGCGTGCGCGTGCACGTCGATGCGGTGCAGGCTGCCGGGAAAATGCCGCTCAACCTGCATGAGCTGCCTGCGGTGGACTACGCCTCGGTCTCTGCGCACAAGCTGCATGGACCGAAGGGTGTGGGAGCCTTGTACGTGCGTACCGGTGCGCCGATGCACCCTCTGCTGCTCGGCGGCGGGCAGGAGGATACGCGGCGTTCCGGCACACTGAACGTGCCGGGGATTGTGGGCTTTGGCGCGGCGGCGGAGCTGGCGCTGCAGCAAATGGAGCAAACCGCCCGCGCCGCGCGGCATCGTGAGGCTTTTCTGTCGGCTTTGCAACAGGCCGGCATTTGCGCCGTCCAGAATGGAGCAGGGGCGCCGCGTTTGCCGCATGTGCTCAATTTTCGCGTGCCGGGTTGCACGGCAGAATCGCTCTCACTCCTGCTGGAACCGGCAGGGTTCATCTGCGCCGCTGGGTCCGCATGCACTAGCGCGTCGCCGCATCCTAGTCACGTGCTGCTCGCCATGGGGCTCTCTCCGACCGAAGTGCGCGAGTCGCTTCGTCTCTCGTGGAGTCGGTTCACGACGGATGATGAATGCGCTGCTGCAAGTAAACTCTTCATTGCATGCGTGCAAAAATTGCAATCTGTACAGTCGCACTTTACCGGCAAAGTTGACGTGTACATCCCAAAGTGATTGGATCTGAATTGCATTTCCCAGAATGCGTGTTTTTGCAGGGCAAACGCATTTGAGAGAAGTTAATCGACAGAGAAAATGCTTTTATGGGCTGATATCAATGTCTATACGTATCAAAAATCGTGACAACCAGTGGTCATCATCATGATGGCTCTAAAGGGATCTCAGCACACATTAATGATTCGAAAAAATCTGCGCAACGCGCACATTATTAATAAATCGTACATCGTACATCGTAAATCGTACGTGGCAAACGCATTTTCTAATGCGTTTGCCCTGCGTGTTTTTGCTTTTTTCCGGACGGCGTTCGGAGTAAAATGGGCGCATGAAAAAGGATGGTGCAGATTACATTCGCATCCGAGGCGCGGCGGAGAATAATTTGAAAAAAATTGATGTGGATATCCCGCTCGGGAAACTGACGGTAGTGACGGGACCGAGCGGCAGTGGCAAGACTTCCCTGGCGATGGCTACCCTGTATGCAGAGGGACAGAGGCGTTACATGGAAACCTTTTCTCCGTACGTGCGGCAATTCATGGATCGTATGGACAGACCGGCGGTGGATGCCGTGGAAAATGTGCCGCCGGCTATTGCGCTCGGTCAGAGGAATTCCGTAAAAAACTCGCGCTCCACGGTGGGTACGATGACCGGCATGAACGAATTCCTAAAGCTCGTCTTCTCGCGTCTTGCGGTGGGGCATGATGAGCATGGCCACGAGGTGCGTCCCGCAACGCCGCAAGGGGTGGCAGCCGAGCTGCTGCGTGATCATCCGGGCGAGGATACCGCTGTCCTTTTCGGCGTGACGCCTGTGGGCAGCTTTGCGGAAATGCGCGATGCGCTGGTGGCGCAGGGGTATTTGCGAGTGTGGGTGAAGGGCAAAATCATGCGTCTGGAGGATGCCTCGGAAAAGCAGCTGGGAATGAGCTCGTGGCTCGTGGTGCAGGATCGCGTGCGCCTGGTGCCTGAGAATGGCCCGCGCTTGACAGAGGCGCTGGAAAATGCCCTGCATTTCGGGCAAAACATCGTCCAATGTTCGTTGCGTGCGGAAGACGGCAGCTGGGGCAAGCCCATACAGCGGCGCAGTGATTGGTACCCCTTGCTTGAGCCGCAGCCGGGGCTTTTCAGCGGCAATTCTCCCCTAGGCGCGTGCCCCGAATGCAAGGGCTACGGTCGCGCGATCTCCTACGACTACAACAAGGGGCTGATCCCGGATCTCTCCATCCGCGATGGCGCTCTCAAGATGCTTTCCACTCCCACGTTGTCCGCCTGCTTCCGTGACTTCGTGCGCGTGAACAAAAAATGCAAGGCAGTGCGCATGGACGTGCCGTGGAATAAGCTCACCCAAAAGGAGCGCAATTTTGTGCTGCTGGGCAACTGCGGGGATATGGATGTGTGGCAGGCGTACGACAAGGGCTATTGGTACGGCTACAAGGGCATTTTTGAGGATATGGAGAAACATGCGCACAAGCTCACCGTTCGGGTCTTCTTGGCGTACTACCGCATGTACAGCGTGTGCCCTGCGTGCGGTGGCGGACGTCTCAGACCCGAGGCTCTCGCTTTCACCTTGGGCGGACTCACGGTGCCGCAGGCGCAGGCCTTGCCCATGGATGAGCTGTTGGTTTGGGTGGATACGCATGTCCTGTCGCAGGTAGGGAAGGATCGCTCGCTGGCGCTGGCTGTGCGCGAGCTGCGGAGTCGCGTGGCCTACCTGTGCGAGGTGGGCTTGCCGTATCTGAGCGCCTCGCGTCTCACGCGGTCACTTTCCGGCGGCGAGATTGAGCGCGTAAGCCTCACCGCCTGCTTAGGCGCTTCGCTCACGGAGTCGCTTTTCGTGCTGGATGAACCGACGGTAGGTCTGCACTCGCGCGATACCTCGCGTCTCATCTCGGCCATGCAGAAACTGACCGCTCGTGGCAACACTTTGGTTGTGGTGGAACATGAGGAGGCGGTGATGCGCGCGGCGGACTACATCGTCGATATGGGGCCAACCGGCGGCTCTGCGGGTGGCAAATTGGTGTATGCGGGGGCTCCGACCGGGCTGCTCAAGTCGTCGAAATCGCTCACCGGCCAATACCTGGTGGGCTCCCGTTCCATCCCCGTCCCCAAGCACCGCCGCAAACCATCCGGGATGATCCGCGTGCGCGGCGCTGAGTGCCACAATCTCCATAGCTTCGATGTGGATATTCCGCTCGGTGTGTACACGTGCCTCACCGGCGTATCGGGAAGCGGAAAGAGTACGCTCGCTTGCCAAGTCCTCTACGGTCACGTGCATCCGGAAGAGCTGGACGATGAAGAAAGCGTACGCGTAAAGTCCATTCGCGGGTTGGAGAAAGTGCAGGAAGTCGTGCTGGTGGATCAGAGTCCCATCGTGCGAACGCCTCGTTCCACCCCCGCGCTCTACATGAAGTTTTTTGAGGATATCCGCGCTCTTTTCGTTCAGGAGCCCACGGCGCAGGCGCGGGGTCTGAAACCCGGCTACTTTTCCTTCAACAGCGGGGAAGGCCGCTGTCCGCGTTGCGCCGGGTTGGGCATGGAAAAGGTGGAGATGCAATTCCTCTCGGATATTTTCGTGCCCTGCGCGCTCTGCCACGGCTCGCGCTACACGCCGCAGGCTCTCAGCATCACCCATCGCGGCTTGAGTATGGCCGATGTGCTGGCTCTGGACGTCAAGTCGGCCATTCGCTTTTTCTCCCAAGAAACCAACGCTCATGGGGAGCGCATTACGGCAGGCCTGAAACTGCTGCAGGAGGTGGGGCTGGGACACTTGGGTCTCGGGCAGCCCTTGCATACCCTCTCAGGCGGCGAAAATCAGCGTCTCAAGCTCGCGCGTATCCTTTCCGAATCGGTGCTCTCTGCCGATGGTCGCGGGAGTTTGCTGATATTGGATGAGCCGGGCACAGGCCTTCATTTTTCAGATCTGGAAGTGCTGCTGGCGGTTTTCAATCGACTGGTGGCGCAAGGGCATTCACTCTTGGTTATCGAGCACAATCTGGATCTCATCAAATGCGCGGATTACGTGATTGATTTGGGACCGGGGGGAGGCAAGGGGGGTGGGCATATTGTGGCATCCGGCACGCCGGAACAAATTGTGAAGCAAGGGCAGGGGCACACGGCCGCTTTCCTGAAGCTCGCGCTCGCCGCCAAACCTGTTGTCGCGCAACGGCCCGCGCCGACCCGTAAACAGGCCTCTGCTTCGCGCATGATTTCTCTGCGCGGTGCCCGCCACCACCAGCTGAAGAACATTGATGTGGATATCCCCCTGCACGAGATGACCGTGGTCACCGGCCTCTCCGGCAGTGGCAAGAGCACCCTTGCGTTCGACATTATCTTCGCGGAGGGGCAGAAGCGTTTTATGGATGTGATGAGCCCTTACGCGCGCCAATTCACCGACCAGATGGAGACGCCGGATATTGATGCGCTCACCGGGCTGCCTCCCACGGTTGCCATCGAGCAAAATCGCTCTCGCGGCGGCAGTAAATCCACCGTCGGCACTGTCACGGAGATATGGCAATACCTTCGCTTGCTCTACGCCAAACTCGGCACGCCGCATTGCCCGCGCTGCGGGGTCGAGGTCGGGCGACGTTCCCCGGCTGAAATCCACGCCGTCGTGCAACAGTTCATCGCCCGCAAGCCGGCTTCTCTGCTCATCGCCGCTCCGGTCGTGCGCAACCGCAAGGGCCATTATGCTGACCTGGCGCGCTGGGCTGCTCGCAAGCATTATCCTTTCCTCATAGCGGATGGCTCCTTGGTGGCTCCGGATGATTTCACGCCGCTGGATCGTTACTCCAATCACGATGTGGATGTGGTTCTCGCCGAAATCGCGGTGAAGCGCAATGTTATTTCTATGAATGGCTCCCCCTGCGACTTCGCGACGCTGCAGGAGTGCATCGACCGCGCTCTGGGGATGGGCGACGGTTTCCTGCGCCTCATCACTTCGCGCAATGTGCAGCGCGCCACATTACTCGGCACGCGTCTCACCTGCCCGAAATGCGGGGAATCTTACGCCGACCCCGAACCGTCCACCTTTTCTTTCAACTCGCCGCACGGGTGGTGCCCGGTTTGCTTGGGACATGGCTTTGTGCAACAGCGCTCCCATGTTCGTCGAGATGATGATGCCCGCACCAGCGAGCTCGAAAAAGAACTGCGTTTTGATTTGGAAGCCGAGCAAGCCGCCGAAAAGGGCGAGCTCTCTTGCGTGTGCCCTGCGTGCGGCGGGCAGCGTCTGAATCCCTTTGCGCTCGGCGTCACTCTCTTTGGTCACTCCATCGCAGAGCTGGGCGAGGTGGATACTCAATCTGCTCTGCGCATGGTGCAGGAGTGGCATTTCAGCGGGCGAGAGGCTGAAATCGCCCGCAATGTGGTGGCCGAAATTGAACCGCGGCTGCGCTTCTTGCAGGGTGTTGGTCTTGGCTACCTCTCGATGAACCGCGCTGCCACCACTCTCTCCGGTGGAGAAATCCAGCGCATCCGCCTGGCTGCTCAGCTCGGCTCGAACCTCCGTGGCGTGCTTTATGTGCTGGATGAACCGACCATCGGTCTTCACCCACGCGACAATGAACGACTGCTCACCACGCTCGATGACCTGAAACGCCGCGGCAATACCCTTCTCGTGGTTGAGCACGATGAGGACACCATGCGCCGCGCTGACCACATTATCGACTTGGGGCCTGGCGCCGGTATTCACGGCGGGCAGATTGTGGCTGAGGGGACGCTTGACGATATCATGCAAAACCAGGCTTCTGTCACCGGTCAGGCATTTCGCCAGTCGGATAAGCATCCGTTTTGTGGCAAGTTGCTGCCGTTGAAAAACGCCGCATGGCTCGAAGTCACGGGCTGCCGTCTGCACAATTTAAAGGATGTGACTCTGCGTATTCCCCGTGCTCGATTCACGGTGGTGACCGGTCCTTCCGGAGCCGGCAAAACTTCGCTCATTATCGACACGCTCGGTCCTGCTGTGCGCCGCGCTGCCGGCGATTCTTCCATCCCCAAGACCTGGGAGAGCGCCAAGGGGTTGGACACAGTGCGCGCGCTGTATCAGGTGGATCAGAGCCCGCTGGGCAAAACTCCGCGTTCGACTCCGGCCACCTACATAGGCATCTTCGATGAAATACGCAAACTCTTTGCCCAGTCGGCGGATGCTCGCCGCCTTGGCTTCGATGCAAGCCGCTTCTCCTTCAATACCTCCTCCGGCAACTGTCCGGACTGCAAAGGAACGGGTTTCATCCGTCGCGAGATGGATTTCCTGCCGCCCTGTGCCGTGCCTTGCGAGACGTGTCGCGGTTCGCGTTACAACTCCCGCACTCTGCAGGTGCGCTACCATGGCAAGACCATCGCCGAGGTGCTGGAGATGAATATGGAGCAGGCCGCTGCTTTTTTCGAGAGTCAGCCTCGCCTTGCAGAGCCCTTGCGTCTGCTCTGCGATACTGGTCTAGGCTATCTCACTCTTGGACAAGCGAGCAATACCCTTTCCGGCGGCGAGGCGCAGCGCGTTAAACTCGTCTCCGAGCTCATCAAGGGTCGTCGTGCTGCTCTCACGGCCATTCGTCGCGGGCGCGCTCTCCCTCAGGATCTCTACCTCATTGAGGAGCCCACCATCGGCCTGCACCCTCAGGACGTTCGCCTGCTTGTCCAGGTCCTCCGACGTCTTGTGGAGCTGGGCAATACCGTCGTGGTCATCGAGCATAATCTCGAGCTCATATGCGAGGCCGATTACATCATTGATATGGGTCCCTCTGCCGGTTCTGAAGGAGGGGAAATCGTTGCGACGGGTACACCCCGTCAACTTGCTCGCAGCAAATCCGCTCCCACATCGCCCTTTATTCGTGCAGAACTTGGCAAGGAATAGCAGCGTCGCCATGGTGGCACCCACATCCGACAGGGAATGCAATTCATTTACGATTTGGCCAAGCCGTAAACTTGGCTTTACATCAGCGCAAACGCATTTGAGAGAAGTTAATCAGCAGAGAAGCACGGCTTTATGGATCCCCGCTCGTTCCTGCTCCGCATCCCCGCTCCTCTGTAATTACGTCCGCGCACGGTTTCACTACACTCCACTGCTCCAGCTTCGTCAAATTTCAAATTCGTGCGCAAGCGCGGGAATTTTTAAAATCGTAAATCATAAATCGTAAATAATCAACTGTTTATGTTGCATGATGTGCCGTCAGCTCCCTATTGAAGGTGCTTTTTCTTGGGCCGGATGTGAATGCATCTTCCCTGTTTTCACTTTACGCGCGTAGGAAAATGGGATATAAGGGGTGCGTGCCGATTTGTCCCTGTTGCAATGCTACGATTCACCCGGGCGCCATTGAGCGTTGTCCGGTGTGTGGGTATAGCTTAAAGCGTGCGGAAGCGGTGTTTGGCACGCGTCCTCTGGAGTTTACGCGAGTGGTAGATGAAGCGGGTGTACTCACGCACAGCGAGCGCCGCGAACTCATGGAGGCGCTGGAGGATATGGAGCGCAATATCCCTCCCGTGGCTCTCGGCATTTTCATCACATCTCACGGGCAAATTAAGCATTTTCGTCCGCACGCGCATTGGGCCCTCAATCATGCCGTCATTCATCATCCGTCCTTTGGCAAACGGGAATCGGTACGGGCCATCGAGGACGCCGATATGACCATGGGGAAGGGTCGCTCAAAGGATGATGCGGGCAGAAAGCCCGGTCCCATCCGCGAGTGGTGGCATCAGTTTCGCAAGCGTATTCGTGACTTTGCTCATCCCTATCCGCCCCCGGTTCGGCAGGAGTGGATGCTGATTCTGGTGCTGGATGTGCAGCTGGAGATTGCCTGTTTCACGTGGGGCTACATGCTGGATCCCTATATTAATCCCGACAGCATCAATAGCAGCATCATCGGGGCGCGGCTATACTTCCGCGAACGCGCCACGGCGGTGAGTCTGCGCAAGGTAATGAAGTCTGCCGTAGCGCAGCTGGCTTCGCGCTCGCACGGTGTGAACAAGCGAATGCGCAAGCCGATATTGATGCGCAGCACGGCAGTGGCACTGGGGCTGTTGACGGGTAGCTTGCAGGCTGCTCCCAAGCCTTCTCTTCCGGATGATAAACCGGCTGAGGAGGTTGCAGCGGGGGATCAGACAACCGTCGCACCTCAGCCAGCAACGCCGTTGCCACCGGAATCGAGCGGCAATCCCGCCACACCGCAAACGGCGCCGCAGTGGTCTTCCGGGGATTATCGCCACTTGTTGGCCGGTGAGATACCTGCGGCGTACCGAATGCTAGCCGATGCATCGTCCACTCCTCCTTCCCCAGCTATCGGCAAAGAGACAACGGATAAGCACATCTCCAAACGCTTTTATCAGGGCTATACCTCTGCGCAAGGTCAGAGTATCCTTGATCCTCAGGGTCTTTTGAGCAAGCCCGAACGTGCGGATGTGGAGTACGTCCTGCGCAGTGTGAACGCGAGTTCCGGTTACCACCTCTACATTGCCTTTTTTCGCAAGGGACAAGAAATACCCATGGAACTGGCAGCCGGTGCGCTGGCTCGCAGTGTGGCTCAGCCTGGTGAATATACGGTGATGCTCATGTACGGTGTCGGAGATTCTCCGCAGATTGAGCTCGGATACCACGAAATGAACTTGACCGACGCCGATCGCCACGCTTGGCTCGACAAGGTGCGACGAGCCGCGTTGGTGCGTGGAGGTGGTGTGGAGGGCATATTGGCCGCCGTACATGAGCTGCATGCATGCTTGGCTCCCGTAGCGGAGCAGCTTCCTCCGTTGGAGCAGCGTTCTGATATGTTGGTGCCGCTCATTCCCATACAGATGCGAGAGGAGGACGAGGCCGAGGATGTGACCTTTGGAGACGAGCTGCGCCAGATTATTGAGAACCCCGCGATGCGCCCTGTCGCTATCGGTGTTGCTTCAGTTGTTGGTTTGCTTCTTCTCATAGTGGGAGGGATGTTATGGTTCCGTCGCTCCGGCCGCTTGCTCAAGAGTGAACCGGACGTGCGCTTGTCCTCCCCCTACGGTGCGGGGGTGAGTCGCAGTGTCAACTACCTTGAGGGACGCGAGGAAAAGAGACACACGAACTTCTATTGATCTGGCTTTTCCCGCACGGCAAACGCGTTTAAGAGAAGTCAATCAGCAGAGGCAAGACTCTTATTGACTGATATCAGCATTTATACGCATCAAAAAACATGGCAACAAGCGGTCATCATGATAATGGCTCTAAAGAAGGCTCTGCATACGTTAGCGCTTCAAAGAGATTTGCGAAACACGCATGTTATCAATAAATCGTACGTTGTACATGGCAAACGTATTTTCTAATGCGTTTGCCCTGGCCTTGTGCCAGTGACTTGTTACATCGAATTTTGTAATGTACATGAAGATTATTGCATAACATAAGGTAAATTTGCCACAAAATTAGGGGCAAATTTACCGCAAAACGCAAAGTAATTTTGTCGTAAAATACAAAGAAAATTTTCTGCAAAATCGAAAGTTTTCCTTGCAATTAATTGAAATAGATGTATATTGAAGAAGCCGTCAATATATGAAAAAAGCGAAATATAGGCCAAGGGTATCAGATTCTCTTCTCCGCGAACTTATGGAGAGCACAGGGGCTGTGCTCATTGAAGGAGCGAAATGGTGTGGAAAAACGACTTCGGCTGAACAAATTGCGAAGAGTACGGTGTATTTTAACGATCCGAACGAGCAGCGACGGATTGAGGCCATTCTGAGGATTGCTCCTCGCAAACTTTTGACGGGTCCCCCGCCAGTGTTGTTGGACGAGTGGCAACTTACACCCGTGATGTGGGATGCGGTGCGGTTCGAAGTGGATCAACGGGACACTTCCGGTCAATTTATTCTGACAGGGTCGGCGGTTCCGGCGGATATGTCACAGGTACATCACTCAGGTACCGGACGTATTGCGAGGATGCTTATGCGGCCCATGTCGTTGTACGAATCCGGTGAATCATCAGGGGAGGTATCGCTTGCGTCGCTTTTCGCCGGAGAACACGAAATATGGGCAGAATGTGGCATGGAACTGGAGATGTTGGCCTTTCTCATTGCTCGAGGTGGTTGGCCAGGTGCCATAGATCAATCCGAACGCGCTGCACTGCGGCACGCGCAAAATTATTACGATGCTGTGGTGCACACGGATATCTCGCGAGCGGACGGAACAAAGCGCAATGTGCAACGTGCAGCCGCTCTCATGCGAGCATACGCCAGGGTGGTGGGATCGCAAGCCAAGTTGTCCACGATAGCTCAGGATATTAGTGTCAATGAGGCGAAACCTCTCTCTCTCGTTTCTCTATCAGAATATCTGGAGGCTTTACGGATGATTTTTGTCATTGAAGAAGCAGAAAATTGGTCGCCAAGTCTGCGCTCCAAGGCGCTTTTGAGAACGGCAAAAACACGCTATTTCACCGATCCCTCCATCGCGGTGGCAGCATTCGGAGCGGGTCCGCAGGAGTTGATTGATGACCTGCCGACTATGGGATACCTTTTTGAAAATATGGCAGTGCGAGATTTGCGCATCTATGCCGATGCCTTGGACGGCAAGGTCTATCATTACCTAGACAGGAACGGGAGGGAAGTGGATGCTATCATTCGTCTGAGAAACGGACGCTATGGGCTGGTGGAAATTAAACTGGGCGGTGACTTGCAAAGCGTGGACGAAGGCGCAGCTAATCTCATCAAATTCGCCTCGCTCGTCAATACCGACCGTTCACCGGCTCCGTCGTTCATGATGGTGCTTACCGGGCTGGGACAGTTTGCTTATCGCCGCGAGGACGGCGTGTGTGTTGTCCCGCTCGGTACGCTTAAACCCTGAAGATCTTTCTTCGGTTCTCTTCTAGGGCAAACGCATTTGAGGGAAGTCAATCAATAGAGAAAATTCTCTTATAGACTGATATCACTGTTTATACGAATAAAAAACCGTGATAACCAGTGGTCATCATGATGATGGCTCTAAAGGGATCTCAGCATACATTAATAATCCGAAAAATCTGCGCAACGCGCACATTATTAATAAATCGTAAATCGTAAATAACCAACGGTTTATGATGCATTGCGCGCCGATAACTGCGTGTTGGGATCGCTTTTTCTTGGGACGGATGTGGTAAATCGTACATGGAACGTTTTTTCTTCTTGCATTTGTGGGGGATGAGTGTACACTGTGCGCGAGTTCAAACGCAGTATGGATACGATACGCACATTTACCACGGGAGACGGCAAGACGGCGCGCTATTATTCACTGCCGGCTCTGGCGGAGCAGGGATACCCCGGGATCCGGCGTATGCCGATATCGCTGCGCATTGTGTTGGAGAGTGTTCTGCGCAACTGTGACGGGTTGCGAGTGACGCAGCAGGACGTCACCAATCTCGCTGGTTGGCAAGCTGGGGGAAAGGCGGACTTTGAGGTGCCCTTTACGGTGGCGCGCATCATTCTGCAGGATTTGACCGGGGTGCCGTTGCTGGTGGATTTGGCGGCGATGAGGGATGCGGTGCAGGCGCGTGGCAAGGAGGCAGGGAAGATGGAGCCGCTGGTGCCGGTGGACTTGGTGGTGGATCATTCTGTGCAAGTGGACTGGGCGGGTTTCCCCGGCGCCTTGCAGAAGAACATGACGCGTGAGTTCGAACGCAATGCCGAGCGCTATGAGTTCCTCAAATGGGGGCAGCAGGCGTTCAACTCTTTTTCGGTGGTTCCTCCCGGCACTGGTATCGTGCACCAAGTGAACTTGGAGCGGCTTGCCCGCGGCGTGATGCAGCAGGGGGATGTCTTCTACCCGGATTCTTTGGTGGGCACCGATTCTCATACCACCATGATTAACGGCTTGGGTGTTGTGGCCTGGGGTGTGGGCGGTATCGAGGCTGAGGCGGGCATGCTCGGTCAGCCGATCACCTTCCTTGCGCCGGAGGTGGTGGGCGTGCAGCTCACGGGGCGTTTGCGTCCGGGCGTGACGGCGACGGATCTGGCGCTGCGGGTCACTCAGATGCTACGGGCGCATGGCGTGGTGGGTAAGTTTGTGGAATTTTTCGGGGATGGCGCAGCGGCTCTCTCGCTGCCGGATCGTGCTACGGTGGCCAACATGGCTCCGGAATATGGCGCGACCATGGGCTTTTTCCCCATGGATGAGGTAAGTGCGGATTACCTGCTGTCCACCGGGCGCAGCCGGGAGCATGTGGATACCTACATTGCCTATTACCGGGCGCAGCAAATGTTCGGCATGCCGCAAGCGGGGGATATCGATTACAGCACGGAGCTGACGCTCGATCTGGACAGCGTGCAGCCCGCCGTGGCAGGTCCCCGTCGTCCGCAGGATCTCATCCCGCTCGCGGAGCTGAAGCAGAGTTTTTCCCGTATCTGTGAGAGCACTTTCGGTCGCCCCGCAAGTGCGGAGACCGTGCGCGTGCAGATGCACGGCAATGCCGGGGATCCGGATGCCCCTGAGGAGCATGAGGTGGAACTGCGCGACGGATCCATTCTCGTGGCCGCCATCACCAGCTGCACCAACACCAGCAATGAGGGGCTCATGCTAGCCGCCGGCATTCTCGCCAAGAAAGCCCTTGCTTTCGGTTTGCACGTGCCCGCATACGTGAAGACAAGTATGGCGCCCGGTTCGCGTGCGGCCGCTCACTATTTTGCGCACACAGAGCTCACCGCCGCGCTGGATGCCATCGGCTTTTCCATTGTCGGCTACGGCTGCACCACTTGCATCGGCAATTCCGGCCCTCTCAACAGTGCTATCGAACAGGCAGCGGAGCAGCATCCCTTCATCTCCTGCTCGGTGCTCTCCGGCAACCGCAACTTTGAGGCGCGCATCCATCCGCGCGTGAAAGCGAACTTCCTCATGTCGCCTCCTCTCGTGGTGGCCTTTGCGCTGGCGGGACGCGTGGACATCGATATGGAGAACGAACCGTTGGGGCACACCCCGGACGGACAAGCCGTGTATCTGCGCGATGTTTGGCCTACGCCGCAGGAACTCGCCGACGCCCGCGCGCGCGCCTGCACGCCGGAGGAGTACCGCGACTGCTACAGCTCGCCCGCGCCGGAGTGGGATGCCATCCGCCCGCCAAAGGGTGCCACCTTTGCCTGGCATGCGGATTCTACTTACATTCACCGTCCTCCCTTCTTTGACTCCTTCACCGGGGAAAAACTGCCGATTCGCGACATTGTGAAGGCGCGCGCCTTGGGCATTTTCGGCGATAGCGTGACGACGGACCACATATCCCCCGCCGGCGCCATCAAGCCCACCGGTCCTGCCGGGCAATTCCTCGCTGAGCATGGTGTGCAGCGGTGTGATTTCAACACCTTTGGCTCGCGTCGCGGCAATGACGAGGTCATGGTGCGCGGCACCTTTGCCAATGTGCGCATCCGCAACCTGATGACCCCCGGTACGGAGGGTGGCTACACCCTCTATTTCGGCGCGCGCTTCGTCAACGAGCCGGATGTGCCGATTTCTTCGCCGATCGGTACCCCCACTTTCATCTACGATGCCGGTATGGCGTACAAAGCCGATGGGGTGCCTACCATCATTATCGGCGGGTCGGATTACGGCATGGGATCCAGCCGCGATTGGGCCGCCAAAGGAACTTCTCTGCTTGGCGTACGTGCGGTTATTGTCAAGAGTTTTGAACGTATTCACCGCTCCAATCTCATCGGCATGGGCGTACTCCCGCTTGTCTTTGCTCATCCGGAGGATTACGACCGTGTGCGCGACCTGAAGGACGCTCTCTTCTCCATCACCGGCTTGAGCAACGATATAGCTCCGCGCGCCGCCGCCACCCTGCTGGTGCAGCCGGCTCAGGCTCCGTCTTTCTCTCTTCCGCTCATTGTGCGCCTCGATACGCCTATCGAGCGGGAATATTTCCGCGCCGGAGGCATCTTGCCATACGTCCTCTCCCGCTATTGCTAAAACACAAGACCTTTACGATTTAGAATTTCCCGCGCTTGCGCGCGAATTTCTCAAATCGTACATCGTACATCGTACGTCGTACATGGGCGACGCTAGTCGCCACCGCCCACGCCTTCCGCTTACGCTTCGCATTCCCCGCGCCTTCGGCGCGCTGTAATCCAAATCGTAAATCGTAAATGCCTTGTGTTTACCGGAAGCGGACAAAGATAGGCGTCCTTGGCGGGGTATCAGTGGTGTCGAGCGACTCGATGTGGTCAGAGGCGACCCATCCGCGCAGACCGGTAGCGGTCTCCACATAGGAGAAGGACCCGCGACAGGCGAGCAAATGCAGCGGGGAAGAGGGGGTGAGCTGGAGAGTTGCTGAGGCATCCGGCGAGGCGGCGGTGTGCAAAGGCGTGCTGCGCAGCACGTAAGCCAAGTCTGATGCGGGCAGGGAAGAGAAATCTGCCGAGTCGCGTGTGGCATAGTAGAGCCAATTCAGCATGCAGAGCAGGCTAAGTACGGCAAAGAGCGCCGTGGCGGATGTGAGCCAAGCTGACCGTCGGCGCATGAGCAAGTGCAGCGCGATGCAGAGCAGCAGCACTGCGGTGCAGATGATGCCGGCAATCCAGAGTTGTCCGCAGGAGAGCAGGGTGAAGATATGATGCACGCCGGAACGCACCGGGAGCAAGGCGCCTTCCTTGCGTTGGATAAACTCGAGGTTGGCGCGGGCTTCGGGAAAAGAGGGGTTAATGCGCAAGGCTCGTGCAAAGCTGAGAGCGGCGGCGCCCGGTTTGCCGAGGCGGTACTGGCAGGCGCCCATGTCGTAGAAGAGGATGTCTGCGTCCGGTGCATCGTCGCCGAGCTTTTTCTGCAGTTGTTGCAGCTTGTCAAGAGCTTTAGAGTACTGCCGGGCGGCATAAAGCTCCTGAGGGGCGCTGTCATTGGCGGTAGAAAAAGGCAGTAGGGCCAGCAGCGCGAGACATAGAACCCCGGTCGCTCGCATCAGGGCTTTGCGCACGGCTTGCAGCATGGCCGCGCGCTCATTCTTCGGTACGACAGGGGAAGCTTCGGGGCGGAATGCCTCATCATCCCTGCGTTGCAGGATGCGTTGCAACTCCTCATCGCGCGCTTCGTCGGGCACTTGGGCTTCGATAAAGGCGCCGATGCGCTTGAGGAAGGTGAGGGCGTCCGGCTCAGAAGAAATGGCAGCGAGTTCATGCTCGCGTGCACGTTCAGCGGACTTGCCGGCCAGAAGTCGTGCGCCGTATCGCCAAACCAGATAGACGAAGATGAGGAGAGCCGGCAGGTAAAGCAGATACCACAGCGCACGCGGCAGAACAAAAATGCGCCGGTCTTCACTGCCCACGGGAATAAAGCCGTAAATATCTGTGAGCTCTGCAACAGGCACCGTGCCTGCAGGTGGTGGTGTGGCGGCCGTTTGCACCAAGGCGGTCTCTGCGGAATTGGTTTCGCGCCAGGGAAGGGGAATGGGCGGCGAGATCGCACGCTTGTAGGCCATGGTCTCCGGATCGAAATAAGCGAGGGAGAAGGAAGGAATGCTGTCCACTTCTGTGACGGGTCGCATAAGTTGGGAGAAGACCATGCCGATGGTTTCGCCGGTGGCGGAGATGATGGGTTTACGAGTGGCGGGCACGAGTTTCCACTCATCGGTCATATCGGGAGCGGGGCAGGCGAGCTGCTGCAGATTGCCCGTGCCATGCACAGTAATTTGCACCTCCACGGCCTCGTTCATGGCCAGGGAAGTAGCATCGCATTTTGTGGAGATCGTGTAGCGTCCCACGGTGTCGCTGAAGTTTGCCGGGGCTCCGGGAGGCAGGGGAAGCGCGGAAAGAGTCAGGGTGGGCAGGGGTACCTCCTCTTGTCCCACGGTGAAGAAACTGCGCTGGCGAGCCAGTAGAATCTTGCCGGTAATATCCGATGCTCCCTCGCGGAAGGGAGTGAGTTCCCCGGAAAAATCGACCGTGCGCCAGTTCTGCCCACGCGCGAAGGCCGTGGGATTTTCCATGATCTGCCCCTGCACCATGGCGAGTACACCTTGCACAGCGGGCTGCAGTGTGCTCACCTTGACACCCACGGAGTTCATCTGCGGCAGATTGCTCACAAAGCAATCCTGCGGAACAAAGAGCTTGAGAGAGGCCTTAACGGGTTGGTGTACGTAGGGATCCTTCGGGTGCGTGTACCAGAGTGCTCCGTAAGGCACCGGGGTATTGTACCATTTAATTTGTGCGGTCGAACACACTTGGAGCGGCGGAATTTTGACTGTCTGCTTGCGGCCGCTTCGGTATTCCACGGTCAGATCCGGAATCTGCAGCGTCCCGGCTTTGTCCGGTCGCACCAAGATCGGCAGAATCTGTACCATGGCGCGGTTGGCGTCCAGTGGATTGGCTCCCGCCTTGGATTGCAAAATTTGCACCCCGGCGAATTGCACACGCGGCTGCTCGCGGATGGAGAAAATGTCCTCGCCTACCTCCGTGTCCACGAGATAGAGCAGTACCTGCTCCCCCGGCACTGTCACGCCTGTGGACCAAACCGGTGTCACTTGTGCGGCTGCGTACCAGGCCGCCGCGAGGAGCATAATGATGATGCTTTGGATGAATTGTCGCATAGTGTTTAGTAATCTTTAAGCGGACGGCGGCGGGGGACATCCTTGTGAGGGATGGGAGAACCTCCGGCTTCGTCCATGTGCATGCGCAAAATTCCTGCAGCGCGCTGCTTTTCTTTTTGTTCTTCACTCAACTCGGCTTGCTGCATTTCTGCTTGCTGTTGGCCGTCTTGCTGTCCGCCCTGATCCTGCTTCTGGTCCTCGCCCTGTTGCTGATCCTTGTCTTGCTGTTGATCCTTGCCTTGCTGCTGGTCCTTGCCTTGCTGCTGGTCCTTGCCTTGCTGCTGGTCCTTGCCTTGCTGCTGGTCCTTGTCCTGTTGTTGATCCTTGCCCTGCTGCTGATCCTTGTCCTGTTGCTGATCCTTGTCCTGTTGCTGGTCCTTGTCCTGTTGCTGGTCCTTGTCTTGCTGCTGGTTCTTGTCCTGCTGCTGATCCTTGTTCTGCTGTTGATCCTTGTTCTGCTGTTGGTCCTTGTCTTGCTGTTGGTCCTTGTCTTGCTGTCGGTCCTTGTCTTGCTGTTGGTCCTGATTCTGCTGTTGATCCTGATTCTGCTGTTGATCCTGATTCTGCTGTTGATCCTGATTCTGCTGTTGCTTCAGACGCCCAATCTCTTCCTCAAGTAATTTGATTAACTTTTGGATTTTTTCGGAGTTGTTCTTCGCTTGGATGAGACTTGAATCCGCTTGCAGAGCATCGCGGTAAGGGGTGAGAACCGACTTAAGTTCATCGACGATTTTTTGCAGTGACTCAGGGGAGACTTTGGTACCGGAATCCTGAGCGTAAAGACCAC
The DNA here is from genome assembly GCA_947630815.1 of uncultured Akkermansia sp. Taxonomy (GTDB): domain Bacteria; phylum Verrucomicrobiota; class Verrucomicrobiia; order Verrucomicrobiales; family Akkermansiaceae; genus Akkermansia. The sequence goes on along the minus strand of CANRJD010000004.1, from coordinate 21,312 downwards.
GCAATTTTTCAAAGCAGGCGCGTGCGCGCTGATTGCCCAAGGCCAGATGAGTCGCGGCTTGGAGGCGCGCGTCACCCGTCAGAAGAGCCGCAGAGAAAAGCTCTCGAGCCTCTTCATCCTTTTGCCCTTGAAGGGCCCGGAGCGCTTGAGCGTATGAATCCGCCGGGCTTGGATCAGCCGCGGCCTGCTGCATAAGAAGAAAACAGCCCGCCAGCAACACGACGCCGCGCCGTGGCGCCTTCCATCCCGTAGCGGCTAAAATGCCGGCGATGATCAGCAACAAGGCAGGAATGGCAAGCCAGGCGAATAAGTCCCGTGGTACGCGCCCGGAATCAAAGGTTTCCTCGTGCCGGGTAAGACGTGAAGCTGTCTCGCGCGCGAAAGCGGAAAGATCGGCGCCGGAGCCCATAATGAAGAAATCGCCGCTCGTGGCCTTGGCGAGCCGCTGCAGGGAGGCCGTGTCCAACTTGCTGATGACATGCTTGCCGGAGGCATCCTGCCAGAGCCCATTCTCGCCATGGGGATCGGGGATCGGGGCGCCGGTGGGGGTGCCCACACCTACGGTAATGACGAGCATGTTCTTTTTACGAGCCTCCTCGGCCAGGGAAACCGGTGTGTCCACGGTGTCTTCGCCATCGCTGAGAATGACGAGAGCGTTTGCGCTATCGGGAGCGCTGCGCGTAAAAGTCGCAATGGCGCAGCGCAAGAGTTGGTCGAAATTGGTTCCGCCGCTGCCGGCCCAGTCCCGGTTCACCTGCTCCAACGCATCGCGCAGAGCGGTGTGGTCATGGGTAAGCGGAACGACGAGGTCGGCCTCCCCCGAAAAGACGATAAGCCCAATTTTATCCCCCGGCAGTGCGTCGATGAGTTCGTAGGCTGCCGCGCGCGCTTCGTCCAAGCGCGATGGGGAAACGTCCGTTGTCTCCATGGATCGGGAGATGTCCAGAGCGATGAGCAGATTGCGACCGGAAGCGGAGGCGCTGCCCGGCTCGTAGCCGTTGATGGGACGAGCCAGCGCCAAGATGATGCAGGCAAGGGCGGGGAGGAGCAAAAAGACGGGCAGCAGGGAACGCCATGCAGGCGGTCTGATGACCAGTTCCGGGTGCTCGGAAGACACTAGTACGCCCCAAGCTTTGCCGAGACGCCGCCGCCACAGCAAAACCGCCACTCCCAGTATGACCGGGAGCAGTAAGAGTATCAGAACGTGCGGGTATAGAAAACTCATGGCGCAAAGCGGGTTCGTAATTCTGAAAAGGAAAAGCCAAGCAGCAGGAGTATGAGCGCCGCCGTCAGCGGGTACATGAAGAGGGGATCAAAACTCACCAATTTACGGCGTGTGGCATCTGTCTTTTCTAAGGAATCGATGCTGCGGAAAGCTTCTTGCAGTTGGGCACCACTGCCGGCGCGGTAAAACCGCCCTCCGGTGATGGTTGCAATTTCGCGCAGTGTTTTTTCATCGAAGGTATCGACATCGGCCGTATAGCGCGAGAGTCGCTCATCCCTGCCGATAGCGATCGTGAAAATCTTGATGCCGAGTTTGGCGGCTTCTTTAGCTGCATCGATCGGCGAGATGGAGCCGCTGTTGTTCACTCCATCCGTCACGAGGATGATGACCTTGGACTTGGTGTCAACGCGCTCGTGCAGACGGGTGGCAGCTCCGGCAATGGCGGTGCCGATGGCCGTGCCATCCGGTTCCACGTAGCCCGGGCGGTCGGCTTGCCCGAATTGTCCGGCCTCAGGCAGGTAAAATTGCTCCATGATGTAACGCAAAATCGCATGGTCGAGGGTGAGTGGGCTGCACAGTTTGGCTCGTCCTGCAAAGGCGAGCATGCCGATACGGTCGTTCGGGCGGTCGGCGATAAAGTTTGAGATGACATGCTTGGCGGCCTGAAGGCGGTCCACCGTGGCGCGTCCCGTTCGACCTCGCTCGTCGCGTACGGAAAACACCATATCGCGCAGGCCCATGGAACCGGAAAGGTCGCAAGCAATCATGATGTCGATGCCGCTCACTTTCTGTTCTTCGTGCTCGAGACGCCAACGGGGTTGCGCCAAGGCCAGCACGAGTGCAACGGCTGCCAGCGCCGAGCAAATGGGACCAAGACGCCCGGCCAGTGTGTGGGGAGAACTCAGCAGGGGGCGCACAAAAGAGAGTGTAGGTAAGCAGATACTGCCCTCGGCGCCTTCGCGTCGACGCAACAAGAACAGGGGTATCAGAAGCAGCAGCACCCACAGCCAACCGGGGCTGCCCCACTCGAGCTCTCGAGTGCCACTCACCACGGCGAGCGGCAGAAGCGCATGCAGTGGCGCCGCGGCGGGCGTGTTTTGAGCCTGCTGCGTGTCGCGGATTTTGCAGAGGAGGTCGCGTGCTCTTTCGATGAAATCGGTCATAGCGGCGGCGTCACCGGCATTACTGGCGGCGTATTTGAGATCCGCGAGTTGTTCCAGCAGGGAAAGCATGGGGAGGCGCAGAGGCTCCGGCACAGCAGACAGTGAATCGATGCGGCGGCTGAATTCCTCGTGCGTTTCGTACAGGGCAGGATCCTGAAGCTCGCCTTGCAGGAATCGGCGCAAAATCATCGAAAGCTGCAGGCTGAATTCACGGAGGAGTCGCGGGCAGTCAGCTTGCAGGGCATCCAGAGCATCCAATGCCTGCTGAGCCGGCGTCGTTACGCTTTCCGGTGTCTGTGTGCGTCGCCTGTACAAGTAGATGTACAGCGCGGAGCCAATGAGGGCGATGAGCAGCAGAGCCGCAAGCAACCACCACATCCAGCCGCTGGCGGCAAATTGCTCCGCCGGGAGCTCGGGGTCAAGCTCCGGTATGGCATCCGGTATGTTGGTGGGTGTGATGGGCATGATTTAGCGGAGAAATAGTCGGCTGCGACGTTTGAAGAGTGCGCGAAGCTTGGGCATAAAGTCTTCGTTGGTGAGCAGCTGAAGGTGGTCAATGGACAGTTGTCCGAAGAGTTTATCCCAATCGGCAAAATGTGCATGCACCCGCTTGGAATGCTCGGCGCGAAGAGCTGCATCAGACAAATTGGCCGCGAGCTGCACGCCTGTCTCGGCATCCAATGCGCAGACGCGTCCGGCGGCGGGCAGAGAAAGCTCCAGCGGGTCATTCACACGCATCGGGATGACTTCGTGGCAAAAGTTGAGCTTGCCGATGGATTGCTTGTCCGGGGCGAAAAGAAAATCACTGATCATGACCAGCAGCGTTTTTTTGCGCTGGGTGCGCAGTAGTTCATCGACGACGGTGGGCACATCTTCATCTGCTCCGCCCGGCGGGGCGCTGAGGATGGAAGTGAGCACGCGCAGATATTGGCGCACGCCCTTGGCTGGGGGCAGGTAAAAATGCGGATTGCAACCGAAGATGAGCAGGCCGGTTTTATCGCCGTTGAGGGCGGCGCTGTACGCAAGTGTGGTAGCGATGCGCGCAGCGTACTCCAGTTTGGAATCCGGACTCAGGCTACTGGCATAGCGCATGGAGGCGCTGGCATCCACCGCCAGCAGCAGTGCTTGCTCGCGCTCTTCGTGAAACTTCCGCACGTAGGGTGTGCCGGTGCGAGCCGTCACTTTCCAATCGATGAAACGCGGCTCATCGCCCGGGGTATATTCGCGAAATTCGTCGAAATCGAGCCCCTGGCCGCGGAAGCCGGAGCGGTACAGCCCGGCAAAGGTGGCAGTAACCAAGCGTCGCGCCTGCATTTCAATGCGGCGCACTCGCTGCATGATGTCCTGCGTTTTATCCATGACATGCGGAAGGCGGTGCGCTCCTGATCAAGGTACGGGTACTTTCGAGAGGATGCGGTCAATGACATCGTCGGCCGTCACATTGGCGGCCTCGGCCTCATAAGAGAGGAGGATGCGGTGGCGCAGGATGTCATGCGCCAGATCCTTCACATCCTGCGGGGTCACATAAGCGCGCTGGTGGGTGAAGGCAAGCGCCTTGGAGGCCAGAGCTATGTTGATGGTAGCGCGTGGAGAAGCGCCTGCGCGTACCATGCCGGACAGCGAGCGATCCACCTTCTCCGGTGTGCGGGTCGTGCGCACCAGGTCTACGATGTAGTGCTGCACCGCCGGGTCGATGAATATCTTATCCACCAGCTCGCGGGATGCCTCAATATCCTGAGCCTCCACGACCGGGTGCGTCGTGGGAACGGGTCCGGTTCGCCCCATCAGGGTGAGTACCTGCAATTCCTCGTCGCGCGAGGGATAGTCGACGACCACCTTAAAGAGGAAGCGATCCAGCTGCGCCTCGGGAAGCTGGTAGGTGCCTTCCTGTTCGATCGGGTTTTGCGTGGCAAGCACGAGGAAGGGATTGGGCAGGGTGTAGCTGGTCTCGCCCAAGGTTACCTGGCGCTCCTGCATGGCCTCCAACAGCGCACTTTGCACTTTGGCGGGCGCGCGGTTAATTTCATCCGCCAAAACCAAATTGGCAAAGATAGGACCTTTTTTGGGCGAAAATTGGTGCAGCTCAGGGTTGTATATCATGGTGCCCACCAAGTCAGCGGGCAGAAGATCCGGCGTGAATTGAACGCGGGAAAAATTGGCGTGCATCGCCCCGGCCAGCGTTTTCACGGACAGGGTCTTGGCTAGCCCCGGAACGCCCTCCAGCAGGACATGACCCTTGCAGAGCAAGCTCAGGATGAGGCGAGAAATGAGAGCCTGCTGCCCCACCACGACTTTGCTGATTTCGATTTTGAGTGTGCTGATCCAAGAAGAGCGGCGCACGATGAGGTCGGTTAATTCTTGGGTATTCGTTTCCATACGCTCCCCCTAGCATAGCACGTTGCCCCCGCATTTCAAGCTGCATCTTGCAGTCTGACACAATTTGACAGATCTCACCACGGCAAACGCATTGAAAATGCGTTTGCCTATGTACGAGGTACGATTTTCGATGTACGATTTGCAAATAATGCGCAGCGGAGCTGCGGGAAATGCGGAGCGTAAGCGAAGGTGGCGGATAAAACAAGGTTCGGACGTGGTTACAAAGGGACGGGAAGCGAAGCGGCCGATTCCTAACCAATTCCGCGCGCCGCTTTCGAAACACGCGCTTCGCTAAAGCTTCGCATAGCCCGCGCCTCTGGCGCGCTATAATCCAAATCGTAAATCGTAAATCGTAAATGACTTGTCTTACAAGCCAAGGCGGTCGGTAATGACATCAGTGATGGGTCGGTTTTGGATTTTCTCGCTCAGGATGCCGTCACCGAGCATATCGGGCGAGCAATAGCGGATAAGCTTGCCGAGCCGCTCTGCCCAACTGCGCAGGTTCACATCGGCATTGCCCGTTCTCTTGTAAGCCTCCGCAGAGATGAGCCGGGCCGTCTTCCGATTGCTGTCCTTGCAGGCGAACAGAAGCTGTCCGGTTTTGACATCACGGATGGTGAGTTCAATGCATATATCGCCTTCGGCAAATTTACCGACCACGCCGGTAATGCCGGGAACTTTGATGAAATTGCCGCTGATTTTGGAGAGTATGCGCAGAGCAGGGTACTGGGGGCGAAAGTGAACGAGTGCCATATCGACGCGAATATCGGCCGTATTTGGGTCATCCGTCAAAGTCCAGTTGTGCTTGTTGGCCTCGTTCCCTTCTTTCAAAGCTTTGCCAAGGGATTCCACCATGTAATGCTGCATTTGGGGAACCATAAGGGGCGCCAATTCCGGTTCATCCTTCTCAACTTTGGAAATATCCAGCGGCGCAATGTAGATGGAGCCTTCCTTTTGGTTGAGATAGGGGTTGCCGCGACCCCAGGACCAAGCGCCATTGACGGAAGTTTTTATGGAGCTGCGTAGCTGCACGTCATACAGACCACTCTCGGAGACGAGGGTATGTTGCTGCGCACAGGAGACGCACAGCAGAGAAGTCAGAATAAGCAGAAGAACGTATCGAACACCGGTCATGAGCCAATCATACCATAATCTGAGCCGTGTTGCAATACCACCAAGCAGACGCATTGGAAAATGCGTTTGCCTATGTACGATTTATGATGTACGATTTGGAAAGTTCCCGCTCTTGTTTCGCACTCCCGCGGGCTCCGCTCGCCGAATTTTCGCCTGTCGTACAAGGGAGGCAAGGCGGTGGGACGTAAGCCTCGCAAACGCATTTGAGAGAAGGTTCATCAACAGAGAAAATGCTCTTATTGACTGGTGTCCCTGTTTATACATATCAAAATCATCACAATAACCGGTCATCATAATGATGGATCTAGAGGAATCTCTGCATGCGTTAATGATCCGAAAAAAATCTGCGCAACGCGCACATTATTAATAAATCGTACATCGTACATCGTAAATCATACATAGGCAACCACATTTTCTAATGCGGTTGCCCTGGGCGTAAGCCTCGCAAACGTGGGTCATCTATCTTCCACAAGGGGAGGAAGCGCGGGCTTTCGTTTGAGCAAGTCTGTGTACCGTGTGCCGTGAATCGCAGTGGGCAGAGCGTTGCCAAGGTCTCGGAGACCGGCAAGGGGTCTTATGCGGGACTGGAGGCGGTGCTGGGTGGGCATATTGCAGAGGCTTCCACGGTGTGTGCGGATGGGGCATCGGTGTACAATCGCCTCGCCTCCGAGCATGGACTCAATCGCGTGATGGTGGATGCTTTTTCTTCCAAGAAGGGCTGTTACAGCATCCAGCACATCAACGCCTACCACGGCGGGCTGAAACGCTTTGTGCGGGAGTTTAACGGCGTTTCCACGAAGCACCTGAACAACTACCTGCTCTGGTTCAACTTCGCAACGTATGCCAAGGAGACATACACGGAGAAGATGCGTCTGCTGGTGCGTCACATCATGACGGCACAAAGCTACACGCGCCGAGTGGATGTCCCCAACCGTCCTGCTATTCCCTACATTTGCCAAGCGGTCAATAAAGTGGCGTAGAACTTACTTAAATAACTGCTTGATACATCCAACAAAAAGAGATATAATGTGGGCGCATCATACAATATTTAGTTATGCAAGACATTGACAGTCAACATATAGCGGTGGGGGGGGGTAATAACAACCTCCCATGAAGAAGTAGTAGCCGAAAAGGCCGAAAATTGCACGCAGCGCGAGAATATTGCGAATGAGCCGCTGCAACAAGAGGAAGGTTTTGAGAGGAAGGTAACGCTTCGCCAGCTCCTTGATCAAATAAGAGAGGCGACGAAGGATTTGTCGGAGAGAGAAAAGGGGACACGTTTCGAGGAGCTGATTTGTCGATTCCTTCAGGATGATCCGATATACAAGGAGCGTTTTTCAGGGGTATGGCTTTGGGGGAATTGGCCTTATGCAGAAGGTCAGGATGTTGGCATTGACTTAGTGGCCAAAGAGGCTGATTCGGACAGATATGTCGCGATTCAGTGCAAGTTCTACGAACCTGATCACCTCATGAGACTCCATGATGTGGAGACTTTCTTCGCTGCTCTTGGTGCTAAGATCAAGACAGAGCACAGCAAGGAGGATTCATTCGTACAGGGTATTATCATAGCCACGACTGACCATTGGAATAGGGTGCTGCTGGATAAAATGTACAGGCAGAATATCCCCTGCCAACGCGTCGGGCTGGCTGAGTTGGAAAAATCAGTCGTGGATTGGAATGCTCTCGCCAAGGGGAAATTAAGCGAAGTAACCAAGCATCCTATTAAGGATCATCAACGCAAAGCCATTGATGCTGTGTTGGCGGGATTCAAGTCGGCAGACCGTGGTAAGCTCATCATGGCTTGCGGCACGGGTAAGACTTTCACTGCTCTGCGATTGACGGAGGAATACACAAATGGCGTAGGTTGTGTCCTGTTTCTTGCTCCGAGCATCGCTCTCGTGGCTCAAAGTCTTCGCGAGTGGATGGCTCAAACCAACTGCCGTATTCATCCCATTGCCGTGTGCTCTGATGGTTCAGCATCTTCCATAGGGGATTTGGCGGATTTGTCCGCTCGTGACCTCCCTGCTCGCGCTACCACAGACCCCGCGACCATTGCTCAACTCTACTCCAAGTTCAAGGACTCCCGCTTGACCGTCATTTTCTCCACCTATCAATCCATCGAGAAGCTGCATGAGGCCCAAAAGGTCGGTGCTCTGCCCGAATTCGACCTCTGCATTTGTGATGAAGCCCACCGTACGACCGGTGTCTCCCTGTATGATGAGAAAGAGGGTAAGCACATCGAATCCCATTTCGTGAAGGTTCACGATCAGAACTACATCGCTTGTCGTAAGCGAGTCTATATGACCGCCACTCCCAAGATTTATGCAGAATCCGCCCGTAAAAAAGCGAAGGACGCCAATGCTGAGCTTGCTTCCATGGATAACCGTGAGCAATTCGGCGATGAATTCTTCCGTTTGCCTTTCTCTCGTGCTGTTCGTGAAGGATTGCTCACAGATTACAAGGTCCTTGTACTCTGCGTTGATGAGGAGTACGTGAAGGAAATCATGAAAGAACACCTCACTCAGGATGAGACAGGTGCCATTGAACTTGATGATGCCGTCCGTCTTGTCGGCTGCTACAATGGTTTGCGCAAGAAAGTATTATTGCCCGTTAAACCCGATGCAGGCAACTCGGATGACGACTCATACGATCCCACTCTACCGGATACGTCGGATCAGGATGAGGATTTTCTCACCTCCGATCCGGGGCCAATGAGGCGCGCCGTGTCCTTTGCCAATATCATCGCGGCATCCAAGAACTACACGGCCATGTGGAAAGAGGTTGTAAACGCGATCCGCAAGGATGAGGGAGACGCCCATGACTTCCTTGACAGCGAGATGCAACACGTGGATGGGAACATGGACATGGGGGAGCGTGCCGCTCTCCTTAGTTGGCTCAAGGACAACTCGGACACAAATGCTTCACAAGGCGCGGGAGGGTGTCGTATTCTCTCCAACGCTCGCTGTCTATCCGAAGGTGTGGATGTTCCGTCTCTGGATGCCGTCATGTTCCTTGCCCCTCGTAAATCACAAGTGGACGTGGTGCAATCTGTGGGGCGTGTGATGCGAACCTCACCGGGTAAAAAGTTCGGGTACATCATTCTCCCCATCGGTGTATCTCCTAAGGATGACCCCAAAGAGGTCCTCGACAGAGACGAAAAATACAAGGTTGTGTGGGATGTTCTGCAGGCCCTGCGTTCTCACGATGACCGATTCAATGCAGAAATCAACTCCATTGAACTCAACAACGGCCGTGGTAAGCGTATCGTAGTGGGAGGCGTTACACGTCCCACCAAGGGAAAGAAACGCCCCTTCAAGGATAAAGGAGACGAAAAGGAAAACCCAGACATAGGCATCCCAACCCAAGGAACCTTTGATTTTGATAAAGAACTTTCTTCATGGACGGATGGCATCCTAGTCAGAACCGTTCAAAAATGTGGCGACAGGCGATATTGGGATATTTGGGCAAAGAACATTGCCAAAATTGCAGAGCGACAGATAGACGCCATCAAAGCGTTCCTCGACAAAGGCGTCGGCACGGCGGAATTCGAGCTTTTCCTGTCGGGTTTGCAAAAGAATACAAATCCCGCCATTGAAAGGCCGGAAGCCATTGAAATGTTGGCGCAGCAGTACATCTCTCGCCCTGTATTCAATGCCCTGTTTGAGAAATATCAGTTCGCCGAGAGCAACCCTGTCTCCCAGACGATGAACCGTATGCTTGACATTGTGCAGCAGAACACCGATGCCAATGACTTGCGAGAACTGCGACGCTTCTACGACTCAGTGAAAGACCGCGCGCAGAGCATTGATAACGCCGCCGGACGTCAACAGGTGATTGTGGAACTCTACGACAAATTCTTCAAGATGGCATTCCCCCGCTTGGCAGAGAAACTGGGCATCGTCTATACACCCATTCCTGTGGTGGACTTCATTATCCATTCCGTCCACAAGGTGCTGCAAAAGGAGTTCGGCGTGAAAGATGGCCTCGGTGCGCAAGGTGTCAAGATTCTCGACCCCTTCACAGGCACTGGCACCTTCATCGTCCGCGCTATCCAGAGCGGGCTGATCAAACGCAGCCAACTGCCATACAAGTACCACAACGAACTCTTTGCTTGTGAAATCGTGCTGCTCGCTTACTACATCGCTTGTGTGAACATCGAAGTCGCCTACCACGGCATGATGAAGCAGGAAGAATACGACCCATTCAAAGGCATCTGCCTGACCGATACATTCCGAATGGACGGCAACAAAGCGAATGACAGCAAACTCCCCCTGAACTTTGGAGACAACGGAAAGCGTGTGAAAGACCTTTGCGAACAGGACATCCGCGTCATCATCAGCAACCCGCCGTATTCTGCTGGGCAAAAATCAGCCAATGACAACAACCAGAATGAAAAATATACCGAGCTTGATAAGAAAATTGCAGAGACATATGCTGCTCGAAGCAAGGCGACTAATAAAAACAGTCTTTACGATTCCTACATCCGCGCGTTCCGTTGGGCATCTGATCGAATCACAGACGATGGCATTATCTCTTTCATCACTAATGGAATGTATATTGACAATGCAACCATGGCAGGCTTCCGCAAGTGTCTCATGGATGAGTTCTCTTCCATCTATTGCTTCAATCTCCGTGGAGCAGTTCGCGGAAGAAGTGGTGATGCCGCGAAGAAAGAGGGGCAAAATGTGTTCGACATCATGACTGGCGTGGCAATTATACTCCTCGTCAAGAAAAAGACTCACACCGCAGGAGAACAAGCCACACTTCATTATTACGACATCGGCGATTATCTGTCTCGTGAAGATAAATTTGAAGAACTCCAAAAATTTGGAGATTTCACCGCTATACCTTGGCAAATCCTCACTCCTGACGAACACGGTGATTGGATTAACCACCGAACCGAGGGATATGAACAATTTATGCCGATTGGCGACAAGTCGGCAAAAGGCAAAGGAACAGCAAAGGCTTTGTTTGATATTTTTTCAAATGGAGTTAAAACCAATCGCGATTCATGGTGTTATCATTATTCTCTGCCGACCTTAGAAAGAAATGTGAAAAGAAGCATAGATTTCTTTAATCAACAGCACCAGAATGCCTGTATGGTCGCACAAGAAGGGGAAAAATTTAAGCCTAACATGGATCCTACACGTTTCTCATGGGGGAGGCAACAACTGAAAGATGTTGTGAAACGTGGTTATGTTTTTAATAGAAATTCAATATACCTATCCTCCTATCGTCCGTTCTGCAAGAGGCATGGTTATCTACAGAAAGATATGAATGATATGCAGTATCAGATGCTGAAATTTTTCCCGACACCTCAGCATGAGAATCTCGTGATTCAACTGACCGGAGTTGGATCGTCTAAAGATTTCTCCTGCCTTATCTGTGATATTATTCCAGATATTCAGAGATTATTTAACGGTCAATGCTTCCCGCTTTACTGGTACGAGGAAAGGAACGCCGATTCACCCATGCTTGATCTCGACCTAGAAGCTGATACTGGTGATTACATCCGTCACGATGGCATCTCCGACTTCGGGCTTAAACAATTCCGAGCAGCCTATGGTGACCCAAAAATCGGCAAAGAAGACATCTTCTACTACGTGTACGGACTGTTGCATAGCGAAGAATACCGCACCAAGTATGTCAATGACTTGAAAAAGGAACTGCCGCGCATACCTTTCGCCAAGGACTTCTGTGGCTTCAGCAAAGCCGGGCGCGAACTCGCCGCGCTGCACTTGAACTACGAAACGGTAGAACCCTACCCGCTGGAAGAGGAACACACCGGCGGGGACTACCGCATCGAGGGCAAAATGCGCTTTCCCAAGAAAGGCGAAAAGGACGCCATCATCTACAACAGCAGCACCATCCTGCGAGGCATACCAGAGGAAGCCTATGAGTACATCGTGAACGGCAAATCCGCTATCGAATGGCTGATGGACCGCTACGCCGTCACCACGGACAAGGATAGTGGCATCGTGAACGACCCGAACGACTGGTGTACGGAACACAACAACCCGCGCTACATCATCGACCTCATCAAACGCATCGTCACCGTCAGCGTAGAAACCGTCAAAATCACCCGCTCTCTCCCCAAATTGGAAGAGTTATGAACAGCGCAAAAACTTCCCTCACCAAGCTCAATTTTTGTGCTTGACATCGGGGGAAAGTTCTCGTACAATGCCCCTGCGTTCTTCCTATTGAGGTCTTGCTGCTACAACAGCAGGGCGTAGTGCAGGGCGAAATGCCCTGACGTAGGTTGGTTAGCTAACTCGTGGGGTTTGTAGTATGCGGAGCGTGTGCTACACCAAGGGCGTTAAGTCTGTAAGTCTTTGTAGAGGCCTTCCCGTGGGAATGTTGAAAGGAGTCCTTCGGGACTCCTTTTTTACTGTATTCTTTGCTCGTAGGCTTTCTCGTACGCATCCTTTGTGATTAAAAACGCGGTTGTGACAACCTTATCTGTAACCGCTATGCCGACCTGTCTATATTGCACACCCCATTCTCTATTGACAACCTTATAGAAGTTGAAAAACCCTTTCTTGTATTTCTTCGCAAAGTCATAATTATCAAGCACACTCTTAATGAAGCCTATTCCGTTCCCTATTCTGTGCTTTTCCTTGAGCTTAATTAAAATACCATTAGATACGAATAACGGCCCTCCTCCTACAACAAATTTCCTTAAGTTGGGGAAAGTCCCCACTTCAATCATTTCATCCCTTTTCTTCTTCTCCGCCAGAATGCCGTATTCGCGCTGCTTCCTCCCGACATACTCTTCATACGCCTCCTGCGCTTCTGACTCCAACAGCCACTCAATGAAATTGTCATAGGCTTCCTGCTGTCCAGCTACGCTTCGTATCATTCCCCATATTTAGCGACCTCACGTCACCTCCAACACCACTTCAATTTACACCGATTTCTCAAAAATCAACACTGTGGTAGGACAGAGCCTAGAAATTTACAAAGAGCCAAAAAAGGTGTTTGCTGTTTTAATCCCCCGCCAAACCCCGTTGTTATGCGCATGACGTCATCGTGTCGACGATGTTACGGGATGCCAATGATCCTGCATAATTAATCTTGCATTTCTTTCAATCTTCTGTTACCCTCAGGGGAGAAGTGGGCAACTTCTTATGCAAAATGGGAATTACCATATCATAGATAAGAAAGGGGATATCGTTTTTTCGTCTGCTCACCTCTTGTCCATGGTAGGTGAGTCGGGTCTTTGTCTCATCGAAAACGATTATAGACCCTCTATCTACAGTGTTAATCATCATCGGATGTACCCTTTACCTACACATATCGCAGGCAAGCAAATCGTGTATCGAGTGGATTGGCGCTACCCTATTGAAGATACGATAGTAGGTTACCTGATCGAAAAAAGGAATTTTGGGCGACAGAGAAATCTCCTTGATTCGGAAGCAACGCCAAACGGTATGCGGGGAATTGCCAGTGTAGCGTTTGATACAGAGTTTCGCCCGCTTTTCGAGCCTCTTCCGTTATACATACATCCATACAAAGGGAAATGGACTCTGGGAGAGAATTATAACAAGGGTTTGTTCTTGCTTGATCGGAAGGGACATATCTTACGCAAATTTCCGAGCAATTGGAGGTTTATTCATTCTCACTATGATGAAGCAGGGAATATATCAGAAGTTCTTGTGTACAAATGTGCTGATAAAAAAGCATATGATCCGCCACAATATCTGTACGATATCCGCAAAGACTCCTTACATGGTCCCTATCGTAACATCGGCGAATTGCAGGAGGGTTTGCGAGCTATAACAGACATGAATTCCAACATATATTTTGTCGATGCAGAATGGGAGATCGTATTCACCTGCCATCACCTACAGAAAAAATCTCCGTTTTACCTTTTATCAGATTGCTCTCACGGGCATATAGCGTTCTTCTCTGTTCTAAAAGCTGGTCTGCTTAATAAAGAAGGTGAGGTAACTCTGAAACCGACCTACTCAGAGATACATCCTATCGGAGACTCATTGTGGTGGTATAAGAAAAAGGGCTCCTATGGAATTATGCACCATACCGGTTGCATTGTCACGCCCCCTCAATTTATGATCTCTTGGTTTGATTATTACGCTCACGGTCTAGTAGCAGTTCGCGACAAAAAAAATAATAAAGAAGGATATGTTGACCATGAAGGAAATTGGGTTATCAAACCTACCTTTGATGCATGCTATACCTTTATTCATCCCCTGTACACTATCGCAAGGACGTAATGCTAAATGCTCCCCGGATACAAGGATAATGTAGATTGCAAGAATAAATGCAACAGATGACAGAAAGAATTGAGGTCATGCACACGTGTCCCAATAAAATCTTCTCAGGGCTCATTCAATTCATTCCTCATTCGCTTCCCATGGATGAAGAAGGTAAGTCAGCAAGAAGCTCAAACCATTGATGATTGAGCAAAGCCGTGAAAGCCCCCGAGGGCTCGGAGTGGGATTGGACAAAAGCACAGCTTTTGCCCCGAGGGGCGAAAGCGACCGACGGCCGTGAGGTCGATTAGCCAAAAGAGATAGCTTTTGCCCAAACTGACTTACAGCCGTCGTGCGTGTTGTAAATCGTAAATTGTGAACGCATTATGCTACATTGCGCGCCGATGACTTCATGTTGGGATCGCTTTTTCTTGGGATGGATGTGGTTTGCCGGCAGAAACAATGCGGCCTCCTTCGTCACCGGCACCCGGTCCGAGCTCCACCAGATAATCGGCGCGGGAGAGCATGCCCGGGTGGTGCTCGATGCACAGAACGGTATGACCGGCATCACGCAGGCGATAGATGGCGCGTAGCAGTTGATCCACTTCTGCAAAGTGCAGACCGGTGGTAGGCTCATCCAAAATGAAGAGGAGTTTTTTCTCGTGCAGCGCGCGCTGGTTGCGGGATGGGCCTGCTTTAGCCAGATAAGTGGCCAATTTGACTCGCTGCGCTTCCCCGCCGGAGAGTGTTTCTGCAGCCCGGTCGAGAGGCAGGTAGCCCAAGCCGATATCGTGCATAGCTTGCAGAATGGAGACTGCCGCAGGAATGCTCGAAAAAAAGGAGAGGGCTTCCTGTACGGTGAGGGCAAGCGCTTGAGCAATCGATTTGCCGCGCCAGGTGACCTCCAGCGTTTCGCGGTTGTACCGGGCGCCGTGGCAGGCGTCGCAAGGGGTGTGGAGATCGGCCAGGAAGTTCATATCTACCTCCAGGAAGCCTGTGCCGCTGCAGCGCTCGCAACGTCCCCCGCGCACATTCAGCGAAAAGCGAGCCGGCGTGTACCCGCGTGCACGCGACAGAGGAAGGCGCGCGTAGAGCGGGCGCAGTACATCCAGCAGGCCCGTGGCTGTGGCGGGGGTGGAGCGTCCCCCGCTGCCGATGGGGCTCTGATCCACCACGACAGCGCGTTGGATGTTTTCTGCCCCGCTGAGTTTGCCGGTCTTGAGTGCAGGGACGAGGCAATCGTGCACCAATGTACTTTTGCCGGAGCCGCCGGGACCCGCCAGACAGGTGAAGGCGGCAACGGGAAAGGTGAAGTCGATGTTTTTCAGGTTGTGCGCGCTGGCGTGGTGCAGGGTGAGCCATCCGTATTCACCGGGGGTGATGGGTGTGGGCCGGGCGTAGGTGCAGCGACCCGCCAGCCAGGCGCCGGTGGGGGAATCCGGGTTATCCATGAGCTGCGCGCAGGTGCCGGTCGCCACAATGCGTCCGCCCTCCGGTCCGCTGCCGGGGCCCATTTCCACGATGAGATCTGCGGCGCGCAACAGTTCAGCGTCATGCTCCACGACGAGGACCGTGTTTCCCTTGTCGCGCAAGCGTTGCAACGCGAGGATAAGCCGTTTGGTTTCGGAAGAATGCAGACCGATGGTGGGTTCATCCAGCACGTACAGCACGCCGGAGAGCCCTCCGCCGATTTGTCCGGCCAAGCGAGCGCGTTGCAGTTCACCGCCCGAAAGTGTCGTGGCCGGTCGGTCAAGGGTCAGGTAGCCCAAGCCGAGCTCATGCAGACACACCAGCCGCATGCGCAGTGCATCCAGCGCAGGTCGAAGAGCCCGGGAGAACACCGCCGGCAGGGAAAGTGAATCCAGCAGCTCCAGATTATGCCGCACGGTAACGTGGCAAAAGTCGCCGAGGCCGATTTCGCGTTCGCCGAAGTGCAGAGTGACAGCCAGGGCGGTGGGATTCAGCCGCATGCCGCCGCATGCCGGGCAAGTCGTGAGCGCCTTCTTGCGATTTTCAACGACCCCGCGTCCCCCACATTTGGGGCATGCGCCGCTCGACGAAAAAGGGGAGAAAAGTTCCGGGCTGAGGTCCGGCAGGGTGAACCCGGTGTGTTCATTGCGAAAGCGTGTGTGGAAGCTGCTCAGCTGAGCTTCCTCTTGCCCGGGGGCTTGCGTCAACGCGCGTACTTCATCCGGGCAGATCCGAAGCGCACTCTGCAGAGAGTCTGCCAAGCGCGAAAAATTCTCCGGCTTGATGATGAGGCGATCCACCACCAACTCCAGTGTTGCCTCCGGTGGCAGGGGCTTCTCTTCCAGCTCGTCCAAGTCGCGCAACTCGCCATTCACTCGCAGGCGCAGGTAGCCGGCTTTGCGCAGTTGCATCGTGCTCAGCTCGTCCTCCTCATCGCCCCATTTACTCGCCAACGGTGCGAGAAGGGTGAGCCGCGTACCGCAGGGGAGCTCGCAAAGTGCGGCGGAGATTTCATCCGGGCTGAGCCGGGTGAGCGCTTCGCCTGTGACGGGGTCATGCGGCGTTCCTATGGCAGCGTAAATGATGCGCAGGTAGTCGAGTGATTCAGTGATACTGCCCAACACGGCACGGGATGTGGAAACGGGAAGCCCCTGTTCAAGGCACAGGGCAGGGGGCAGCCCCTCAATGCTCTCCACTTCGGGTCGGGCGGGGCGAGCCATCATACGCCGCGCAGCGGGGGAGAGACAATCCAGAAATCGGCGACGTGACTCAGCAAAAAGCGTGTCGCGCGCCAACGTGCTCTTGCCGGAACCGCTTGGCCCCGCCAGCGCAATGAGCTTTCCCGACGGCAGACACAGATCGATGTGCTGCAGCGTATTGAGGGAAGCGCCGCTGACGCGAATATCCATAGTTTGTGTCAGAGGGAGGAGTCAGGAGTCTCCCGGGCGCCGATGTGACGACCGCCGGGATCAATTTGCAGATACGGCGTGCAGCAGGGCCCATTGAGTTTGCCTCCGGGGTATATGTGCACGGAGTCGCGGGCGTACAGGCGCCCACTGAACGCGCCGTGCACATCTGCATGCTCAACGGAAATACCCGACTGCATTTCTACTTTCGCGCCGCGTTGCACAATCAGTTCATCGGCTACGAGCTTGCCACTCACCGTAGCGTGTCCCGCCAGCGTGACGTTCCCCGTGGCGCGCAGTGTGCCATTCACGCGCCCTGCCATGTGCAAATGGTGGCATATCACATCCAGTCCCGAGAGCTCTACTGAGGACGGTATTCTCACATCCCCGAGCGTGCGCACTCGCAAATGGCGAGTGCCCGGCTTGACAGTGATGTTGTCCGTATTCAGATGCGCAGAGCAGTGGGAGCACGATGCGGAGAGCGCAGCAGCAGGTATGCTGCAGGTTTTACCGCATTCGTAACACACGATCTCACGCATCGGAACGGCGACACGCGACTCACGCTCCACAGGAGGCGCGAGAGGATCACGCCGCTTGTGCCCACCCTGTGCCAAATAGCCGGAGAAACCGGGAGCCTCCAGCGGTCGGGTGATGAAGCCCGAGTCTGCAGAGGCCATCCTCGCTTCAATCATACCAAAAGATTGGAGGCGTCTTCATCGGCAGAAGGGGAAGTACGCCTGACGCTCTTCCTGGGTGAGGACGCCGGAGACTTGAGGGGAGCGGTTATACCGAGGTTAGCGCCCGCTTGGACGTGGCCTACAATCTGAGCTCCCTCCTGAATAGCGATACTGTTCGCAGTGACATCCCCCTGCAATTCAGCGGTAGAGGAAAGTTCAACGCGGTCAGAAACTACGACGTTGCCGATAACCTTGCCATGGATAATGGCGCTCTTTGTGCGGATAGCCGGCTGGTTCTTATCCGTACCGGAAATCTTGGCGTTGGCTCCCACTGTGAGCACTCCATCGGATACAATCTCCCCTTCCACGATGCCATCCACTAGCAGATCCTCCGAGAAACGCAGAGTTCCGATCACAGTAACATCAGAGTTGAGCACGTTGCTGTTGGAAGACGAGGGAATGTCCGGGGAGGACTGACCGAAGGGAGACGAACCGGAATCTTGGCTGGTGTAGAAATCGGAGGCGGGATCAGAAGGATCGCCCGCAGGGGTGTCCCACGGCGAACTGACGGAGTCATTTGAAAAGTCGGAATTCGTCTTGAAATCAGGTTCCGAATTGCTCTTGGAGTTGTTGAAGAATGGCATGATAGGAAGCAGGGTAAGACTTGGTGCGCGGAGTCCGGAAAGGCGCTCCGCTCATACGCGCTCCATCCTACCTGAATGTGCGCTTTTTGTCCATCAGAAAGTGCGTCTTGCCCCGTTTTTTTTCACGCCGCATGTTTGGGGCTCATTGAGCACATCTGCCACGTCCACACCTACACAATCGCAATTTCACGCAACGCGCCGAATTCCCCAAATCGTACATCGTACATGGGCGACGCTAGTCGCCACCGCCCCCTTTGCTTACGCTCCGCATCTTTCGCGAGCCGGAGGCTCGCCAAATTTCCAAATCGTAAATCGTAAATGGTTTAAATCGTAAATGATTCCTTTCGCTATCGGGCTTCTGCCGTATAAATAGCAGCGATGCCGCCGCAGAGTGGCAGGTGCGTGGGATTGGTAAATCCCGCCTGTCGCATCAGCTTCATCATGGCGAGTCCGCGAGGAAATTGCTCAATACTGCGTCCCAAGTAGGCGTATGCAGAGTGGTTGCCGGTAAGACATGCGGCCAAATGGGGTAGGATGTGGTGCAGGTACAGCCGGTAGGGGCCTCTGGCGATGCCGTCGGGAAGAGAAAAATCGAGCACGAGAAGGTGCCCTCCGGGTCTCAGCACTCGCCGAAACTCGAGCAAGGCTGCCGTATAATCCGGTAGATTGCGCAGGCCGAAGGAGATGGTCAGTGCATCGAATGAGGCATTCTCGAGCGGCATGTGCATGGCATCAGCTTGCAGGGTGCGGGTCAGCCCCCGCCGCCGCGCAATGGCGAGCATCGGTTCGCAGAAATCAAGCCCGAGCACGCGTATTTCCGGCAACTCCCGGCAGATATCCAGCGCCAAGTCGCCCGTGCCAGTGGCGACATCCATGAGGTTGGAGGGATGCCATTCCGAGATGATTTGCACTGCTCGTGAGCGCCAAAGCACATCCGCCCCCAGTGAGAGCATATGATTGGCCAACACGTAGCGTGAGGCAATGGCGCTGAATGTGTCGTGGACGAATTGCGGGTCGGCCATGGCTCCTCAGGAAAGAATGTGAGCAATCAACGCCTCGGCGTAGTCGGATGTGCTCAGGGCGGAGGCGCCCGGAATAAGAGCCGCCAGATCCGCAGTGACTTGATGAGCCGCGAGAGCAGCCTGCATTCCGCGCAGCAGGGCATCAGCCGCCTCGTTCCAGCCGATATAACTGAGCATCATCTGAGCAGAAAGCAGGAAGGAGCTCGGGTTCACTCTGTTTTGATTTGCCAGATTAGGGGCAGTGCCGTGTGTGGCTTCAAAAACGGCGTGTCCCGTGCGGTAATTGATGTTGGCCCCGGGTGAGATGCCAATGCCGCCCACCTGCGCCGCAAGAGCATCGGAGCAATAATCGCCATTCAAGTTAAGCGTAGCAACCACGGAGTGTTCCGCGGGGTGCAGCAGTATTTCCTGCAAAAAGGCATCGCAAATGCAGTCCTTGATGATGATCCCGCAAGGGAGCTTTCGCCAAGGCCCCTTGCCGCAGGGGACAGCTCCGAACTCGCGCTCCGCAAGTGCGTATCCCCAATCGCGGAATGCCCCCTCGGTGAATTTCATGATATTGCCCTTGTGCACCAGAGTGACGCTGGGTAGCTGGTGATCGATAGCGTACTGGATAGCAGCGCGCACAAGCCGCTCCGTTCCTTCGCGCGAGACGGGCTTGATGCCGAAGCCGCTTGTTTGAGGAAAACGAATTTTTGCCGCTCTTTCCGGGAAGGTGGTACTCAGCCAGTCACGCAATACGCCTGCCTCCGCAGAGTCTGCCGAAAACTCTATTCCCGCGTAGATATCCTCCGTATTCTCGCGGAACACAACCATATCCACCAGTTCGGGGTGTTTTACGGGTGTTTCCAGTCCGGGGAAATAGCGCACCGGACGCACGCAGCAGTACAGGTCCAGACCTTGACGAAGAGCCACATTCAGAGAACGAATGCCCCCGCCTACCGGAGTGGTGAGGGGGCCTTTAATGCCCACCAGATAATCGCGAAAAGCCTGCATCGTCTCTTCCGGAAGCCAAGTTCCCACCGTATCGTACGCTTTTTGTCCCGCAAGCGCTTCGATCCAGTCGATGCTGCGAGAATCAGCGTAGGCCGCGCGCACGGCGGCATCGATGACCGGTCGCGAGGCACGCCAGATGTCGGGGCCGGAACCATCTCCGATGATGTACGGAATTGTGGGGTGAGGCGGTACTACAAGACCACTCGGCTGCATGGAGATAGGAGTCGGCATACCTTTACTCATCGCTGGTGTCTTCCGTTTCCTCTTCTTCCTCATCATCCAAGTATTGCGCCGTGGTGGAATACACCGGCTTCGCCTTTGCGTGACCCCCGATCGCTTGATCAGACGTCTCAGGCGCCTGGCTGTTCAGGTAACAATACACAAAGACAGAGGCGACAACGAGCGGAGGAAGAATATAGAAGAGAATGCCTTGCTTCTTTTCTTTTACTTCGGCAGTTTCGATTTTGAAATCGAAAGCCGGTTGCTGATTTGTTGGAAGAGCCATAGCTTGCGCGCATCTTACCACCATTCTTCCCTTTTGGCAAGTGAAGATGTGAGATTGCTCTAAGGCAAACGCACACGTGACCCAATAAAATTTCCCCAAGCCCATTTAGCCCGTCTCCCATGCGCTTCATGTGAGAAAGGCGATGGAGAAGAAGTTTGCAAACTGGCATCGCGTATCCACAAACCATTCTAACTGACAATACGCAATGTTTTGAATGTTTCTCTGCGCACCCACTCCGCACCCCCGCACTTCAGGCGAGAGAACTTCTCAAGTCGTAAATCGTAAATGAGTAAACACATTTCATGATGCGTTTGCCGTGGAGTTGGGATGCCCCACTACCAGAGTGGGTCTTTCTTATGAAACAAATAGGGAATACGTATTTGAAATACGTGTGTCAAGTCCTTATTTTGCCATCTCTAAAAACTCCTCGAGCGGGGAAAGTGTGTGAGAGGAGGAAGAAGAAAAAATGATGCAATAAATG
>CANRJD010000003.1 GCA_947630815.1 uncultured Akkermansia sp. | reverse complement strand
CACATGAACATAGGAGGTGACCTGCCGGATACTGCCGCAAGCAACCTCATCAAAAAACTTATTGACGCAGGAGTCGAGATGCCCAACAACCTGCAGAGCGACATCGCGCTTTACCCGGCGGTGGCCGAGTTCCTGCTTCAACATGGCGCCAACCCAAACCCGCCCGAAGACGTACGGTGGGGAGCCATGTTCCAACTGAATCGATCAAACGATCCTGTCCGACTGTACGCCGTGCTCCGCAAGTATAACGCTCGCGTTGACATCGCGGATAAAGGCGGCTGGACGCCCTTGCACAACCTTTGCAACATCCGAGAAGGGAGGTCCATAAACCCCGCCCCGGAACTCGTTCACGCGATGGTCCGGGACGGCGCCGATGTGAATGCCCGCAACAAGGAGGGGAAAACTCCTCTCCACCTCGTAGCTAACAAAGCGCTCGCCCAAGCCCTCATCGCTAACGGCGCAGACATTAACGCGCGGGATAACAATGACCGTACTCCCTTGCACTGCGCATGCTCAGGGTCGAAGCGTTTAAAGGAGGCGAGTCTCCGGATAGCTACCATCGAATCGCTGATTCGCGCTAAGGCGGATGTGAATGCTCGCGACAAAGAAGGCAATACTCCTTTACATTTGACGGACGAAGCTGTTGTTGCAAAATTATTATTAAAAAATGGCGCAGGCCCCAATATCCAAAACGCAAAAGGCAACACCCCCGCCATGAAAACGATCGAACGATATGCTGTAATCTATCATTTCGACGATTACTTGAAAGTTCTCCTTGATGCAGGAACGAAAACAGATATCAAAAATCAAAAGGGGGAGACGCTCCCTCAAATGATAAATTCCAGAACTAAAAGTCAGCAAGCCAAAGAAGAAGCACGCAAAATTCTCGAAGCTCACGGTGCAAAGGAATGAAATGGGGAGAAAATCTTCATCCTCATTTGTCGCACTTCACCGGCGCGGCGGTGCGCGTTCCGGCCATGTCTCACTCAGAACCCCGTCTTTCCATCGCCTGTTTTCCCACACGTGTCCCAATAAAATCTTCTCTAGGCTCATTCGACCCATTCCTCATGCGTCTCCAATGGACAACACGCCCGACGGCCCCGTTGAGGGAGCACGCGCAGCGGACGGGAAGAGTGTATGGACAGCGCGCATGCGCTGTCCGCAGGGCGCGAAGTCAGTGTGGTGACGAAGCGTCAAAGGAAGTAAGTCAGCAAGACGGCAAACTTCGCCAAGTTCGCGCGCAAGCGCGGGAATTTCCTGAATCGTATATCGTACATCCAACATCGTACATAGGCAGCAACCTATGGTTGCTGCATCACCTATTGGGGGTGCTTTTCTTGGGACGTATGTGCTGTTTTCCCCTTTTTGACGCACAAATTTGACAAACTGCGTATCACGTTCTGACAAATGAGTTGATTCTGCTTCATCTCCGGCATACGTTACTTCTTTGGGAAAACGTATTCAATAAACACATTATCAATGAACAGCAGTTCATAATCGGAGGTTGTGAATAACAAATTTAATTTCTAAAGTGTTTGCTCTGAGTCTATTCACTTTAGGCTTGAAATTGCGGGAGGAGGAGAGTATAATCGTCCCGACCCTGCGCGAGCGCGAAACGGGCAGAAGCAGATCATGAAGACGACCAAGGTAATAGAAGTGCCGAATCCATCTGAAGCCGGGCCAGAATATCTGAGGGAAGATGCGGATATGCCGCATGATTTGGTAACGCTGAACATGGGGCCATCGCACCCGGCAACGCACGGGGTACTTCGGCTTAAGCTGGTGATAGATGGGGAAGAGATCGTGAGCTGCGACCCGGTGATCGGCTATCTGCACCGCGGCATGGAAAAAATCGCCGAGAATTGTCACTACAATCAGTTCGTGGCGTACACGGATCGCTTCGACTACCTGGCACCTATGAGCAACAACATTGCCTATGCCTGCGCGGTGGAAAAGCTTCTGGGGTGGGAGCTTCCGGAACGCGGACAAGCTATTCGCGTGCTCTGCGCCGAGCTTTCACGCATCTCCTCGTACTTCCTGGGACTCGGTGTGTACGCCATGGACACGGGAGCCATGACGGCTTTCCTTTACTGCTACGAAGAGAAAGAAAAGGTGCACAATTTTTACGAGAAAATCTGCGGGGCACGCTTTACCTCCAGCTACACGCGCATTGGCGGCATGACACGCGACTTGCCCAAGGGGTTTGAAAAGGAAGTACTTGACTTCTGCGACTCGGCAGAAAAGACGGTGGATGATCTCAAGCGCTTGCTGCTGCATAACAAGGTGTTCATCGATCGTCTGGTGGGCGTGGGCGTCATCACGCGAGAAATGGCTCTGCAAAACGGCATGACCGGTCCCAATCTCCGCGCCAGTGGCGTCAAGCGTGATTTGCGCAAAACCAACCCTTACCTTGGTTACGAGAAATATGAGTTTGATGTGCCGGTGGCGCAAGAGGGCGATTGTTACGCACGCTTCCAGCTACGATTGGAGGAGATCTTGCAGTCCGTACGCATCATCCGTCAGGTGTGTGAGGACATGCCGAAAGGTCCCATCTGCGTGCAGAACGAGTACGGAGTGCTCCCTCGCAAGGAGGATGCATTGCAGGGCATGGAGGAACTCATCCGCCAGTTTATGGTGAGCACGCAGAGCGTGAATGCCCCGGTCGGTCAAGTCTTTTTCGCCGCGGAAAACCCGAAGGGAGAGCTCGGATTCTTCATCGATTCCCAAGGGGGAGGAACACCAAACCGCCTCAAGATGCGCAGTCCGTCCTTCTGCACTCTATCCATGCTGCCGGAACTGCTGCCGGGACACTTGGTGAGTGATATCGGCGCCATTCTTGGCTCTTTCGACTTCGTGCAGGGCGAATGCGACCGCTAAAAACAACCAACTTACCCAATCACCATGACAGAGCAACCAGACGCCATCGCAATCCTTGCAGAGGCTAAACCGTCCCCCGGAGAGAAGTACTACCCCCCTTTCAAGGTGACCCCGGAGCTCACCGAAAAGGCCAAGGAGTACATCGCTATGTACCCGGAAGGCAAGGAGCAATCCACCGTGTTGCCGCTCATTCACTTGGTGCAGGAAGAGCATGGATACATCTGTCCTCAGAGCGTGCTTTGGATCGCTGAAATGTGCAAATCCACACCCATCCACGTGCAGGGAGTCGTGAGTTTCTACCCCGGTATCCGTACACGTTGCCCCGGTAAGTGGCACATCCGCGTCTGCCACACGATTGCCTGCGCCCTGTCCGGCGGGGAGGAGCTGCTCGCCTACATCTGCGAGAAAATCGGCATTGATCCGCAGGCGATGACAGATGAAGAGCCCATGGCAGTGAGCGCAGACGGTTTATGGAGCATTGAAGCAGTGGAATGCTTGGCTGCTTGTGGCTTTGGGCCTAATATCATGATTAATGACACCCTGTATTCGCAAATGGATCGAGCGAAGGTGGATGAACTGGTAGCGGAATACAGCAAGAAAGCATGACGACACAACTATGAGTGAAATCACTTACAAACCGGGGCGCGAACCCCACCCGCGTGAAACCCGCCGCATCTTTCGCAACATCGATCGCGTGGGCTACGATCCATCCATCGACTGTTTTATCAAGGATGGCGGCTATGAAACACTCAAGAAAGTCATCAAAATGGAGCCTGCCTCCATCATTGATGAAGTAAAGAAAAGCGGCTTACGCGGCCGCGGCGGCGCCGGGTTCCCAACCGGCGTCAAGTGGACCTTTATTCCAAAGGGCAACACCAAACCCGTGTACCTTGTGTGCAACTGCGATGAGTCGGAGCCAGGCACTTTCAAAGATCGCTTCATCGTGCACCAAGACCCGCACCAGCTGCTGGAAGGCATGATTATCGCCTGCTATGCCGTGCAAGCTCACTACGCTGTCATCTACATGCGTGAGGAGTTTCCTGAAGCCGCCAAAATCGTGCGAAAAGCTTTAGCTGAGGCAGAGGAGCGCCATTTTTTGGGCAAGGATATTCTCGGCAGCGGGTATGACCTGAAAATCATCCTTCACCGCGGCGCCGGCGCTTACATCTGCGGCGAAGAAACCGGTCTCATCAACTCGATAGAGGGCGTGCGCCCTTACCCGCGCATCAAACCGCCTTTCTTCCCGGCTGCCATCGGTCTGTACGGATGTCCCACCATTGTCAACAATGTGGAATCGCTCTGTCAGGTGCGCCAAGTCCTGATGCGCGGAGGCGAAGTCTATGCGGCAGAAGGAGCGACGCGCAGCCCGGGGACTCGAATCATTGGCGTGTCAGGCGATGTGCAAAGGCCCGGGTATTACGAAATCATTTCAGGTTCCATCACTTACGGGGAGTTGCTCTATGACATCTGCGGCGGTCCGAAGCCGGGTCGCACCTTCAAGGCCATCATCCCCGGCGGCGCAAGCGCCAAGGTGATGCGCTGCGATGAAACGCTCAAAGGTCGCAACCCTGATGGCAGTGTCCGCAAAATGGCCATCTTCGATGTGCCGATGGATCTCGATAGCATCGCCCAGCACGGCTCCATGAGCGGCTCGGGCGGAGTCATCGTCATGGACGACACGCGCAGCATGCCTGAAATGTTACGCAATCTTAATCGCTTCTTTGCGTGGGAATCCTGCGGGCAATGCACGCCGTGCCGGGAAGGCAATCCGTGGATGCTCAAATTGAGCACACGCATCTGCCGGGGCAAGGCCTCCCCGGAAGATGTGGACTTGCTCAAGAGTGTGGCAGACAACATCTGCGGTCGCACCGTCTGTGCCTTTGGCGAGGCATGCGCATGGCCGGTGCAAGCTTTTACCACCAAATTCCGCGAAGAGTTCCTGGCGCTTACCAAGCCCATTAACGCCTTCAAGCCGCACAATCCGGAGACTGCTGAGGCGCGCAAATACCTGACCCGAGAAGACTAATCTTTACTGCTGACCCATGAGTACAGAACAGCAAATACTGCCGAAGGACGCGGCCGCCGCCGAAGGTAAGGTCAATGTGCAAATCAACGGCACTTGGTACCGCTTCCCCAAAGGCACTCGCATCGCCGATGCCTGCAACAGCGTGGGCGTGCATGTGCCCTGCTTCTGCTACCATCCCAAGCTGAGCGTGGCGGGCTCCTGCCGCATGTGCCTGGTGGAGCAAGGTATGCCTCCGCGCCTCGCTCCCGGCGCCACACCTACCTACAATGACGATGGGTACCAGACCATCCAATGGATGCCGCGAGCCATTGTGGCCTGCGCCAACACGGTGGCCGAAAATATGGGCATCCGCACCAATGGAACCGTCTGCACCGAAGCTCGCCGCGCCGTGCTGGAGTTCCTGCTTACCAACCACCCGCTGGACTGCCCCATCTGTGACCAGGCAGGTGAGTGCAAACTGCAAGAGTACACCGCTGACTACGGCCGGCTTACTCATCGCTTTACCGAAAGCAAAATTAAAAAGGGAAAAAATCTCTCCATCGGCCCACGTGTGAATCTGGACCAGGAGCGTTGCGTGCTCTGCCGTCGCTGTGTGCGTTTCATGAAGGAAATAGTGGGGGAGGAAGTGCTCGGCGTGGTAGGCCGCGGCGGACGCAACGCCATTGCGTGCTACCCCGGCAAGACCTTGGACAGCAACTATTCCATGAACGTTGTGGATATTTGCCCTGTTGGTGCCATGACGTCAAAGGATTTCCGCTTCAAGATGCGCGTCTGGTTCCTGAAGAGCACGCCTACCATTGATGTGAACTGCGGCACTGGCATCAACATCAATATCTGGACTCGTGAGCAGCAGGTGTACCGCATCACACCGCGCCAAAATGATGAGGTGAACAGCTGCTGGATGCCGGATAGCCATCGCCTCAACTACGAGTACATCAATGCCCCGGAGAGGCTGCTTACCCCCCTTATTCGCACGGATGAGGGGGCTGAACAGCGCCCTGCCACGTGGGAGCCGCTGCTGCGCGCGACAGCCGAGCAACTTCGCCGCTGCAAGAGCTCTGAACTGGCCATCATCGCCTCGGCGCGCCTCACCAACGAAGAGCTCTACCTCACGAAACACTTGGCAGATCTGCTCAGCGTCAAGTCTCTGGATATCGTCCCGCGCATGGGGGAGGGTGATGGCATGCTCATCTCGGCTGACTGCAACCCTAACACCTCCGGCGCCAAACTCATCCTCGGCAAAGATGGCAGCACCCTGTCCGACATTGTCCGCGGCATCAAGATCGGCAAAATTCGCTCGCTCATCGTACTCGGTGAAGATGTGACGGCTGAGGCCGGAATCCCTGCAGAGCAACTTCGAAACTTGGATTACCTGCTGGTGATGGCCCACAGCGAGAGCCCCACAACGCGGGCGGCGGATGCCGTGCTGCCGGGTGTCACATTTGCCGAAAAATACGGCACGATGATTAATGTGACTGGTCGCATTCAGCGTCTCAACCGCGCTATTGATCCTCTCGGCGAATCTAGGGCCGACTGGGATATCCTGCGCGCCCTGCTGCAAGAGTGTGGCGACGTGCCGCTCAAAGCTGTTCGCGCTACCAGCCCCATGGAAATTCTGGAAGAGATGACCGAGCAATTCGAAGCTCTCTCCGGCGTCACTTGGGCAAATATCGGCAACTCCGGCCGCCAGGTTCTCGAAACTGGGATCACCATCCCTCTTATCGAGCGCACTAAAAAATCTTAATATCTGAAAACCTACCCGCACAATATAATCATGGAATGCTTCTGGACATGGTGCTGTGACATACTGCGCAACCCGACTTGGTTTTACCTGCTCACCACAGTGGCAAAACTGGCTTTGGTGTTTGCGGTGATTTTGGCTTTTGTGGTACTCTCCGTGTGGATAGAGCGCCGCGTGGCCGGGTGGATTCAAGATCGCCCCGGTCCCAACCGTGCAGGATTGCCTCTCTTCCTGCTGCGCCCTTTCGGCAGCAAAAAGGAGCAACCGCTTGCCGGTCTGCTTCACTTCTTTGGGTGCCCGCCGGATGGTCGAATCGCACGGCTCTGTCGCTGGCTGCGCCTTGATCGCGAAATCCCCACTTTCGGGCTTATACAGCCTTGTCTGGATGGCGGCAAGCTCTTCCTCAAACAAGAGATTACCCCTTCCTACGTGCGCAAATTTTATTTCATTCTGGCGCCCATGCTCGTACTTGGGCCGCCGCTGGTGGCTGCTGCTGTCGTACCCTTTTCCTCCGGGGTAAGCACCACCTTTGGCGACATCTCCATGTGCGTGGCCAATCTGAGTATCGGTCCGCTATGGGTGTTTGCGATATCCGGACTTTCGGTATATGGTCTCACACTCGCCGGCTGGTCGTCCAACTCCAAGTACCCTTTCTTGGGCGGTCTGCGCGCCACGGCTCAACTCATCTCGTACGAGGTAGCGATGGGGCTCTCCGTCATTCCTCTGCTCATGGTATTTGGCACACTTAATTTGCAGGAGATAGTGACCTCACAGGCGACGGATGGTTGGACGCTGCTGCCGCTCTGGGGCGGGGGACTCAGCATCCAACGCTGGGTCCTCTGGATACCCATGGCTCTCAGCTTCCTCATGTTTGCCACGTGTATTTTTGCGGAAGCCAATCGCACACCCTTCGACATGGCAGAGTGTGAAACGGATCTGGTGGGAGGTTACCACACGGAGTACTCTTCCATGAAATTCGCCTCCTTCTTTATGGGCGAATACGCGGCCATGGTTATCGGCTCCGCCATGGTCGTCACGCTATTCTTGGGTGGTTGGTCCATTGGGTTTGGCGCGGATGAGGCCTTGGCAACCTGGAACCAGTGGGTGGCAGTGATCTGCCAGTTCATCGTGTTTCTGGTTAAACTGCTCGCTTTCATCTTCTTTTTCGTGTGGGTGCGCTGGACACTCCCGCGCTTTCGCTGGGATCAAGTGATGAAGCTTTGTTGGCTCGTTTTTATCGAACTCGCTGTGGCCAATATTATCCTCACTGCTCTCATCCTCTATTACGTCAAATAACCCTTTCTGCTCATGTCATACATTCCCGTTAAGCGTCCTAAGTTCTCCCTGCTGGATCGCATTTACGTTGTGGAGCTCGCAAGGGGGCTGGTCATCACCCTGCGCCACTTGGTGCTTTCTCTGATCGGTAAAAGCCGCAGCAAAAAGGATTTCAACGGCGCGGGCATCGGCGCCTGCATGCCCTTCCCGGAGCAGCGTTGGGATTCCCACCTTCCCTCGTATTACCGCGGCGCGCCAACACTCGTCCGTGGTGAGGACGGACGCGAGCGTTGCGTGTCCTGCCAGCTCTGCGAGTTTATTTGCCCGGCTCGTGCCATTCGTGTTGTACCCGGCACGGTAGATCCTAATTCCCCCACGCCCAAACAAGAAAAGGCTCCCGCGGAGTTTGAAATTGACATGCTGCGCTGCATATATTGTGGCATGTGTCAAGAGGTCTGTCCGGAGCAAGCTATCTTCTTGTCCAAGGAATATCTCATCACCCCCACAAACCGCAAGCAAGCCCTCCGTCGCAAGGAACAGCTCTACCAACTTGGCGGCACTAAGAAGGGTCTCATTAATAAATGGAATCAATATAAATAACCATGAATCCTGCTATTCAAGCCATACTGTTCTACGTCTTCGCGTTTGGAGCGCTCCTGAGCGCCTTGGGTGTGGTAGCTTTGCGCAACCCGGTTTCCAGCGCTCTGAGTTTGGCCTGTTGCCTTGCCTTTGTGGCGGCCATCTTTTTTGGCGCCGGAGCGACGTTCCTAGGCATAGCGCAGCTCATTATTTATGCCGGGGCTATCTTGGTTCTCATCCTCTTCATTGTAATGATGCTCAATGTAAAAGATGAGCAACCAGCAGCAGGGCATTGGTGCTACTGCATAGTCGGTGTGGTGATAGCGGGCATGATGGCCGGTACAATCTCTTCTGCTGCCCTACGCCTGCCGGGGGCAACGGGAGGCCGTTGCCCGGTGCATGTACTGATCGAGCACGCAAATGAGCTTTGCCCAGTGTCAGGAGAAGAGCAGGCAACGCAGCCCCAAACTCCTCCGGCTGAATACGGAGGGATGCTGCCCTCTATCTCCATGAAAGATCACGAATCGGATGTCTCCCTGCTGGGCAAGAGGCTCTTCACCCATTACAACATGAGCATTGTCATTCTGAGCTTTGCACTGCTGGCCGGGGCGCTGGGTGCCGTGGCTGTCGGTCGCAAACTTCGCCGTGATTAATCTCCTCTTTCAAGTTATGACTCCCCTATCCCATTATCTCATTTTCTCCGCTCTCCTCTTTTCCATCGGTCTGGGCGGAGCTATCATGCGGCGCAACGTGCTGGTTGTTCTCATGTGTTTGGAGCTCATGCTTACCGCTGCAAATGTGTCGCTCGTGGCATTCTCCCGCGCTCAAGGGCTGGAGGGCGTGCCCGTGTACGACGCGCAGGTGTTGGCGCTTTTTGTCATGGCCATAGCTGCAGCAGAAGTTGCGGTAGGCCTCGCTCTTATTGTTGCCATGTTCCGTGCGCGCCGCGGCGTGGAAAGCACATCCCTCACTTCTCTGAAAGACTAACTTATGACTCAGAACTTACCTTGGCTCTTTCTCGTGCTGCCGCTCGTGGCAGCTTCGGTGGATTGGCTTGTACTGGCACGCAAACCGCGGGTAGCGGCAGGTGTTTCCATCGTCTCGGCGCTGGTCACGCTGGGGCTTTGCATAGCCTACATGGGGGGCTTACAAACGGGTGCCCCGAGCTCCTACGTATGGTTTCCTGTGCAGGGGTTTGACCTCAGTCTCGGTCTGCTCATGGATGACCTGTCCATGAAGATGATGCTCGTTGTCACCGGCATCGGTACGCTGGTGCATATTTTCTCGCTCGGCTACATGAAGGGCGATTCCTCCAACCACAGCCGCTATTTTGCCGGTTTGAGCATCTTTATGTTCAGCATGAGCTGCATCGTACTGGCCAACTCTCTCATCCTCACCTTTATAGGGTGGGAAATGGTAGGCTTCTCCTCCTACCTGCTGATCGGTCACTGGTACCACAAAGACAGTGCGGCAGATGCTGCCAAAAAAGCATTCATCACTAATCGCGTGGGCGACTTTGGCTTTCTGATCGGTATCCTGCTTACCCTCGGGCTGTTTGGTACTCTGTACTATGCGGATATGGCCGGGCACATGAAGGTGGCAGCGGGATCTCCGGTTCTCACGGTGGCCGTACTCTGCCTCTTCTGCGGCGCAGTGGGCAAGTCTGCCCAATTTCCTCTTCATGTCTGGCTGCCGGATGCCATGGAAGGTCCTACACCGGTTTCCGCGCTTATCCATGCGGCCACCATGGTGGCGGCAGGTGTGTATATGCTCGTGCGCTTACAAGTAAGCATGGGACTGGATGCTTTCACCGACACTGCGTGCTGTGTAATTGCCAGTGTTGGCGCCATCACTGCCCTGCTCTCCGCACTCATGGCAACTCAGCAGGATGACATCAAGCGCGTGCTTGCCTATTCCACCCTCTCCCAGCTCGGCTACATGATAATGGCTGTGGGTCTTCTGGCGGGCGAGGCGGCCATGTTTCACCTTTACACGCACGCTTGGTTCAAAGCTCTGCTCTTCTTAGCCGCTGGCGCTATTATTGTGTGCTGCCACCACGAGCAAGACATCTGGAAAATGGGCGGACTCCGTAAAAAAATGCCCATCACAACGCTCTGCTTCCTGGCGGGCACGTGTGCTCTCATCGCCGTGCCCGGTTTCTCCGGTTTCTTTTCCAAAGAGCGTATCTTGGAGGCTGCCTTGGAGCGTAGTGTGCCGCTCTTCGTGTTGGGCGTAATTGTGGCTGCCCTCACGACTTTCTACATGGTGCGACTTTGCCTGGTTGCATTCTGTGGCGATACAAGGACTCATGAAGCGGAGCAGGCCCATGAAGCCTCGCCCACCATGCTGGTGCCGCTCCTTATCTTGGCAATGCTTGCCATCATCTCCGGCTGTGGCTTTCTGGCCGATCGGCTGGTGCCCTATGCCGAGTTCCACACTTTGGGTGTGGAATGGGGAGCTACTTTCTTTGCCGGGCTGGGTGCGCTTATTGTGGGCGGAGGACTTGCCTGGCTGCTCTACGGCAAAACGGAAACACTCGCAGGCAAGGCTGATCCACTCGGCGCCAACTTTGTTTCCCGCGCCCTGCGGCATCGGCTCTATATTGATGCCTTTTACGACCACGTACTGGTGGGCGGCATACAACGCTGGTTCGCCTGTCTTATCTCCTGCTTGGATGACGGCATCATTCGCCGACTTATTGGGGAAGGGCTGGCGTCGCTGACGGCCTGGGTAGGTCGTCTGCTGGGGCGTATTCAGGGTGGATCTCTGCGCGGCTACACGGTGCTAGCCTCGCTGGGCGTGCTCGTTCTCATGCTTATCCTTATTTTACTCTTCTAAACCAATTTTTGCGCTATGCTTATTTGGCTTATCCTTATCCCTGTGATAGCGAGTGTGCTCATCGGTTTCCTGCACACTCCGGGTCGTGCTACAGCTCTTGTGAGTGCTTTGCTCTCCCTTTTGCTGGGCATCGGTTCCATCGTTGCCCTAAGTATGGGGGCGGATGGCAAATGCCTTACCCACATTGGAGATGTACCGACAACTCTCTCCCTCTATTTGCCGCTCAGCAAGCCCATGTTGCTGCTCACCGTGCTTGTCACCATGGCCGCTGTACTCGGGATGAAAGCGCCGGATGCCGCCGCAGAGCGCAGCTGGAGCATCTCCACGCTTCTCATCTCAGCCGGTGCGACCGGGGCATTCATCTCCGACAACTTAGTGTCTTTCTTTGCCTTCCATGAACTCGCACTCATCCCCACTTTCGTCATGATAGGTCTGTACGGTCGCGGTGAACGCCGTACCATCGCTTGGCGTATGACTCTGTATTTGGGGCTCGCTTCCATGGTTCTTCTGGCCGGCTTGGTGCTACTGTACACGCAGCTGGGCACACTGAGCTTCTCAGAGATGCGCATTATGGCGGCTATAGGACGCATGCCGGTGGCGGCGTGTCTGACTGCCGGATTGCTGCTTCTTGGCTTTGGCACCTTGGTATCGCTCTTTCCGTTCCACTCATGGGCAGCGCCGGCTTATGCGAGTGCTCCCACGCCAATCGCCATGATGCATGCCGGTGTGCTCAAGAAGTTCGGTCTGTATGGTCTCATCCTCGTAGCTTGCATTTTCGGATCGAACAGTCCTCAGTTTTTCGGCTGCTGGACTAATCTGCTGCTTATTCTCCTGCTGGGAAATATCCTTTGGGTAGGCTGCGTGACCATAGCGCAATCCCGTTTGGACACCATGCTGGGCAATTCTTCCGTCATGCACATGGGCTATATTTTCTTGGGTATAGCCGTCTTTGTGATGTCCGGTTCATCGAATGCACTGGCTTACCAAGGAGCAGGCATGCTCATGCTCGCGCATGGTCTGAGCATCGCACTGCTCTTCCTGCTATCCGGGCAAATCGAGCGCCGCACTGGCACTCTCGAATTGAGTGGCCTTGGCGGACTGGCTCATAAACAACCTCTGCTTGGCTTCTTCTTTGGCCTCGCAGGCATGGCTTCCATCGGATTGCCTCTGTTGGCTAACTTCGTGGGCGAATTTTCCATCTTCGTTTCCTGTTTTGTTGATTGGGAACCCGGTTCGACAAGCTCCTTCTGCTGCGGCTGGCTGAATAGCCTGTCCAACATGCTTGGCGGACTCGGACCCATTCAGTTGACCTTAGTTTTCGCTCTCTGGGGGCTAGTTATAAGCGCTATCTACATGCTGCGTGCCATTCGTCGTATCTTCACCGGAGAGCTGACGCCTGCATGCGAGCGCGCCACGCTTCCATTAAGCGGCGCGGAGATTTGCTCCGCTGCCTTGCTAAGTGCGGCACTGTTGCTCTTCGGTATCATCCCCGGCATCCTCGCGTGATTTCCCTTTACTCCTACCTCCTGATTCACTCATGAGTACAATAAACCTGATCAGTTCCTCCTACACTTGGGAGCAATTCACACCCACCTTTGTTTTGACTGGGCTTGCTCTGCTTGTCCTGATTGCGGATGCATTCCTGCCTCGTCTCAGCAAGCAGGTGTACCCGGTTCTTGGCGCGCTTGTCTCCGCCGGACTTGCCTGTTTCACCTCGGGCAGCACTGCTACTGCGCTCTTCACTGCTCTGGCCTGCGCCGCCACAGCGGTCTGCCTGCTCATGGCATATGATTACCGCAGCATGGTGTACGCATCCGTGGCAGGGGCGGGACAGGAGGACGGTTCTGCAGAGTTCAGCGCCCTTCCTCTGTTGGCGTGTGCAGGAGTATGTGCGCTCATTCGAGCCCGAGATCTCATCATGCTCTTCGTGGCTCTGGAAATGGTGACCTTGGCTTCTTACGCCATGGCTGGGTATTTTCGCCGCAATCAGGGATCTGTGGAAGCAGGTGTGAAGTACCTCATCCTGGGAGCCGTGAGCACCGGTTTCCTCGTGATGGGCGCTGCATGGTTCTTCGGCACCACAGGTTCCTTCAAGGGCGACCCTCGTTTCCTGCTCGCTGCGCTCAGCAACCCCTATCTTTCCGCGGGAACACTTGTCAGCGTGGGGCTTCTGTTGGCCGGTATCTTTTTCAAAGCGGGAGCTGTACCGATGCATACGTGGATTCCGGACGTGTATCAGGGGGCGCCGACTCCGGTTTCGGCATTCCTGGCAGTAGTTTCAAAACTGGCCGGTTTTGCGGCTTTGCTCATTGTTCTGTTGCCCTTCATGTACTTGCACAATACATTGAATGATATGGTGCAGAACCTTGTTACACTGCTTGCAATTGTGGCTGCTGCTACCTTGCTGGTTGGTAATTTAGGGGCTATCCCTCAGCAAAACGCCAAGAGATTGCTCGGTTATTCGTCCATTGGCCAAGCTGGCTTCATCCTTGTATTTTTCATCAAACTGCAACCTACAATCGTCAACCCGGTGTTCAACTACCTGCTCGCGTATGGCATTGCCACGCTCATGGCTTTCTTTGCCCTTGCTACTCTGCGCATGCAACGCGGCAGCGAAGAAATCTCCGCCTTCCGCGGCCTCGGTAAATCCAACCCTCGCACAGCCTTCATGATCACGGTCAGCTTTGCCTCTCTGGCAGGCGTACCACTCACTGCGGGCTTTTTAGCCAAGCTCAGCTCTTTCCAAGCGCTCATCTCTACTCTCACTCTCCCGCAGCATATCCTGTACTGGCTCCTCCCTATCATGATTGTCTGCGCCGCAGCAGGCTTTTATTATTACTTCAAGGTTCTGCGCGCCATGTACTGGGAGAAACCGCAGGAGGACGATGCGCCGGTTACCTTCTCACCTCTCTGCATAGCAGTGCTCGCCGTGGGCACACTTATGCTCATTGCTCTGGGCGTTACCCCGCTCCTTTTCTGAGCATGGCGTGGGCACGTCACATAATCTGTTGCGTGCTGCGGATGCTGCTGGCTCTGGCGTGCGTAGGCAAGGTGTTGGCATGGCAACCGGTGAACGAGCGCGTTGGAGAACCAGCGCGCGAATTTCGCGCCGCTTGGGTGGCCACGGTATTCAACTTGGATTGGCCGTCCGCGGCCGGGCTACCTGCTGCGCGACAGAAAGCCCAACTGCTCAGTATACTCAACCGTGCAGTTCAACTCAGGCTTAACGCCATCATTTTACAAGTTCGCCCAAATGGCGACGCTTTTTATCGATCCTCCCTCGAGCCGTGGAGCGGCTGGTTGAGCGGTCCAGGCATCAACCCCGGCTACGATCCGCTTGCCTTCGCCGTTGCCGAGGCGCACCGCCGCGGGCTTGAACTGCACGCCTGGTTCAACCCCTTCCGTGCCACAGTGAGTGGTAAACCTGTGGGAGCAGGTCATATTTCGCGCCGCAGGCCCGATCTTATCAAGCGCGCCGGCTCCACGACCATGCTCAATCCCTCATCCACTGCGGCGCAACAGCACGTGCTGCAAGTCATCATGGATGTGGTGCGCCGCTACGATATCGACGGTGTGCATCTGGATGATTATTTCTACCCCTATCCGCCACATCACAACATAGCAGATGGTCTCACTCCGGCGCAACGCCGCGCAGCCATTGATTCCTTTGTGAAGCGCATGTATTCCTCCGTGAAGGCCGCCAAGCCATGGGTGCGCGTAGGCATTAGCCCCTTTGGTGTCTGGCAGCCCGGCTACCCCGCCGGCGTTCCCGCCGGTGTGAATGCTTTTGAACATCTAGCCTGTGATGCCCGCAAATGGCTTGCCAACGGCTGGGTAGATTACCTCTCCCCGCAACTATACTGGCGTATTAACAGCCCACAGAGCTTCCCTGCTCTCATGAAATGGTGGTCTGCCGTCAACCCAAGCCGTCCCGTGTGGCCAGGCATCGCCACCGCCCGCATCCTTTCCTCGGAAGATCGAACCCGTCCCGCCTCAGAAATAGGCAGTCAAATCGACCTCTCACGCCAGCTTGCCCGCCAGAGTGCCGGTCAACTCTTCTGGAGCTGGAATTCCATTGGCTCCAACCGCGGCGGGGTGCAGGCTCACATTGTTGCCCGCTACCGCGGTTTTGCCCTGCCGCCTGCCATGCCTTGGTGTGGCTCAGCTCGCCCCGCAGCCCCCACGGTTCAAGCTGCCGACTTGCCGGGGCGTGGAGTCTCCATCGCATGGTCCCCAACCGATGCCAGCGCACGTAAATGGGTCATTCAAGCCCGACGCTCCGGACAGTGGACGACC
Organism: uncultured Akkermansia sp.; assembly: GCA_947630815.1. Taxonomy (GTDB): domain Bacteria; phylum Verrucomicrobiota; class Verrucomicrobiia; order Verrucomicrobiales; family Akkermansiaceae; genus Akkermansia. The sequence continues at coordinate 36,061 of CANRJD010000003.1, read as the reverse complement.
CTCTGTATCCTCCCTGGCGCACAGCGTCGTGTCACCCTGCCGTTCTCCATGTTTTCCGGGGTGGATCGCCTTGCTGTGCGTCCCATTTCCGCCTGTGGCAACAGTGGCACCCCCTCCGTACTCGCCCGCTGAGCTATTTTGCTTCAGCAAAGTTAAGGGTGTTTTTCTTTCATGCGACGTTCTTCCTATTAAAAAAATAACGTGCATAGCTTTTCAGTTGAAAACAGTGAGGCATCCTTGGGAACTCACTAACGCACGGAGACCTTGCTAAAATCGGGAAAAGTTGCTATGCTCCCACCGCTTCCAATCATGAGTCAAGAAAATGCAAGTTCAACGCCACCGCGGCGTGAAATTCCCCAAGAGCCAGTCACCATGCCCCAGGCTCCGGCGTTGGAAAAGAGCCTTATCTGCATGATGGCTCTTGACCCAACTAACATCATCTCGCATTGCATCTCTGATGGCATTAATGAGGAGTTTTTCTACATTCCCGCGCACCGCATTCTCTGGAATATCTTCCGCGATCGTTACGAACGCAACCTGCCCATCGATATCGCCTCCGTGGCGCAAACGCTCACTGATGAAGGCAAACTGGAGGCCATCGGCGGCAATGCAGGATTGGCGGATATTTTCAGCGTGGCTGGTTCCACTGCGCTTTTTGAGGCTCACTTCGCCACCATCAAGGAAAAGTATCTGCGCCGGTGCATGATTATGGCCGGCAATAAAATGCACGAGCTCGCCCTCTCTGCGGAAACGGAAATTGACCAGTTGCTTGACTCTGCCGAGCAGGAGGTGATGGATATCCGTAAGTCTTCGCTCACTTCTACCCAATGGAGCCTCAAAAAGGACATCCAGACGGCAATGAGCAATATGGAAAAAATGATGGATCACCGCGGCACCGTGCTTGGTCTCACCACCGGCTACCCGCTACTCGACCGCATGATTAACGGACTGAAGCCCGGTGAGCTTTTCGTGATTGCCGCTCGCCCTTCCATGGGCAAAACCTCTTTTTTGCTCAATATCATGGAGCATCTGGCGCTGGAGGAAAAGAAGCCCGTACTCATCTTTTCCTGCGAAATGCCCAGCGTGCAGCTTGTCGAGCGCTTGCTCTACGCGCGCAGTGGTGTGAGCCGCAGCGATCTCGTCAAGGGCAATCTGACTCAGGCTCATTTCAAACGCATCAACAAAGCCATCAACGAATACCAGAACAGTAGCCTTGTCATAGACGACACGGCCGCCATCTCCATTTCCGAACTGCGAGCCAAGGCTCGCCGCATCATCAAAGAGCGTCCGGATACCGCTGCCATCGGCGTGGACTACCTCCAGCTCATGCGCTCCCACACCAAGCAGGCTCAAAACAGCCGTGAACGCGAAATTGCCGAGATCTCCGCCGGTCTCAAAGGCCTTGCCAAAGAGCTCTCCGTCCCCATCATCGTGCTTGCCCAGCTCAACCGCGGTCCCGAAAGTCGCACAGGAAAAGCAAAAGGCCTGCCTATGATGAGCGATCTGCGCGAATCCGGTGCTATTGAACAGGACGCAGACATGATTGGCCTCCTGTACCGCGCAGCCTATTACGCTGGGGATGACGAGGAGCGCGAGAAGGTGGGCACAGATGCCAATCTCATGCTTGCTAAAAATCGCAACGGCCCCACCGGCGACATTCCTCTCTCCTTTGAAGCAGAACTGATGCGCTTCTCCCCACGCGTTGGAGAAAACCAGGAAGAGGGCTAATAATTGAGTCGCAAGGTACACTTCCCAAAACATACATCATATCCGTATGGCATCCCAATTATCGCAAGAATTGACACGGCGCGCCATTGAGCAGGATCTCGCCCACTGCTGGCATCCTTTCACTCCCCAAGCCCTCTGGGGGCGCGAGGCCGAAGTTCTCATGCTGCAGTCCGGCAAGGGCGTGTGGCTCACCGATTCGCTTGGCCGCCGCTATATCGATGGCAACAGTTCCATCTGGGTAAATATCCACGGTCATTCCCATCCTCATATTGTGCAGGCCATTCAAAGGCAAGCCGCCACCCTGTGCCACTCAAGTTTTTTAGGCTTCGGCCACACATTGGCTTCCGAACTGGCAGAAAAACTCACACGCCTCTTTCCCTCCGGCAAACTCTCGCGCGTCTTTTTCTCAGATGATGGTTCCACTGCTGTGGAAACGGCCCTCAAAATGGCTTTCCAAAGTTGCTCGCAATCCCCCGGAAAAGAGCAACGCCGCCATTTTATCGCCTTTTCCAACTGCTACCATGGCGATACCATGGGTGCGGCTTCCCTCGGTGGCGTAAGCTCATTCTTTTCCCGCTTTCGGGGCTTTGGGATAGAAGTCACTCACGTACGCGAGATGGATGAGCTGCTCGCTTTGCCCGCCGATTTCACGGATACGGTGGCAGGCATCGTGATTGAGCCCATCATCCAAGGGGTGAACCGCATGACCCCTTGGCGGCGCGGCCTGCTGCGCGAGCTCCGGGAGTTCTGCACAGCACGCGGTATTTTTCTCATCTGTGATGAGGTGATGACCGGTTTTGGTCGCACCGGCAAAATGTTTGCCTGCATGCACGAGGATGTCATTCCGGACTTCTTATGCTGTGCCAAGGGACTTACCTCCGGTTACACGCCCATGGCGGCCTGCCTCACCACTGAGGATGTCTATAAAACGTTCCTTGGTGCTTACAGCGAGAACAAATCCTTCTACTACGGGCACAGTTTCACCGCTCATCCCATCGGCTGTGCCGCGGCGCTGGCAAGCTTAGAGGTTTTTGAGCAGGAGCACGTACTTGAGAATATGCCGCCAAAAATCGCACTCCTCCGCCAACTTGTCGAGGAATTGCACGAGAACAATCCTTATGTCTGCGCCGCACGCACTTGCGGTCTCATCGCCGGCATCGATATTGCCCACCCGGACGGCACACCGTACTGTCAAGATGATCGCGCTGGCGAACGCGCCTGCATCGCCATGCGCAAGCATGGCCTGCTCACCCGCCCGGTTACCCACGACACCATCGTGGCCATGCCCCCGCTGTGCATCAATGAAGATGAACTGCGGATGCTCTTCCACGCCATGGACGCGGGTATTCGCGAGGGATTAGACGCATTACGAGAGCAGTCTTAATCACATTCCGGCGCTTCCTCGTCATCCATGAGTGGAGATAGGTAGTCGCGCGCTTCTTCACGTCCCTCGGCGTAGTCAGCTTCGTCCCCCGGCGCTATCAAAGTGAGCAGGTGACGAAACTCCCCGGCATGTTCTTTTTCCTCTTTCGTGATATCATGTAGCACCTTGCGCGCTGCCTCATTATCTGTGGATTCAGCGAGTTGCTCGTAGAGTTGAATCGCCTCAAACTCTGCTGCAATCATGAAACGGATGGCTCTCACCAGCTCGCTGTGTGTCAGCATTCTCCCAGCCGCCATCCCGGTAAAACTATTTGCAAACTCTGGCATAATACACGTATGACCCCTCCCCCGCCTCCCTTGCACAAAAACAGTCACCTTTTACAGGGCAAACGCATTTGAGAGAAGGTCATCAACAGAGAAAATGCTCTTATTGACTGATATCCCTGTTTATACGTATCAAAATCATCACAACAACCGGTCATCATAATGATGGATCTAGAGGAATCTCTGCATACGTTAATGATCCGAAAAGAATCTGCGCAACGCGCACATTATTAATAAATCGTACATCGTAAATCGTAAATCGTACATAGGCAACCGCATTTTCTAATGCGGTTGCCCTGTCACCTTTTATGCTTTACATGACGTCGTTTCTCATTTAGAATAAATGCGTGTTGAAGATGAGGGATCTATTGGCGGCCGTACCCGCTACCGGGCTGTTTCCGCGCGGGGAAAAAGCTTTGCCATGGCTCATCTCTCCGCAGCCGCTGAAGCTCAATCGCACCGTATTACGCCGTCTGCATTCCCTCGGTCACATTCTGGCTCGGTTTCAAGATGCTGCGCAGCGCATCTACCGCCGCAGTGCAGAGGGGAGCCTGCACTCTTGGCTAGCGCCCATGCTGGACGCCGGAAAGCCCGACTGGTTGGTGAAGGTGCAACGCAGCCCTGCGCTGCGAACTGCTGTTCCCTGCATCATCCGACCTGATCTGCTGCTCGGCGAAAACGGCACGCTCTCTTTGGTGGAAATCGACAGCGTACCGGGCGGAGTTGGTATCACCTATTGGCTTTCGCTGGTGTACGCAGCCGCCGGGTTCCCGGTGCTCGGTGGTGCAGATGGCATCGCTCAAGGCATGCGGCGGTGCTTTCCTCAGGGCGCTACCATCGCCGTTTCCAATGAATCTGCTGACTACCGCCCGGAAATGAACTGGCTGACCCAGCAGCTCGGCTCTCCTTTTTGCGCTTGTCGAGCTGAACAATTGCCGACTCCGTACACGGATTCTCGTCCCATCTATCGCTTTTGGGAACTTTTTGACTCCGACAATATTCCAGCCTCCCGCGAGCTCTGTCAGGCAGCTGCGGCAGGAATCTGCTCCCTTTCCCCGCCACCCGTGGCACACTTGGAGGAAAAACTGTGGCTGGCGCTACTGCACATGCCGGGTATGCTTCCCACGTGGCAGAATGAGTTGCGCAGCACTCACCTCCAAACACTCCTCTCGCTTGTCCCACACTCTTGGGTGCTGGATCCTGCCCCTCTTCCCGCTCAAGCAGCTCTTCCCTACCTGAATCTGCACTCGTGGAAGCAAGTGGCAGCCCTCGGTCGCCAAGCTCGCCGGCTCGTGCTCAAAATCTCCGGCTTCTCTCCCCTTTCCTGGGGAAGCCGCAGCGTCATCATCGGACATGATGTCCCCTGTGAACAGTGGCAACTTGCCGTTTCCACCGCTCTTTCCGATTTTCCCTCTCATCCATGGATCATGCAAGAGTTCTTCGACGCAGCCATTATAAATCATCCCTATTATAACGCTCATGGAGACATCTCTATGATGCGTGGCCGTGTTCGTTTATGTCCCTACTATTTTCGGGCGGATAAGAGCACGGAACTGGCAGGCTGTCTGGCCACCATTGTGCCGGAAGACAAGAAAAAAATCCACGGTATGGCGGATGCCATTCTTGTGCCTTGCGTCGCAGAGTGACTTGTGTTATAGTGTCAGCATGGATGCGGATGCTCCACAGAGCGATGAGGCTCGTCCCAACGATTTGGAAAAATTTGCCGAGCGCACGCGCCGCAGCCTCATTCTGAAACTCTCCGACTGGAACGATCGCAAGAGCTGGGATGAATTTTACCGCACGTACTGGCGTCCTATCTACTCCGTAGCTATTCAGGCGGGATTGCATGAGCACGAGGCTTGGGATGTAGTGCAGGAAGTCGTCATCACGATCGCCAAGCAATCCCGCAAACAGGCGTATGACCCGGAACGTGGCTCATTCAAAGCATGGCTCTGGAAAATTACCAGCTGGCGTATCAGCGACCAGTTCCGCGCGCGCAGCAAGGACACGTCATCCACCGTCGATGCCCCCGGCACGACCTCTCCTCTGGATTTAATACCGGACTTAGACTCTTCATCCTTTGAGGATATATGGGACAAGGAATGGCAGAACAATGTAATGAAAGCTGCTCTTGACCGCGTGAAAATGAAAGTCTCACCGCGTCAGTTTCAGATTTTCGACTACAATGTCATCCGCGGCATGAAACCGACCGAGGTTCATAAAAAGCTCGGTGTCTCCCTTGCTCAGGTGTACTTAGCTAAGCATCGAGTTAGTGCCCTGCTCAAGAAAGAAGCTGCCTTCATCCGATCCCAAGAGGAAAAGAAAGGTCCCCGGTAGCCGTTTTTGTAAACCTCCCCTCTGCACACCACGTGGCAAACTCGCATCATGCAAAATCCCCCACGAAAGGTCCTGCTTAATCCCGGCCCATCTACCACAACGAATTCCGTGAAGTGGGCGCAAGTGATGCCCGACATTTGCCCACGGGAAAAGGAATTTTCCGTCCTGCTCTGCGGCATCTGCTCGGATATCCTCCGCATCGTGCACGCGCCGGAGAGAGATTTTGCCTGCGTGCTCTTTTCCGGTTCGGGAACATTAAATATCGATACCTGCCTGAATTCCTTGCTGGATACCGGAAAGAAAGTACTCATCCTGCGTAACGGCGTGTTCAGCGTCCGCGCTCAGGAAATATGCAGCTATTATGGCCTGCCGCATGTTGTCGTGGACGCCCCGTGGGATGCTGTACCGGATACGCGCTGTATTGAACAAGCCCTGCAAGCGGATTCCTCCATCGGCCTAGTGTATTGCACCCACCACGAAACTGGCACCGGTCTGCTCAACCCCATTCGCCGCATCGGTGAGCTTGCCCACCGCTACTCGGCCATTTCCGTCGTGGATACAACCTCGTCGTTTGCTCTTCTCCCCATCGATGTCGTGGCGGATCACATTGACTTTTGCATGTCCTCATCGCAAAAGGGGTTGGCCGGTCCCTGCGGTCTCTCCTTTATCATCGGGCGACGCAGTATTATCGAACAATCGGCGGCATACCCCAAACGTTCATACTACTGCAATCTCTTCCGCCAGTACGATTTCTTTCGCAACTCCGGGGAAATGCACTTCACTCCACCCGTCCAAACCGTCTATGCCACGGCTCAAGCCTTGGCAGAGTTCTTCGCAGAGGGTGAACGCCCCAAGCTCGCGCGTATCCGACGCATCATGGCTGCTCTGCGCCGAGGCGCAGATGGGCTGGGTCTGCGAGTCCTCGTCCCTCCGGAGGCACAGGCTGGCCTGGTGCTCTGTGTTCGTTATCCGGATGACCCTCGATGGGATTTTTCTCAGGTGCACGATTTTTGCTACGCCCGGGGCTATACCATTTACCGGGGCGTAGTGCCTGGGATGGGAACATTCCGTCTCGCTGCCATGGGGGCAATTGACGAGCCAGACATCACGGGCTTTTTTACCATCCTGCGCGAGGCGATGGAATGCTTGGGTGTGCAGATCCCTGCACATGACGAACACTGACGTCGTCGCTCCCGGGCACAACAGGACAACACAATCCATGCCGTAGAAAACGCGCTTGCTGCGAGATGTTCAACAGGGCATACGTGTCAATAAAAATATTCTCCGGGCTCATTCAACCCATTCCTCACGCGTTTCATGGAAGAAGTACGGTGAAAAAGAAATCTGCAAGCTGGCATCGCATATCTACGAATCATTCTAACTGACAACACGCAATGTTTTGAAAGTTTCTCCGCGCTTCTGCTCCGCATCCCCGCACCTTTCTAATTATGCCCGTGTACAGCTTCATCACATTTCGCTCGCATCTGCTCCACCGAACTTGCGCGCAAGCGCGGGAATTTTTCAAATCGTAAATCGTAAATTATAAACACGTTATGCCGCATTGCACACCGAGCGCTGCGTGTTGGGATCGCTTTTTTCATGGGACACGTGTGGCGTTTGTCCTGTGGTCAATGTTTTTGTCTTTTCAGAAGCGCAGAACGGGTGTAAAATGAGTGCGCATATGGAGGATGAATTGCAGAAGGCGGGGGCGGCTAAGTTCCGTAACTTGGCTATTATTGCCCATGTGGATCACGGAAAAACGACCTTGGTGGACCAACTCCTGAAGGCGGGCGGCACCTACCGCGAAAACCAGGAAGTGCAGGAGCGCGCTCTCGACTCCATGGATCTGGAACGCGAAAAGGGTATCACGATCAAAGCAAAAAACACCTCCATCCGATGGAACGGTTATACCATCAATATTGTGGATACCCCGGGGCATGCTGACTTCGGCGCCGAAGTCGAACGCGTCATGAAAATGGTGGATGGTGTCATTCTGGTCGTGGATGCTTATGAAGGCCCGCAGGCGCAGACGCGCTTTGTACTCCGCAAAGCATTGGAAGAGGGGCTGCTGCCCATCGTTGTCATCAATAAAATTGATCGCCCGCATGCCGACCCGGTAGCCGTGCATGACCAAGTGCTCGAGCTGCTTATGGATTTGGATGCCACGGAGGAGCAGTTCGATGCCCCGTTCGTGTACGGCTCTGCTAAGGACGGGTATTTCATGAACAGCTTGGAAAATGAGCCGCCTGTGGACTGCTCCCCCCTACTCTTCCGGATCATTGAGCGTATCCCCCCACCCAAGGAGGCCGATCCCACCCGCAGTTTCAAAATGCTCATCTCGAATATTGATTGGGATGACTATGTGGGGCGCGTGGCCGTGGGGCGTATCTCCTGCGGTACTGTCCGCAAGGGCGACACCCTCTACCTACTGCGCCCGGACGGTTCGCAAGTGCAGGCGAAAGTGACGCGTCTCTTTGAGTACAGCGGTCTGCAAACAAACGATTCCGCAGTGGGCGAAGCAGGCAATATCATCGGACTCTCCGGTTTTGAGGATGCTGATATCGGCGAAACTCTTGTCGCTGACCCGGAAGATTCCCCCCTTCCTTTTGTGAATATCGAACCGCCCACCGTGCAGATGGAATTCAGCATCAACGATGGTCCCCTCGGCGGCAAGGACGGTAAAAATGTGACCTCTCGTGTCATCCGTGACCGACTCATGCGCGAACAACGCACCAACATTTCCGTCAAGGTGGAGGACACAGACCAGGCCGGTATCTTCCGCGTATCTGCGCGCGGCACCATGCAGGTAGCTATTTTGGTGGAACAAATGCGGCGTGAGGGATACGAGCTGCTCATTTCGCGTCCACAGGTCATCACGCGCGAAATAGACGGGAAAAAGATGGAACCTTTTGAAACGCTCTTCATCGAAGTGCCGGATGATTGCGTAAACGGCGCCGTGCGCATTCTCGGCAATCGCCGCGGCGTGTTGGAAAGCATGGAAAACAAGGGGGCGGGACGCACTTTCATTACTGCTACCATCCCCACGCGCGGTCTCATCGGCTTCGAGTTCGAACTGGTGAACCTCACCAGCGGGCACGGCATATTTTCACATCTCTTCAAAGAGTACGCTCCCCTTGCCGGAGAAATTGTCACGCGCCGCAGCGGCACGCTCGTGTCCATGGAAAATGGCATCGCGCGTCCCTATGCGCTGGAGGCGATGGAGGAGCGCGGATCACTCTTCATCTCGCCCGGGGATGAAGTGTACGAGGGCATGATCGTGGGCGAAACTCCCAAACCGGTGGATATCCCCGTGAACCCCACTCGCGAGAAGCACCTCACCAACCACCGCTCTGCTAATAAAAACGAGTCCATTCAGCTCACTCCGCCGCGTATCTTCTCGCTGGAACGCGCCATTGAGTACATCGAACCCGATGAGCTTGTGGAGGCCACGCCCCACTTCATACGCCTTCGCAAACGCATCACCGATGCCACGGCCCGCAAACGCGCTTCATTCCAAAACTCTACATCCTAAGCCATGTCCCTCATCTGCGCCATCGATTGGTCAAGCATCTTCTCTTGGGATTCCGTGTCAGGCAGTCTGCTATATGCCTTGGCCGTGATACTATTCTTGCTGGGTTTTTTAGGCTGCGCACTTCCGTACCCCGGACACTTGGTGCTGCTGGGCGGGTGCGTGGCGTGGGCCTTCGCTCAGGAGGCGCCCATGCCGGGATGGGGGATATGGACGCTGCTCGTTTTGCTGGCACTGCTCGGTTCCTTCACGGATAATCTGATGGCCATGGTGGGAGCCAGGCGGTTCGGCAGCAGTTCTGCCGCCATTTTGTGCAGCGGCCTGGGCATGATCATCGGCGGCATCTTTCTATTCCCGTTCGGACTTTTCCTCGGTCCTTTCCTAGGGGCTCTCGTCTGCGAATTGGCATACGCTCGCAAGACAATGAAGGACTCTCTCATATCCAGTCTCGGCGCCCTCATTGGCGCCATCTTTGGCATATTCGCCAAATTTGTAGTAGGAGCCATTATGCTGGTAATCTTTTTCTACTGCTGACACAGGTGCCGATTTCCCTCTGTTGTTTTTCTTCCCCCTTCTCCCATCAAAAAATTTGCAAAAACGGGATTTTTTGCTTGCATATCCATTCAGAATGTGCTAATGGTCTTGTTACCATGAAGCGCATTCTTCTCTCAGCCCTGCTTTTGGCAATGGTCGGTTCCGTTTACGGCGACATCCAAGCTCCCCCTGCCTCTGAATACACCGCGACTCGCAAACTTGGTCGCGCTGTTGGCAATATCCTATGGGGTATTGAGGAGTTGCCTGTTACCATGCTCCGCTGGCAAGAGCGTGAGGGTGACTATTCCGGCTATTCTGTTGGCATCGTGGAGGGCTTTTCCCGCTCCTTCACGCGCATGGGCTACGGCTTCTATGAGTTGGTGACGTTCTGGGCTCCCACTTACAAGTGTACCTATCGTCCGCCTTATCAGGGCAGCTGTGGGCGTAGTGGTCTCAAGGAGTACAATACGTGGTCTGGGTTCTCGGAATTCCCGGAGGAGCTTGGGTTCCAGAGCAAGTACCACTATTCACGTCGTGGAGTGGATTAATCTCCTCCTCGGCAGCCTTTGTTTTCCATCCCCGCAGCACCATGCTCGCGGGGATTTTTTTTGCTCGCGGTGATCTTGACGCGTTGTCTCACCGGTGGGGCAAACGCATTTGAGAGAAGTTCATCAACAGAGAAAACGCTCTTGTTGACTGATATCATTGTTTACACGCATCAAAAATCATGGCAATAATCGGCACAACGCGCAGCACATTATTAATACATCGTCCCTCGCACATCGCACATTGACTCACCGCCGCTCCATCGGCCTGGTTGCTTCGGAGTCGCCCCACGACTCCTTACCCCTTCGGGGCAAAAGCTGTGCTTTTGGCCAAACTGACTTACAGCCGTCGTCAGTTTTCACCCCTGCGAGGCAGCGCATCCGCGCTGTCTACTCGCCACCCGCAGCTCGGCTGCGCATTATATGCAAGTTGACTCACCGCCGCCCCATCGGCCTGGTTGCTTCGGAGTCGCCCCACGACTCCTTACCCCTTCGGGGCAAAAGCTGTGCTTTTGGCCAAACTGACTTACAGCCGTCATCAGTTTTCACCCCTGCGGGGCAGCGCATCCGCGCTGTCCATACGCACTTACAGCCGTCGTGCGTGTTGTACATCGTACATAGGCAGACTCCGTCTGCCACCGTCTGCCACCGCCGCTTTGTAACCACGACCGGTCGTCGCACCAAAAATTCTGCGTTGCTTCTGCTTCGCTCCCCCGCGCAACGCGCGCTCACTTTTCAATCGTACATCGTACATGGTCCATCGTACATAGGCGCCGCCAGGCGCTTATGCCGCATTGCACGCCGATGACTGTGTGTTGGTGGGCGCTTTTTCTCGGGACGGATGTGGCATCACGATATCTCAGCTCTTTTCTTTCTTGCACATCAGGCCGCGTTTTTGTACAATGCGGCTATGGCCACCGTTTTAGCTGTCATTATTGCGCTGTTTTTCTTTTTGTCCGGTTGTATCAAGTTGGGAAGTTTTGTTGCGCGTACGAGCGTGGGAGAAATTCCGGAATACTTGGATAGCCTTATGTTGCAAGCATGGCCCTTGGCTATTGCTGCTGTCCTCTTTGTTCTCATTGATATCCGCTTACAGCGCTCTGCTATCAGTGTTGTGTCGGATGATGAAACAGACATCCTCGAAAGCTCCTTTGCAAACAAGCCGGTGAGTTCCACGAATTCTACCACCAAGCCCCAGCAGAATGAGGACACCTCATACTTCCACATCGATGGGAAAGAGCTTCCTCCCTCACAACCGGTTCAAGCTGATGTTCCCCCCCCACCGGAACCTGTGAAAAATCAAGCTTCCTCCCCCTTTGCTACTCCTCCACCCTTTGCGACAAAAGCGTCCACTCCCCCACCCGCCCCCAAACCGGCAGTTGATCCCTCCAAAAAGGATGATGCCGATATGAGCTATTTTAAGCTCTGAGTTCCTCCGCACCCATGCATCATGGCAAAAACTCCCCCAAATGGGCGCATCGCCCTGGCAGAGTTGATGGCGGATTACGCCCACACTGCTGTGGCAGTAGAACAACTCGTGACGATCGCAGAGGGGGCCTCCGGGCGCTGTATCATGCGCTGCTCGCTTCCTGCTTGCTCCGGTATGATCGGCATCTTCTGGACTCCGGAGCGCGCGGATAATGCCTCTTTTCTGACGGCGGCTGATGGATTGTTGGCGGCAGGTGTGCCGGTGCCTCGCGTGTTTGCCCGTCGCGCACTCCCCAACGACTGCGGAGCCTGCTTGGTGGAAGATCTCGGCGAGCAGAGCCTGCTCTCCCTACGTACCGCCCCGCGCGCTGCACGCCTAGCTGCCTGTACAGCGGCTCTGCGCACCATGCAAGCCTTCCACGCCGTGCAGGCTAATTGGCCGCTCCAGCCGCCTTTCGATACCTCTCTTTACACATGGGAGCAGGCCTACTTTGCGGAACATTTGCTAGGACGCCACCTGCAGCATCCGCTGGCGACCTCCTTTGCGCAGCTTCCTGCTGCCCATGCGCTCGCCACTTGGCTCGACAAGTTGCCGCGCTGTCCGGTTCACCGCGATTTCCAGAGCCAGAATATCATCCTACGCGACGGTGTTGCCTACTGCATCGACTTCCAAGGCATGCGACTCGGCCTGCCGGAATACGATCTGGCCTCGCTCCTCTACGATCCGTACATGGAATGGACCGCCGCCGACCGCGCGGAGTTGCTCGCTCAGCTTGCAACCATGCCCGGTCTCCAACCACGGCACGATGTGCTGCAGGCCTGCGCGCTGCAACGCCTCATGCAGGCCCTGGGCGCCTACGCCAACATCAGCTACAATCAACACAAGGAATGGTACCTGCAGCTCATACCCACCGCTCTGCGCACCCTGCGCGAGCTTTGCATGGCTATTTCTCCGCACTCACCAGCCTTTCCCCTCGCCACATGCCTCCTGTCCGTCATCTAGCAGCCATTCTTTTCTGGTTCTGTGCACTCAGTTTTGTGGCCTGGTTTGCAACGCCACGTCTGTTCAACGCAGATCTAGCTCTCTACCGGGCTGCCGCCGAACGCTCAGACGAACCTCTGCGGCTTCTTCTCCCCGGCGAAGGTCCTCGTACCTTCAAGGTACTCACTCCTCACCGCGTACCGGAGTATCCTCCCATATACTGCACTGTCTGGGATTCCGACCTCGATGAATCCCCTACGCCTGACCCCAAGATCCAGGAACTTGCAACAATCCTGCATTGTCTCTCCTCCCGCCACGCCATCCATCACGTAGCCCTTTCCTCTCCGCTTACCTGGCTCGATGAGGACAATGAGACGGTACACCTCATGCTCGACAACGCTCTGGGGTCGCTGAAACACCTCTCCGTGGGTCTGCAAGCCCACAATGCAGCCCAAGCACAGGTAACCCCGCAACACCTCAAAGATTCGGCTATCCCCCCCGACCACTTGGAGGGAGATCCCTCCGGCATTCCCACTGCCAACATGGCTCGCCCCTACCACCTGCCCCACCGCGTAGATGATTCTGTAGGTCCTGCCCCCGACTTTGTGGAGGATGAACTGCTCAGTCGTGAAGAAGCAGACGCCCGAGGTCTCTCCCTGCCCCTACTCGTGCGTTGGAATGACGATGTGCTGCCCACCCTGCCACTCAGCATGGTCATGCACTACCTAGGAATCACCGCGACCGATCTGCACGTGCACTTTGGCCGTTACTTGCAGCTCGGCGACCGCACCCTGCCGTTGGATGCCCACGGGCGTACCCCACTCGGCGCTGCCCGTGCCGAGCTGCTTCCGCTCCAAGAAGCCTTGCATCCAGCCGCCAACGCCCCTCAAAGCCCCTCCTCGGCAGGTAAAATCGCCGTGCTCTTCCGCCCTTCTTTGGCCAACACTCCGGCCAACCGCGGAGAACTCATCGCCGCCAGCATCTCCTGCCTCCTCGCTCAGGATCACACCACCTACATACCGGGCACACGCACCGAACAAGCACACTTCCTGCGCCTTACTCCTCTCCAAGCCTCACCTATCGGACTTGCCATCCTTGCCCTACTGACCTTGGTCGCCCTCATTTTCCTGCCGCGCATATCCCTGCTCCTGCGTCTCACTCTCATGGTAGCCGGACTCGCCGGCATCTGGCTCCTCGCCTGGCTCTCCTACCGTTCTGGCCTTTGGATTAGCCTCTCCTCATGGCTCCTTTGTTGGCTGATCCTCTTCCTTGCTCTCTCTGCACTCGCCCCGCGACGCATCTCCCCTCCGCCTCCCACCCTGTGGGATTAGACCCCCAAACGGTAAAGCCCTCAAATACACTCACTTTGCCACACGCACGTGATTACTTACTGCCTTGCAAAGCAGAGCCCCGTCGTTCCCTACCGCACGCTCACCCCGCCATCAATAGTAAACTCACTTCCGGTAATCCACACAGCTGCATCGGAAAGCAAGTAGGCAGCAAGATGCGCCACCTCTTCCGGCTCACCATAACGACCATAAAGGTAGCGCTTCTTGTCTTTTTCAATGAAGTCCTCTCCCCGATCCACCATTGTAAGAGGAGTCACGATCATGCCAGGACGCACGGTATTGAAGCGTACACCTTTGCTATGCAACTCTTTTGCAAGGTCCAAGGAATAGTGCGATAAAGCCGCCTTCGCTGCGCCGTAAAATCCATTTCCCAAACCATGGCAATCTGATGCTATGGATGACATCATGACAAGACTTGAAATCTGACGGATTTTCTTTCTTTTGATGAGCTGCGTCACCAAATCAACAACCGAAAAATACAGAATATCGAATAGCTCGTGAACTTCCCTTATCTTGGCATACGAGCAAAGTATCATCTTCTCTATCCCCGCATTTAGCGATACGCCATCCAACTTCGGCAACTGCTCCACGAGGGAGACTACGGCGGCGGAGTCGGTGAGGTCAGCAGGAATGATGGTGTGCTCTTCGCCCTCCATAGAGGCAAGTGTCTCCTGTAGCCGCTCCATGTTGCGAGCAGTGAGAATACAGGTGGCGCCGAGTTTAGAGCATTCAATGGCAATGGCACGACCAATGCCGGAGGAAGCTCCGGTAACGAGAATGACCTTTCCGGTCAAATCCATAGGGTTGTATGTTGATGTCATAGTTGTGTGTGATTAGCATGATTTAAATCAAAGTATAAATTACTCCATTTCAATAAGTTTTGGTATAACTGGATTTTGGAGTACAAACGATGCGGTACCCCAGGAAAGTCCAACTCCAAAACCACAAGCAATAATCTTATGTGGCGCGCCATTCGTGAGCTGCTCGCGAATCTGAGTTACCATGGTAAGGGGAATGGAGGCAGATGAAATATTACCGAAGTTGCGCAAGGAGTACGGGCACTTTCCCAGTGGAATTTTGCACTTCTTGCGGATCTGCTCATTCATCATGAGGTTCGCTTGGTGGAAGAGGAAATAGTCGATGTCCTCTACGCTCTTCCCCGTGCGCTGCAACATTGCCCTGACAGCCTGCGGAGCCTTTGTAATGCCGAATACAAACACCGCAGCACCATCTATCTCCCGATCAATGAGTCGATGTTTTTGACCAAAAGAATCAACGACAAAATCAAGATGCTTCGGCTCCAAAGGAATCCTATATCCACCAGCACGACAAATTATAGATTCATAACCCGTACCATCCGTATAAGTTTCAATGAACATTTCAGGAGAAGACGGATCGAATTCCAAAGCAGTAACCGTGCCGGCATCACCAAATAAGGGAGTCACATATTTTTCAAACTCATCACGTTGGGTGGGAGCCAAATTAGCCGCCTCCTCTCCCATGAGTAAGAGAGCTTTCCTATAGGCCCCACATTGCACCATACTTCCGGCTACGGACAGAGCATAAACCCACCCACTGCAACCCATAGCTATATCAAAGCAAGCGCAATCGGTTTTAAGTCCCATTTTCCCATGCAAAACGCATGAAGTAGCAGGAGAAAAATAATCCATACTTCTTGAGAGAAAAACGAGAAGATCTATTTCATTGCTCTTCCACCCCAATTGAGCTAATAATTTATCTGCAGCTGCCTGACACATATCAGAACAGGTCATATTCCCAGCACAGCGATGAACACGCTCGATGCCCACTGAGCTGATGAACTTTTCAATCTCTTCCTCCTTCGCAAAGGCTTTAGAAGTTTTTACGTCAAGCACACGCTGTGGAACCGCTGCTGCAATTCCACATATGCGCACATTGGAAATGCACTGACTAGCCATCGTATATTCGTTTTTTACGATTATCCACTTTCCTGCACATCATAATGTATTTAATTTCTATGTTTAACTACATCTTTTATTATTGTCTCTCGCTGATGGCTCGCACGATATCACCAAGGGTTTGGAGTTCGCGGAAATCCGCCGCGCTGATGATGACATTATACTCGTCATCAATCATGGCGATGGTGGAGAGGTAGGCAAGGGATGACCACTCCGGCAGCTCGCGAAACTTTTCATCCGGGCTGAGGGTGCGATCTTCGATTTCGAGTATTTCTTGCATTTGAGCAAGGAATTGATTTTGGTCTATCATGGTTTTGGTTTTTGGTTTGAGTTAATAAGAAAAAATTACTCCATTTCAATGAGTGGCGGGATAAGGCAATTCTGTAATGTGAGCGAAACCGTGCCCCAGGAAAGTCCCACGCCGAAGCCGCAGGCGATGATCTTATGAGGCGCACCATTCGTGAGCTGCTCACGGATTTGGGTCACCATGGTGAGCGGAATCGAGGCAGAGGAGTTATTGCCGAAGTCTCGCAGGGAGTACGGACACTTCTCCAGCGGAATTTTGCACTTCTTGCGAATCTGCTCATTCATCATGAGGTTTGCTTGGTGGAAAAGGAAGTAGTCCACATCATCCACGCTCTGCCCCGTGCGCTGCAACATGCCTTTGACGGCACGCGGTACCTGTGAGATGCCAAACACGAATACCGCTGCTCCATCCATCGTTGTATCAATCCGACGATGGGTCTGTCCGAATTCATCCACAACATATTCGAGAGAGTCCTCCTTAAAAGGATGTCGTCCGGCTCCTTCACGGCGTATAATGGCTTCATACCCGGTACCATCCGTGCATGTATCAATCATCATGGGAGCTGCAGGAGAGTCGTACTCCAGTGCGGTGGCTGTTCCGGCAGCACCGAAGAGAGGTATCACTTTTGCCTCAGCTTCTAGTATCTTCTCCGGAGTACTTAAATTATCCTTGGCGTCTCCCATGAGCAGAAGAACCCTCCTGAATCCTCCGCTTTGCATCATGCCGCATGCGACAGAGAGCCCGTACGGCCAGCCACTGCAGCCAAGCCCAATATCAAAGCAGGCGCAATCCTTCCGCAACCCCATTTTGCCGTGCAGGACACAAGCAGTTGCAGGCAAAATATAATCCATGCTTTGGGAAAGAAAGATGAGCATGTCAATGTCCTCCGGTTTCCAGTCGAGTTCTACCATCAGCTTCTCCGCAGAAGCTTGGCACATGTCCGAACAGCACATCGTGCCGAGATGGCGACGCACTCTCTCCACGCCAACGGCAGCGATGAATTTTTCCGCTTCCTCCACGCTCGGAAAACTTTTGGAGTCACGCACCTCAAGGATGCGTTTCGGAACGGCGGAAGCTATGCCGCGCACAGTGACATTTTGAATGTGTTGAGTTGCCATAGTTAGGAGAGAATTTTGCCTGGGTTGCCGTACACGGTGCGGCGTGCGGGGATGTTCCGAAAAACGAACGCCCCGGCACCCACTGTCGCGTAATCGCCCACCTTTTTGTGCGGGTGCACGATAGCGTAGGGATAAAGATGCACGCCCTCACCGATGAATGAGCCCCCGCCGAGGTGTACCCCCGTGTGTAAGAAGCTCCATTTGCCAATTCGCACATCATGTCCGATGATATCCATCCCCTGCATATGCACGTGATCATCAATGAAGCAGTCGCAAGAAAGGCAACAGCCACCTTGAATCACACAGCCTCTGCCAACAGAAGCACCGCATCGGCATGTGGCACGAATACTTATTAATGAGATGAACTCCCCACTGCGTGCCTCAATCATCTCCGTACATTTCCTGCGCCCCTGGATATCCCCGATGGCACATACGAATACGTCATCAAGTTGCGGCACATAATCCACGATGCGCCCTATCACCGGCGGATACCCGCTGAAGCGCCCCAGCGGATCCTCCGTATCGTCAATAAAGCCCTTCACAACAAATTCCTCCCCGTAGCCGCATGCTTCTTTGGCGAACTCCGACATTTCCCGCCCGTATCCTCCGGCACCTATGATGATGAGATTTTTCATGTATCAATTTTGTTAAGCGTGGAAGCAATTTCTCTCACTACCTCATCCTGCAGTCCCACATACACAGGTAGGCAGGCGATGCGAGAGGCAACGTCTTCTGAAATGGGGCAGGCTTTTGTCTGCGAAAGGTACGGTAATTTGTTCAGACTGGGGTAAAAGTAGCGGCGAGGGTAAATACCCTGCCCTGCTAAAGCGGCAAAAGCGGCAAGCAGCTGTGCTTCACCTCGGAAGAGAACGGGGTAATAGCCGTAATTCGGCTCAAGCCCCAGCTGCGGAGTCGGACGCTGGACAATGTCCCCCAACAGAGTATCGTACAGTTCACAGATGCGACGGCGCGCAGCAAGAATCTCCGACATGTGAGGTAGATTGGCAAGCCCCATAGCCGCGTGCAGTTCACTCTGTTTAGCGTGGATACCTAAACTAATATGTTCGTCACCATTGTGTCCGAAGCGGCGCAACAAATCCAATTTCTCAGCAGTGGCGGTATCATGCACGATCACCGCACCACCCTCCACCGTGTGGAAAAGCTTCGTGGCGTGGAACGAACATGTGGCATAATCCCCGTATGACAGCACAGATTTTCCTTTGTACCGTGCGCCGAAGGCGTGAGCTCCATCGTAAATCACTGGCAAATTGTACCGGGCTGCTATTTTCCCTATCGCTTCTACATCGCATGCATAACCAAATACATGCACGGGCATAATAGCACGCGTTCTCGTAGTAACAGCGGCCTCAATTTTGGTTGGGTCGATGGTGAAATGCTCCGACTCAATGTCCACGAACACCGGGGTACAGCGTTCCCAGAGGATGCTCCCGACGGTTGCCACGTAGGAAAAGGGGGTGGTAATGATTTCTCCCTCCCGAATGCCAGCGGTTGCCAGTGCGAGCTGGAGAGCCACAGCACCATTTGTCACGTAAAACAGATGCTGTACGCCAAGATACTCTTGCAATTCCCGCTGCAAACGCAGCACATATTTCCCCTGATTGGTGAGTACATGACTCTCCCACACACCGCGCAGCAATTGCACGTACTCCTCCCAAGGCGGCAGGTATGAGCGCGTCACGTTGATGGGTGATGCGTTACGAGGCTCGTCGGATGTATGGAAATTGGTCATCATCTTATTGCCAGATATACCTTGCTGCAAGGGCAACCAACAGAATGGAACAAAGTCCTACAAGCAGCCTTGCCAGCTTCCTGTATCTCCGGAGTTTCCGCTTTATCTGCTCCATCTGTTTTTCCTGATCATTTTCACGCAAAACTGTTCCCTCCAGAGCCAGATCAAACGCCTCTTTGTGCACTTCGGCAATAGACAGGAATTCCTCCCAACGCCCGTGACGCAGGTACGCAAGAAGAGTCATGCGCATAAGAGCAGCTTCCTTTTCAGTCGTGTCATAAGAAAAATACTCTTTGACCTTCTCATAAAAGCTCATATGTGGGACAAACTGTTTCAGAGCCCAATCGTCACTCTCGCCCGCTTTCCACCATATGCTTCCAGAATTGCGACGATAAACAGACATGACCGGCGGCAAGAAACCAATATCGTGCTTGTATGCATGCATAAGATGCCCAAACCAATCTAAAGGCATGATATTGGAAGGTAGAGGTCCAAGAGAGGAATCGATGGCCCCACGACGATACATCACCGTATTGGTCGCCATAAAATTTTCCTGGAGTAATGCATCAAATGTGAACTCTTCAGCTTTTCGTTGCTCCGGCGGATACACAGTATCTGCTTGCGAGTGATCATCGTAGCAAATACGTGCGCGATGAAAACACAGCGAACAATTCGGATGCGCTTCCATGTAATCCACCTGCCTCTGTAGTTTATGAGGATCCGTCCAATAATCATCCCCTTCGCATATCGCCACATATTTACCGCGAATGCGTTTATTAACCTCCCTAGAGCACGCGCTCGGATCCTTGGAAAATACGTTTTCCTGCTCGTAGATAGGTCGGATAATCTCCGGATACCTTTCTGCGTATTCACAGATGATTTCCGCACTTCCATCCGTCGAGGCGTCATCATGTACAATGGCCTCAAAAGGGAAATCTGTCTTCTGCATCACAAACCCATCCAAGCATTGCCGCAAAAAACGGGAATGATTGTAAACAAGACATGAAATGCTGACAATGGGTGAAATATTACTCATTGCTAACCTCCCTTATTTTTCCAGCCCATGGCAAAGGTAGCGAGATAAAACCGAAGAGTATGAGACGCCTGCAACCCCTCAGATGAAACCACCAGTATCGCACCATGCGCAAAACACTGCAAGCTCGTACATGCCAAGGAGAAAACACATCTGAAATCTCATAACCTTGCGAAGTCATTATCCACCCCAAGATTCGTTCAAGCTGGTGGGCTAAATCCGCAGCATCGTGCTGGGGAAATGGCTCTCCGAAGGAAAGCTCATGCTGCCGTGCAAAATCCACGATAGGCTGCAATGCCTTGGCACGACACAGGAACATGGTGCCGGCGATGAAGAATCTCTTCCCACGATTTGTAGGAATATTATACCTCGCACACAAATTGAGAGCCTCTTGCACGGCCGATTTATGCGGATCGTGCCTCTCGCTCAATATAAGACGGTGGTGCGCCACCATACCAAGATGCGGCTCTTTCTCCAAGCTGCGTATGCTGTGTTTCAATGCATAAGCGGTAGCAAAAGGTGCAAGCAAATATTCTCTCCACTTGGAGCCGCGCACATCGTAAAATCCAAGATTACCATGTTCAACAGGCACATCGCGTTTGGTATGCAGCTTTGCCACGTAGCTATAATTCTCAAGACTTACCCTGCTAAGGACTTCAAAAAAGGGAGCGACATCAAACCCATAATTCTCAACCTTTATAAGCTGCATATCATGACCAAACGCACGCGCACGCGACAAAAAATCTCCATCTTCATTTACATACGTCACATAGATCTCACATGGGTAGGCCACAAGGTTTCGTAAGCAACGCTCAAGTTCTGCCCACATATCCGAGTAGTACACGTGAATATGCACGAGTATAGGTTTCATAAGGCAGGTAAAGGTGTATTTTGGGCATTCTGCATAATGCGTAACCATGCATGTCCGTTTTTCTCATCAGATCCGAGGTGTGCGCCCTTCGCCCATTCGTTCCATGCATTATAAAGTATGCCATCGCTGGGTAACCCAGCGGCCACACTCACCTTTACTCCCGCACAATGAAACTTTCCATAGAGTGCCGGTGTAGCGTTCAAGCACTCACGCGCTCCTTTTTCTTGGCGTCGTACCGTGTTGTCCCAAGAAGAGCTTACGCATTTGGCCACTTCATACCCTTTTCTCTGCAGGTACTCTGCAGGTCTCAACATGACGGCCAGTGCTTGGGATACAAGTAAAGTCCTTCCTCGTTCGAGGTTTTTCCTCATCCTCCCCTCCAAGCAGAGAATCTTTACTGTGCTACTTACTGCGTCCATTCTCCCTCCTTTCTCTATAAGCACTTCTTTAGATACTGCTCCGAATTATACACGGGTATGATGACGCTGATCACCAGACAAGTTTTGTCAAGCGGTCTATTATTTACTTCGGCCATTCTTTTCTCTTTTTCGTGATCCTCATGATGGGGATGTGGTTGAATAGATATAGGGTAGCCTGTCGCCCGCATTTGACGATCTTGAAAAGGGGAAGTACTCTGAAAAGCTTGGCGTTCCAGACCGAGGAAGAAGCATTTAGCCACGCGTCGAACAGATATGGGTATTTTTTGCGGGCGCTTGAGCGCAGTCTGCTTGTGGCTTGAAGCATTTTTCGCTGCCGCTGTTTGCTGACATTATCCGTATGCCAGCGGTAACGGAAAAGCACTTCCGGAATGTTGTGGAAGCGAGTGTACTCAATCAGATGCAACCACAGGCAGAAATCCTCACAGGGGGAAATTTCCTCCCTATAGCGAATGTTGTGCTGAGTGAGCACAGACTTGCGAATCATGGCGGCCGGGTGCATGATGGGGCAGTCATCCATAAACATCACCTTGATATCGACATCTTCTGTTGGGAATCGTAGCAAGTGAGGCTTGGGAAAACATTCTGCCCAGCAACTGCACACGCCTACTTCCGGGTGTGTATCCATGTAGGCTACCTCTCTCTCAAAACGCTGCGGTAGGGAGATATCATCGTGATCCATCACAGCGAGGTATTCCCCACGCGCCATATCCAACAGCTTATTTCGCGAGGCGGATATGCCTAGGTTCCCCTCATTTTTCTTGTAAATGACGCGAGGATCATCAAAGGAGGTTACGATGGCGTCCAATTCGGTGTTTTCCGGTGAGTCGTTGAGGATAAGAAACTCAAAGTCCGCAAAGGTCTGAGAAAGGATGGAGGCGATACACTCGCGCAGGTGTTGCGGGTGCGTGTTGTAGATGGGCAGGAGGACTGAGACTTTAGGACTGTCGATCATGCGTCGCAAAAGGGAATTTTATGCGCAGGAGAGTCACGCCAAACAGATAGAATGTGCGGTGTGTGTCGCTCTTAAGTTTCGTAAATACAGGTAAACCAAGAATGAGCAGCGTTTTCCTATTCCCACTGCGGCTCCAGCAGACGAATCGACGGCGCAAGCTATGCCACCACTTGCAGCGACGTATGCGCGGTACATCGGTAGCCCATGGAGTGCGAAGCATGGTCTGCATGTACAATTCTTCAAAGGGATGTTGCAGTGCCAACCAAGGTTTGTGATTGCTGATAAAGTGCAACACCGTTACTTCATTCCAATGTGCACGAATGCCCTCTGTATTGCCGGGAATAGATGGATTCGACTGCGTATTATAGCATATTGGCAGTGCGCCAATTTCCGCTTGACTCGTCACGTTGATGACATCCTGATCTGCGTATCGAAGAGGAGTTTTTTCAGAACTCAGGTACCGCAACCATTGCTGGGTTAGCTGTAATTTACGGCAACGCTCGAGGTCGAAGAAAATCACTCCGCTGTTGAAGTAGTTGGCAATGCCTAAGCGCAGACTATTCTTCTCTGCGTTTGCATCCGGGGTCATAAGCAACGCCTTGCCTGCCATATCGGTGCGGTAAAGTTCTTCTAGGGGACGCAGCACCACTGTATCTGCATCCAGATACAGTGCACGTTGCTCCTCCGGGAGAAGTAAGGGGAGATAGAGACGGCAAAAAATGGCCGCGGAGTGAGGTGAAGTTCGACTCAACTGGTGAGCATGCGAATGAACCTCTTCCAGTGCGTGCAACGTCACCGTCACTTCTCCAGCAGCCATCCCTCGTAGGCGCATGCGGCTTGCCTCACTCATTCCCGCGTCCAGCACGTGTATACTCAACTTCCTCCCCGGATGCGCCTGCACCAACGAGCTCATTGCCGTCGCTACGTGCCGCGCATATGTCTCATCTGTGGCGAATACGATGTTCATCTCGCTGGGCATGAATAAAAACTCGCATATCCTTGTGTATCCGAGCACAATAACCTTTCCCTCATTGATTATCTCTTTTTGAAAGAGATGATCACCCAAAAATTTTCTTTTTTGTTGACCAACAAGTGATTTATCTGTGTTATTGTTAGTAAAAAATTACATTCCACAAGGTTGCAAAATTTCGAAGTCTAATCGATTAGAGTTTAATACCCATCGACATACAATTTTGTGCTTGACTATCTCTTTCAAAATGAGATAATCACGGCGGCGTAGGGGAGGCGTTTGCCCGTAGTAAAGGTGATAAGGAGCTTATACAATGGGTGCGAGGTGTGTGGGGGATG
Organism: uncultured Akkermansia sp.; assembly: GCA_947630815.1. Lineage (GTDB taxonomy): Bacteria > Verrucomicrobiota > Verrucomicrobiia > Verrucomicrobiales > Akkermansiaceae > Akkermansia. The sequence continues at coordinate 12,206 of CANRJD010000003.1, read as the reverse complement.
CGTCATAACGTCATGCCTGAGATTTCGATCATTATACCCGTATATAATTGCGCCAAATACCTGGGTCGGTGCCTGGACTCTCTTCGCACTCAGACCTTTCAGGATTGGGAAGCCGTATGCATCGATGATGGAAGCACAGATGACTCGGTGAAGGTTTTGGAGGGCTACGCTGCGCGCGACACGCGCGTGCGCGTCCTCGCGAAGACGGGCGCGGGCACGAGCTCTGCTCGTAACGTCGGTTTGGATGCGGCACGGGCGCCGTTCATCATGTTCTGTGACGGGGATGACTGGTATGAACCGAGCATGTGTGCAAAGCTACTCGCGGCCATGCGGGAGGGAGCAGACATGGCAGTGTGTGGAGTGCAGGAGGTTTTCGGGAAGGGATGGAAGCATAAACCTCTTACGCAATATTTTACTCTACCTGTTAAAGGTAAACATATTGCTAGTGATTCTCTATTCATGCGTACTGATGCCTGTGTGTGGAATAAAATATATCGCCGCGAATTCATTGAGCGCGGAGGTATCCGCTTCCCAGAGGGTTTACGCTTTGAAGACGAGTATTTTCTGGCAGCTTACATTGCGTATGTGGGCTGCATGACATTTTTGCCCGAGAAACTCTACTTTTACTATCGTCACGCGGGGAGTTTCATGGGCAGCTATTGCCGGGAATTGCACCATCACTCATCGGATCTCATTGAGATTGCCAACTTAATCTGGAAATACTACGAGCAACATCGTCTCGTGGAGAAACATCTCCCCTATCTTATCCACACATGGCTGCGCCTTTGTGCTGGTGCACTCGCCTTGGCTAACAGCAGAAAGCAGCTGAGCAATACGGAAAATCAGGCGCTTAACTTCGCGCGTGACCACATTGCTCCACTTCCCCATATACTCCCGGAGCATAAACAGCGTCTTTCTCTGTTGGCTGAGCATCGCTGGGTGGGCTCGCGATCCAAGTGGGGAGGAATTCTGCGTTGTCGGTGCAAGGATAAGATGCGACCCGGCGAGTGCGTGGTGACGCGCAAATACTACCTGCTCGGCATCCCGTGTTGGGTCAGAAAAAAAGAATACGTCAGAGTGTGCTCAGAGAGGGATACCACGTTATGACATCCTCCCCTAAAGTCTCGGTGCTTCTGCCCGTCTATAACACGCACCCGCAACACCTGCGCGAGTGTATCGCCTCCATCCTTTCTCAAACCTTTTCGGACTTTGAGTTTCTTATCCTCAACGACTCACCGGAAAACACCGAATTGGACGCCATCGTGACCTCTTTTGATGATCCTCGCATCATTTACAAGAAAAATGAGAGGAACCTAGGCATATCCGCTTCGCGTAACAAACTGCTGGATGCAGCGCGTGGCGAATACCTCGCTGTGATGGATCACGATGACATCTCTCTGCCGCAGCGTTTTGAGAAAGAGGTAGCCTACATGGATGAACACCCGGAAATAGGTGTGTGCAGCTGCTGGGTGGATAGCTTCCCCGACGGACCTGAGTTTCACTTCCCGGAACGCGACGCTGAAATCAAGAAACTGCTTATGGCAGGCTGCGCCGTAAAACATCCGGCCGCCATGATCCGCAAGGCCGTGCTTACACAGCACAACATCCGCTATGAAGAGGAGTATTCCCCCGCCGAGGATTACTGCCTGTGGCTGCGGCTCATGGATCACACCCGCTTCCACAATATCCAAGAGGTGCTTTTCCACTATCGCTGGCATGCGGACAACACCACTCACCATCAACTGAACCGTATGTCTGCGGCAACGCACGAGTTGCAACTATGGGCGCACGAAAAGCACCCGGTTCTTTATGATGCATGCTGGTATGAACGCACCAAAACCGTGCACATTAAGCTTTTTAAGATTATCCCCTTCCTCAAACTCATCAAAAGAGGTAATAAAACTACCCTATGCCTCTTCAACCACATCCCCATCATTGAATTCACGGAAAGGAGACAGAAATGGCCGAAATAAACAGTGAGACGAAGACGTTACCCCAAGGAATGAAGGAACATTGCATACTCATTAGTGTTGTGCGTGATGAAGTTATGTATCAACGAATTGTGGCGGATAATCCAAAACTGGTGGGATATGAGAAAAGGATGCTGGATAATCGAAAGGAAAACTTGGGGATTCCGACGCGCTACAATCAATTTCTTGATGAGTATGATTACACTCAGCCGGCATGGTTTGTTTTTTGCCATGAAGACATGGAATTTTTGCAGGATTTGAGCATACTGTGCGATGTATCGCACGACTCTCTGTACGGTACCATAGGAGTTACGCTTAGAAGGGGGATCAGGGATTTAACTCTTGGTCTCTGGGGGCGGGAGAAGAATTCCAACAAGGATGGAACGGGATGCTGTTGGATTGGTCGCCCCGTGCACAAACCTCATCGAGTTTTAACTTTCGACTGCCAATGCCTCATTGTTCATTCAGATTTGGTGCGGAAACACCATTTGCGTTTTGATGAACATCTGACTTTCGATTTATATGTAGAGGATTTTTGCATTGGTGCAGCGGAGAGTCACGGGATACGTTCCTACGTCATCCCGATCAATTGCCACCATTATTCATTTGGAAATATTCAGCCTCGTTTTACAGAACAGCTTCATTATTTGCAAGAAAAGTACAAGCACTCACGGAGGTGCTATGCATCAACCGTGGGTATGTATACGATAGGGAGGAATGTAAAAGGCAGACTGAAGCACGACTCAGGCAGGATACGTGATAGACTGAAACGGTTTTTATACCAGACAAAGCAAACTCAGTCCGGTCACCGAATAGTTAAGTTGCTACGCATTCCGATCTACAGAAGAAAAATATCATAAGTCACCTCTCCATTGCTCTTCAAAGTAGCTTTGTAATCCGCAAATAAGTAGCGATTAACTGCCATTGGCCTCCCGTCGCTTTCTACTTATTCCCGCGCACGGTTTCATGAATTCCCATCGGCACTTACTTCGTCAGGCTGAACACAACCGCTACACTTCCAAATCATTAATCGGGGACCTCCAAAAACTTACCATTTTTTGCCCTCCAAAATAACGTAAGGGAATTTTCTTACCTTTTTTGAGAAATCCTTTGCTGATTGGTCCGTTTTCCTCAGTTAACAGGCACTTTTTCCCTCTCATTCTTCCCACCCGAGAAGTCTTTAGAAGCGCCAGAATAACAATTTACGATTTGAGAAGAATGCGCTCCTGAGGGCGTGAGGGCGAAGCAAGTGCGAGACGGAATTTTAAGAACGATTGCGAGGGGTAGTTAGAAAGCAACGAGAATTGCAAAGCCGGAGCAGCTGCGAATGCAGATGGAGGCAATCGATCTGTCATTTGCGATTTACGTTAATCTGGAAAGATCGTGTCCGTAGGGGATCTCTGTTCCGCCTTCCCTCTTCATTCCAATGCGTTTGCCCTGTTATCCAAGCTTGACAAATGATGATTCACGAGGGATGATTTGTCTCATCAAGTCTATTGTCCTATGAAACCACAGCTGGGGCTCAAACTATGGTCCACCGATGCGGACTCGTATCTCCGGAAAGCAGAGCAACTGTACGATGAGGGAGTGTACAACTACATAGAGCTTTATGCGGTGCCGGGCACGCTCAAAACTCTCAAGAAATGGAGTACCCTGAAGATACCGTACATAATTCATTGTCCGCATTTTGCTCATCATTTTAACTTGGCTCAGCCAGAAAAGGAAGGAGCCAACCGCGTCATGTTTGAAGAGGTACGGAACTTTGCGGATAAGCTGGGCGCACCCATTATTATTATCCATGGAGGCATGGAAGGATGCGTAGAGGAAACAGCCCGTCAGCTTGCCAACTTCAATGAGCCTCGAGCGTTCATCGAGAATAAGCCTCACCACGTCTTCCTCTCGGGGGGTCAAATGCTGGCCTGTCGAGGCGCAACGCCAGAGGAAATAGCCTTCATTTGTGCGGCAGCCAATTGCAAGTTTTGTCTTGACTTCGAGCATGCTGTCTGCAGTGCCAATTCTCATGGTTTACCATGGAAGAGGTACGTGCAAGATTTTCTGCGGATGGATCCTGCCATGTTCCATCTATCCGGCATACAAGATGAATCGGAAGAAATTGATTCCCATGCTCATATAGCAGCAAATGAGGACATTGTTCGGAACATCCTCCATCTTGTACCGGATGGGGCGCGCATCTCAATCGAAACAGTCAAAGATTCCCCCTCAGATTTAGAAGATTTCCGATCTGACATAGCCAAGCTTCACCAACTCCTTCCGGATCATTGATGTTCCACACACCCGGCTTCTGAGCCTTCTCAACGAGAGAAGGCCCTGCTCCAAGGCAAACGCATTTCCCAACGTGTTTGACCCTGCCGTGGCGCCCAGTCACGGCCTACGACATCCTTTGATCAATGAGCATGGCGAACCCGCAATGAACTGACGCCGGATTCAGTCACAACTCAACGCAGGTCCAAGGAAGACCATAGCGAGTGAGGGCGTCCATGAAAGGATCAGGATCGTTTTGCTCCATATTGAAGACACCGGCGCCGGACCAGATGCCGGAGAGGATAAGACGACCACCGATAGCGGCGGGGACTCCTGTCGTATAGGAAACGGCTTGGGAACCGACCTCACGGAAGCAGGCTTCGTGGTCGCAGATGTTATATATGTACACCTTCTTGTCCTTCCCATCCTTCTTACCCTGAATGATGCATCCGATGCAAGTCTTCCCATGGGTCGTCTTGCCCAAATCACCGGGATTCGGGAGCACAGCCTTGAGGAACTGCAAGGGGACAATTTCCACGCCGTTGTAGAGCACGGGATCAATACGGGTCATGCCCACATTTTTCAACACGGTTAAGTGGTTGATATAGTTAGGCGAGAAACTCATCCAAAACTGAGCGCGTTTAATGGTGGGGATGTGACGCACCAGTGATTCCATCTCCTCGTGATACATACGGTAAATCTCGTAAGTACCAACACCTTCCGGACAAGTAAACGGCTTGTGAAGACTCATGGGGGCCGTCTCTACAAATCGCCCATCCTCCCAGTGACGGCAGGGGGCAGAAACTTCACGAATATTGATTTCGGGGTTAAAATTAGTCGCAAATGCTTGTCCATGATCGCCGCCATTGACATCGACAATATCGAGGTATTCAATGGAATCAAAATGATGCTTGAGAGCCCAGGCCGTATAAACATTCGTGACGCCCGGATCAAAGCCCGAACCGAGTAACGCAAAGAGCCCTGCATTTTTAAAGCGCTCCTGATAAGCCCATTGCCAACTATATTCAAATTTCGCAACGTCGCGTGGCTCGTAGTTGGCAGTGTCCATGTAATTGCACCCGGCCTCCAGACAAGCATCCATGAGTGGCAGGTCTTGATAAGGAAGAGCCACATTGAGGAGTAGCCCCGGCTTAACACTGCGCAATAAGGCAACCGTACTCGGCACATCATCCGCATCCAATTGGTGCGTCGTGATATGCACACCCTCGCGTGCCAACACATCTGCGGCGATAGCATCGCACTTACTCAGCGTACGCGAAGCAAGATGAATCTCCTCGTACACGTCTGCCATCTGAGCACACTTGTGCGCCACCACATGGCCTACCCCACCAGCACCAACAATGAGAACGGATTTTTTCATCATGTGCTCAGGCATTGTACATCTTTACGTAATACTCATCCGCCATACGATCGGACTCGAAAGCCGGAATGATGTCGTGCATGGCCGTGAAGACAAGGCTCGTCCACGCATCCGGATTGTCGTAAAACATTGGCAGAACCTTGGATTCTAGCAAGTTGTAGAAATTATCGCGATCGGAGCGGTCACGAGCCTCCGCGGGCAATCCCGCTTTAGCCTCCGGGATGATAAAGCAATTCTTGCCATCACGAGCGAACTCACGCACCCAACCATCGTTGGTGGAAATAGTGATGGAGCCATTCATGGTAGCAGACATGCCGGAGGTACCGGAAGCCTCGCGGGTAACTACGGGGTTGTTCAGCCAAATATCCGAACCATTCTTAAGGAGCCGGGAAAGCTCAAGCTCATAACCGGTGAGCACGGCACATCGCGGGTACCTGTTGCTCAGCTCATTCAGTTTGTTAAAGATATCCACCGCCGCGAAATCCGTGGGGTAGGGTTTGCCGGCCCAAATCATTTGTACAGGACGATTGGTGCGCTGCAGCATGCGTTCAAACATGACGGGATTCTCCGTAATGAGCGCAGGCCGCTTGTAAGCAGCAAAACGGCGAGCCCACACAATAGTGAGCGTGTCTTGGTCGAAAAGGTGCCCCGTCTGCTCACCCACCACACGGAAAAGATCCTTCTTCAAGGCGCGTTTACGAGCGCGGAAGGCCTTCTTATCTCCCTCATGGAAAGCTTCAGCCAACTCAGGGTCTTGCCAATAGGCACTGTTTTGGGCATTGGTCACATGAGTGATGGGGCAAATGTCCGAATAACCCTGCCACATTTTGCGCGAAACCTCGCCATGCAAGGCAGATACCCCGTTGGCTATGTGAGAAAGCCTCAAAGCCGCGAGGGTGTAGTTGAAAGTTTGTTCCCCTGGGTCAAGCTTGAGCATAGAGCGCACTTGATCGAGTGAAAGGCCATCAAAGAAGGAGAAATTGGCCATTAGGTTGATGTCCATTTTCTCATTGCCGGCCTCCTCAGGAGTATGGGTAGTAAAGACGAAACGTTTGCGCACTTCCTCAACATTCCCTCCATTGTGAGCGAGCATATTGAAGGCCGCGCCGATAGCGTGAGCCTCGTTCATGTGGTAGATTTCCGGCTCTATTCCCAATTCCTCGAAGAGGCGAGCGCCACCCTGCCCGAGCACAATATACTGCGAAATGCGCGTCATGGGGTTGGAATCATAGAGACGCTGAGTGATGGATCGACTCATGGCATCATTCTCCGGAAGATCCGTCGTCAAGAAGAACATGGGGGCAGTGCCGAAAGTCTCCGGACGCAGGAAAAGCGCCTTCACCCACACCGGGGAGTTGCAGACGCGGATGAGGAACTTAATGTTGTGGTCCTCCAAGAAAGTGTAGTCGCGGCGCCGGTACTGGGCAGCCATGGAACCATCTTCCGCACGAATTTGGCTGTAGTAGCCGTATGACCAGAGGATACCTACACCGACAAGATTCTGGCGCAAGGCACCGGCAGAGCGCATGTGCGAACCCGCCAGGTATCCTAAGCCACCAGAGTATATCTTAAACACATTATCAATAGCGTACTCCATGCAAAAGTACGCCACGGACTTGCTGTATTTGGGATCTATCTCGTACGGGTGCGCGTACTGCGCCGGTAGAAAAGATTGTATGCTCATGATCGTCTCGTTTCAGTCTGCCCGCTTCCATTCCAAGCGGGTACGCACCATTTTACACCAGCTTGTGGCATAAGAAAAGAAAAAACAGCCACAACGTCCCTGAAAAAGGGGACAAAATCGCGTCAGCTTTCTTGCGGCAAACGCATTTGAGAGAAGTTCATCAACGGAGAAAATGCTCTTATTGACCGATATCACCGTTTATACGCATCAAACATCATGACAACAACCGGTCATCATAAGCAGCCCTCTCGTTCGCCAACCTCCCGCGCAACGCGCGCGAACCTTCCAAATCGTACATCGTAAATGGTAGCCCCCGTCTGCCACCGTCTCGTACACAGGCAGCGTTTAGGCGCCATTGCCCGCGCCTTTCTAACCAAGTCCGTGCTTGGCTTTCAAAATTCCGCTCAGCACTTGCTTTGCAGCTTCGCGAGCTCCGCTCGCCGAATTTTGTAAATCGTAAATCGTAAATGGTCAGGCTTTTTCTTGGGACGGATGTGGATGGGAGAGGATAACTCCTGTCAGTCTCACCCCGGCATGTAAGTACGCAGCAGTGCCACGGCATCTGATGCCAAACGAGCAATGGCCTCCCGTTTGTCTCGAATGCGCGGAAGCGCCCAAAGTGTGAACTCATCATGCGCGAGAATGTTAAAATACATGCCGCGCAAGCATGTGAAGCACCATAGCCAATCATCCCGGCGCATGCCCGGGAAAAAGCGACCCAAAGTTTCCGTCCACTCTTGCATAGCGAAGGCGAAGTGGGAGTCATAGACCTCACGGGTAAGTTCCGGAGACTCGTATCCCATTTTATTGAGGAAACATAGCACCTCCTCCCCCGTAGCGACAGAGGCATCCCGCCAGTGGGTAAGCGGAGCAGCTAACCAAGCATCCACAATACGCACCGGGTCATTGGAAGGCAGGGCCTCATGCAGAGCTGCACGACATGCGGCGTTATACGGGATCGAAACGTAAGCGAGCGTATCGCGATACAGGTCAGCCTTGCTGCCGAAATGGTAGGAAATGGCACCCATAGTTACCCCCGCAGCCCGGGCGATATCACGCAAAGTCACGCCTCGAAAACTCAATGCCGTGAATTCGCAAACGGCCGCATGCATGATGCGTGCCTTAGTGATGTCGGATTTGCTCATGGCAGGTCCGGTTCGTCGGCGGGTGTCTTTGGGGGCACGAGAGAGCGCAGATAGTCGGCATCTTCCTTGCAGAAACGAGAAATCTTGGTGCGAGTAACGCGCCCTCCGCTCTCGCGCAGAAAAACGACCTCCTTCTCAGGATCCACGCGCATAAGTTTAGCAAAGACAGAAGCGTTACCACGGGCGGATTTCCAGTCTCTGTAGCCGCGTGCGACCAGCTCGCCCTTGTACTCATCGTATTTCTTCCGAGCAAGGGCAACACCGGCTTTGAGCTCCTGAGCAAAACCGGAAAGAATGCCATCAAAGCCATCAATACGGGCAGTAATTTTACCGTTGGGGGTAATCACTGCGAAGGCGGGCTTTTTCGAAAGACCGTAGCGACGTTGCAAGGCATTGATATTATCCGCTCTGTACTTAATGTTGCCCACTCCGGAGTCATTCAACGATGCGCCGGAGTCCAACCGCACGCAAATAGCATGTGTACTAGCCCAATCCTCAAACTCCTTAGTTTCCAAGTATTCTTTACCAAGCTGCCCGCTACGCGGCGAAATCACCGAATCGTGAAACCAGACAATGAGCGGCAGCTCCTGCTTGCGAGCAAGCTGAATGGCACGCGCCATATCCACCTGCCACCCGCGACCATGCCTTCTATTTTCGAAGATGGCAGTGAGTCCGGGAATATCGGCATCTGGGTTGTCCGGATCAGTCCACACAAGATCTTCCTCTGACCCGTTGTCGATTCTTTTGAGTTCCTCCTCGGAGGCGACGCTGACATTGACGGCATTTATGTCACCCTTATTGGCAAGAAAAGGATTCCCGATGTTGCTGGCCACCTCTTCGGCAGTAGCGCTTCTCTCCCCCATGGCAGGTTTTTCTTCCTTGGTATGCAGAACACACGACGACACGAGCAACGAAACCGCCAACACCAGCACTGGACAGGAGTGCATCATGACTTCTGTCCGGCTGAACCGTCGGGGTGTTCTTGCGTCTTCACAGCGTTCCATGCCCGGTCAAAATCACTGGCAGTCGCATCGCGCAAACTGATGCCGGCAGTAGCGAGTAACCCCTCCATGGCAGTAAAACGGCGCAGGAACTTTTGATTAGCTCCGTGCAACGCGACCTCGGGGTTGACACCTCGACGACGGCAGAGATTCACTACAGTGAAGAGTAAATCGCCCAGCTCTTCAGCCACACGTGGATCATCATCCGGCAGAGCAAATGTTTCGCTCACCTCCTCCAACTCCTCGCGCACCTTATCCACCACTCCAGCGTGGGAGTCCCAGTCAAAGCCAACTTTAGCGACCTTGGCGGTGAGTTTTGCTGCTCGTAGCAGTTCGGGCAACCCCTTGCCGCAATCGTGCAGGTATGGCTCGCGCTCACTGTGGTGCTCTTGTCGCTTGATTTGATCCCACCGAGTGAGTACTGCTTCCGCATCCTCTGCCGCGGCGTCACCAAAGACATGCGGGTGACGCCGCACCATTTTGTCACATAGGCCTCGTGCCACATCCTGCACACCGAATCCCTCCGCTGCATTTTCCTGCGCCAACTCGGCGTGGAAGAGAACTTGCAGCAGCACATCCCCCAACTCCTCACACAGGTGGGAAGCATCCTGCTCTCGAATGGCATCTATGCACTCGTAACACTCCTCAATGAGGTTCGGAATAAGGCTTTCATGCGTCTGCTGAGCATCCCAAGGGCAGCCACCAGGAGCGCGCAAACGATGCATGATAGCAATGGCACGCTCGAGCTGCCGTGCCGGATCCGCACAATGACTCATCTCCTCATCATTCATGGTTGCGTAAGTCTCGACGTTCGTTCACAGCTTTGCCGTCCATGATATCCTGCACCTGCTGCACAAGTTTCCACGCAACGCGGCGGCGACTGTACTTGCGCTTCAGCAGGTCTAGCAACTCCTGCCAGATTTCAGGAGAAAAGTCAGCAGGATGCGATTCCGCTGCATCGCGACAAGATCGTGGCATCTTCGGAGTGCACGAAAGTTGCCACCAACCGCCGAAATAAGCAGCCTCATAAATGACCCTCTCACCCCCATCAGTACGCGACTGCCAGCTAAATGTTTCCATAGCGTTTAGCGGATGAAATGGGTGTACTTGCGCTCCACCGGATCAGGAACGGGTGCAGCAGCATAAGCCCTCACAGCGCGAGCCATGTTGCGACCAAGCTGGCGCATAATAGACACGCCCTCCTCGTCAGCCATCACATCTGCCGGACCAAAACCATGCACCTCATTCCAGTAGAAAGAAGACACAACAGGCATCTGCGATATCGTGAAATGCTTCTGAATGGCATCCAGCGTAGCCAACGAACCCGCACGTCGGCTAGATGCGACAGCGGCAGCAGGCTTGCCTGCAAAAACATCTCCGGCAGCATAAAATGCTCGATCCATGGCACTCAATAGTCGGCCGCTCGGATGCCCATAATATACGGGCGAACCAAACACGAACCCCTGCACTGTGCGGGCCTTGGCAATGAGTTCATTCACGCAATCCTTATCCCAAATGCAACGGCCGGGGTGCTTTTTGCAACTTCCACAGGCCATGCAATCCTGCACCGGCGCCGTTCCCAAATAAAAGATCTCTGCCCCCACACCAGAAGCCTCTATCTCCTGCGCCACGAGGTTGAGCGCCGTGTAAGTACAACCCTCCATGTGCGGGCTACCGTTCACAAGAAGCACGCGCAACTTACCGCCCGGCTCTGCAGCAGGAGTTTCCCCCGCTACAGCTGCCGCCGCCAATGCACCACCTGTCAATGCCAATTTCGTCATAAATGTTCTCCTGTCATTCATAATAAAAAAGAAAAAGTCAACGGCGAACAGGCGCTCCGCCTAGCTCGCGGTGAATGCGGTTTACATCCTCCCGCATCGTGGGAGTAATCGTCTTGACGCGGCTTGGGTCAAGCGACACAATAATAGGCTTGGATCGATTACCGTCAGCTGCGTATTTGTATATCACGCGCTGGACCAATTTACCCTGAGGATGAGAAAACATGCGTTCCTCAATGAGGCGCGCCGAGCTGTCATATCCATACGCCACCTTGTAAATAAGCGTGCGTTCGTGATTATAGATGTTGCATCCCACCAGCTGACCGTACTTACCCTCGTGATAATCATTGATAGCAGCCAACCTCCCGCTGGCCGTGTAGGTAGCGCAGCGCATACCCTTGCTCCCACGCTGCCGCTTGTACACCGAGCGGGAACCATCCGGATGCCGCACCACGCGAGCCAAATCACGACTTTCATTCGCCAAATCCGGGCTCTGCCCAGCAGCTTCACCAGCCACCCACGCCATCAGCGCGCACACCGCCATGGTGATGTACCTCTTCATACCCCGCATTTTACCCCGTCCTTCCTACCATGGCAAGACATTTCACAAAGCATACTACACATGATTGTGCTATCATACAATCCAATCACGTGGGGAACCCGCCAAGGCAAACGCATTTGAGAGAAGTCAATCAGCAGAGAAAAAACTCTTATTGACTGATATCATCGTTTATACGTATCAAAAATCGTGACAACCAGCGGTCATCATAATGATGGATCTAGAGGAATCTCTGCATACGTTAATGATCCGAAAAGAATCTGCGCAACGCGCACATTATTGATAAATCGTACACTATTGATTCGAGGTGGTATAATCAGAAGCGCTGAGAGGGAAATCCTCAACGGAGCTCCTCGACATAACGGGCGGAGCCTCAAAAGAGGCTCCATGCGGGAACGTTCATATTCGTACGTGGGCATAAAGTCC
>CANRJD010000002.1 GCA_947630815.1 uncultured Akkermansia sp. | reverse complement strand
TTCCGGGACCAATCACACGCCGAGAAACCGCCGTATGCCACAAAAGGCACGTACGGTGGTGTGAGAGGGGGCGAAAGCCCCCTACTCGATTTCTTTGAATAAGATTGCTTTTTGAACCTGGAGAGGGTATAATGCCCCCGCAATCCCGTGAAGATAACACCGTTCAGAATCTTCTCGCTTAAGCTGGCGTTTTTTAGCGCTGTGCTGGCGTATTTGGCTGTGGATTTGCTGATGTGGCACGGACCGGTGTGGGGGATATTGCATAATCCGGAGATCGGGGAGAGCAAAGATGTGGCGGCACGCGTGTACGGCGAAGTTCTCACACGCGGGACGCTGGCGCGCTTTGAGCAAGAGCAGAATTGGCTGCGCGGGCGTGGAGAGACACCCCGGAACGAGCGAGCAACAATGCTCATGGAGGTGGTACGCCGCACATTGCTGCGCATACGAACGCGTTACAATGATAAGAATTTGCTGGACTTTACGGAGGAAGCTCGTGAGGAACTCTCGAGGTTGGAGAGCAGAGCAGTGAGTGCCCAGGAGTTTGATCAGTGGTTGGCGAGTCAGGGATACACGCGTCAGGCATTTGAGCAGCGTTTGGCAATGGCCATGAAGTCTGCAGCACTGCTGGAGCGCGCGGTGGAACCATTCTGTGCGGTGAGTGATGAGGATGCGGACAAACACTACGAATTGCTTCGTGAGCAGTTGACGATCCCCGCCCACCGCCGAGTGAAGCAAATTTTCTTGGCCACATTGGGGCGGGAACCTCAGGCGGTGGAGAGCCGAGCGCGTGACTTGCTGCAGCAAGTGCAGAATGGTGGGGATTTCGCGCAGCTTGCTCGCAACAACAGCGAGGATGATGCGACTGCTGCTAGCGGTGGGGATTTGGGGGAGGTGTACGACACGCCGGAGCGCACCCTGCCGGAGTTGCCTTTATTTGGTCCGGGAGCTCTGCCGGTGGATGAACCGGCACTGGTGCAGAGCAAGTGGGGTTGGCATATCCTGGTGTCCGGACCGATCACTCCGGCGCGCGTGCCGAGTGCGCAAGAGTGTCGTGAAACCTTGAAGAGTGCCATACGAAGTGCGCAGCGGGAGCTGGCCGTGCGTGCTTTCTTCGATGCGGCTGTCCGCGAAGCCTTTAGCAAAGAGCATCTCATGATTTATGGCGAGTGATATCATCAGTACCGGTCTGGCCACACATCCGCTGCGCGGCGAGATTACTGTGCCCGGCGATAAAAGCATATCCCACCGCGTGGCGATATTGGGTGGGTTGGCGAGTGGCACGACCTGCGTGCGCAACTATCTGTGCAGCGCGGATTGTCTGAACACCCTGCGCGCCATGCAGCAGCTGGGAGCGATTGTGAGTCCCACCGCACACGGTGCTGACTTTTCCATTACCGGCACAGGCATGCGTCCCGTTGCCCCGACAGCAGATATTGATTGCGGGAACTCGGGTACGGGGATGCGTTTGCTGGCGGGTGTGCTCAGCGCGCTTCCTTTCAGTAGCCGCATGGTGGGAGATGAATCGCTGAGCCGTCGCCCTATGCGCCGCGTTATTACCCCGTTGAATCAGATGGGAGCATGCATTCGTGCATGCGGGAGAGAGGAGGGCTGCGCCCCGCTGGGAATTACAGGTGGAACCCTGCATTCCATTCATTACATCCTGCCCATGGCCAGTGCTCAGGTAAAGAGTGCCGTGCTGCTGGCAGGACTATTTGCGGATGGTGAAACGCGCGTCGAGCAACCTGCCGTTACCCGCGATCATACGGAGCGTTTGTTGCGCCACTTTGGCGTACCTTGCGAGGAGACAGCGAGCCATTTGAGTGTAGCGGTGCGTGGAAGAGCTCATTTGAAGGCACGCGATATTGAGGTGCCGTCGGATTTTTCGAGCGCAGCGTTTTGGTTGGTGGCAGGGAGCATCGTGCCCTGGAGCGAGCTGACCTTGAGGGGCGTGGGACTTAATCCTACGCGTACGGCACTGCTGCACGTGCTGCGGCGCATGGGCGCACAGATTCAGGTGAGCAACGAACGCGGCGAGTGTGAACCGATGGGCGATATTACCGTACGCTACGCTCCTCAACTGCAGGGCACCGAGATTTTACCCGGTGAAATTCCCAACCTCATCGATGAAGTGCCCATTCTCGCCGTGGCTGCGGCTCATGCGCAGGGAGACACCACAATCCGCAATGCCGCCGAGCTCCGCGTCAAGGAGAGTGATCGCATCAGCACCGTGGTGCATAACTTACAGGCTATGGGAGCGCAGGTGCAGGAACACGACGACGGCATGGTCATCACCGGCGGTGTGGCACTCACCGGCGCCACGCTGGACAGTTACACGGATCATCGTATCGCCATGAGCTTTCTCATCGCAGGCTTGTGCGCGGCAGGGAAAACCACTCTATTGCGCTGCGGCAACATCGAAACCTCATACCCCGGATTCGAGAACCACCTGTTGCAGCTTACCCGATAGCCACTATGTCCCGTATCACAGAGGAGTGCGAAGCGCGCATCAAAAGCTCGGCCGATATCGTCGAGGTGGTGGGGCGTTATGTGCCTTTGCGGCGGGCAGGCTATTCGTGGAAGGCGTGCTGCCCGTTTCACAATGAGAAAACGCCCTCGTTTCATGTAAACCCGGCCCGGCAGAGTTTTCACTGCTTCGGTTGCGGAGTCGGGGGGGATGCCGTGAAGTTTGTGAGGATGTTCGAGAACTTGGACTATCCGACGGCATTGCGTCGCTTGGCGGATATCTGCGGGATTCCGGTCATCGAGGAAGAAGAGGATCCCGAGGTGCTGATGCGCCGCCGCCTGCGCACGCGCGTTGTGCAGCTCAATGAACTTGCCGCTCAGTTTTACAACAACCAACTTTGCCGTAGTGTCGAGGCTCAGCATGCGCGCGAGTACCTGAAGCAGCGAGGCGTGAATATTGAAGTTGCCAAGACGTGGCAACTCGGCTGGGCGCCGCCTGATTTTCGTTCCCTGCGGGATTTGGCTCTTTCCCGCGGGTTTGATGAGGCCACATTGGTGGATGCCTATTTGGAGAGTCACAACGAGCGCGGTTTATACCCTGTATTTCGCGACCGACTCATGTTTCCCATTCGCAATGTGCGTGGCGAGGTGGTGGGCTTCTCGGGTCGTGTGATGCAGGCAGACCAAGACCCGAGAAAATATGTGAATACGGCCGATACCGTGGCATTCCGTAAGGGGGAACTGCTCTTTGGCCTCCACAAAGCCACCGCTCCTATCGGTAGGGCGGGCATGCACGTTGTCGTTTGTGAGGGACAATTGGATGTTATCGCCTGCCACGAGAAGGCGGATGTGCGCAACGCTGTGGCTGGTTTGGGCACAGCGTTCACGGACGAACACGCACGTATGCTCGCCAAATATGCCAAGCGCGCTACCTTGTGCTACGATGGTGATCAAGCCGGCATTGCGGCTAGCGAGAAGACCTACCGCAAGCTGGCACAGGCGGGGTTGGATGTGTACCAGGCCGACCTTCCCGCCGGGGAGGATCCGGACTCGCTCATTCGTACGCAGGGAGCGGAGGCGTTGCAGCAGGCCATTGCCCAAGCTCAACCGTACTTGATTCGTCGCGTGACGCATGAACTGGAGCACTGCGGGCAGGATGCCGGAGCACGCGCTGCACTGGTGCCGCGTATGGCTGAACTTACCGCGCAGGTATCGGATCCCATCCGGCGTGATGCCGCTGTAGTGGATTTGGCGACCCGCCTCAATATCGGCCCGGAAACTTTCCGCGTCTCCGTGGGTAAGATCGTGCGTGAATTGAAGAAAAACGCACAAAAAGAAGCCAAACGCAAGCAAAAAGAGCGCACCTCCCGTGAGGATGAAGAAGAGGACGAAATTCCCCTTTCCGCTGAGCAAGCAGAAGTGGTACCCATACAGCTGCACAACGCCATTGCGGGTCTCATTTCCATGGCTATTAGCAGCCGGAAAGCGCAAGAACTGCTAATCGAGCGTATCGAGGATTTGCAAGAGCCGATACGCACGCTCTCCGGCGGAATTATATTGCAGCGTCTCATGGAACATTTGCCTACGCCCGGGGATGAGGAAGCTCTGCGCTCCTTTGCCGCGCAGTTGCCACCGGAGCAGGCTCTCGCTTTGCGTACTGTTGCCTTTGAAAATTATCCGGAGGATAATTTGGAAGAGCATGTGAACTGTGCATGCGCCCGGGCCGCGAGGTTCGCTTTGCGAGAGCGTATAGATGCCTTACGTAGCCGCATTCGTGCGGCGTCCGATAGTTCAGAGGCCCTCATGAACTGCTTTGAAGAACTTCAGCATTTGCTCGCCATCAATGACGACACGGCGCCATGAATTCGGGGAATCCACAGTTAGCGCAAGGAATGCGACAGAGCATGGTGATGGGGGCGTCCATGCAACTTTTTTTACGTGCTCTGCAGGCCACGCAGGCTGAATTGACGCAGATGGCCACGCATGCGCTCAACAGCAACCCGGCTCTCGAGGAGGTCGAAGCACCGCCACCGGAGGATGATGTCCTGCCGCCCCCGGATTATGAAGCATCAGAGCGACACGCTTCCATGATGGAGTCGCTTCCGCAGCAGACGACGCTGAGCGCCCACTTAGAGGAACAGGTGTTGCAGAGTGCCTTGCCGCGCGTGCTGGAGCAAGATACACTCGCACTCATTGAGCGCCTAGATACACACGGTTTTTTCACAGAATCGCCGGAAATGCTTGGCCTACCTGAGGCGAGATTGCGCAAGGCGCTACAAGTGGTGCAGGATTTGGAACCGGCCGGTGTAGGAGCTTCTGATTTGAGAGAAAGTTTACTCCTGCAGTTGCGTCGCGAGGGTGAAGAAAAGAGCCTCGCTTACCGTATCGTCAACGAATGTTGGGACGACCTCACGCGCCATCGGTTCCCGCAAATTGCGCGTGCTCTCGGCGTGAATGAAGAATCTATCGGCATCGCTGTGCACCGTATCTCGCGCCTCAATCCGGATCCCGGGAGTTCATTCTCAACCGTCGAGCAGCCCATTGGCGCACCGGACATCATCGTGCTGCGCCGGGGAAAGGAGCTCTCCGTGAGTCTCAGTGGTGAGATGGTGCCTCACCTTGCGTTGTCGGCACAATACCGGGAGATGCTCGCTGAGCAGAGTGATAAAGCGGAGTTGCGTCGCTATCTTTCCCAATGCTTTCGCGAGGGACGGGAGCTCATTCGAGCTATTGAAAAGCGCCAAGAGACGATTCTTGCTGTTGCTCGAGCTATTGTGGAACGGCAGCGCGATTTTTTCCTGCGCGGACCATCAAATATGCTCCCGTTGCGCATGGAAGAGATCGCTGAAGCTACGCAGATGCACACCTCTACTGTCTCGCGAGCTGTGAACGGAAAGTACTTGCGTTGTGAGTACGGCGTGTATGAACTGCGCATTTTCTTTACCGCTGCCTTGCCGTCGACGGATGGCGAAAACCACACCAGCGTGAGTATCAGGGCGCAAATTCGGGCGCTTATTGATGCGGAAAACCCCGCTGCACCCCTCAGCGATGCGGCGATCGAGAAGCTCCTTGCCGGGCGAGGAATCACGGTTGCTCGCCGCACCATTGCCAAGTATCGCGACCAGCTTCGCATTCTTCCTGCTTCTCTCCGGAAAATCCGCTGAAACTGTTTTTTTAACTTTCCAATGTGTGGAATAAACTTTATAATTTTCGCATGAGTAAGGCGCAACGTAGAGCAAAGAACAAGCTAGGAAAAAAGTGGGTAGTATCCGTTGCGTTGGCGTGCGGCTTGACGTTGCTGGCCGTAGTCGTTGGAGTGTTTTTTGTGTCCGGTGAGGATGAGCTTAATACTGTAGTCACATCAAAAGCAGGTAGATCCGGAACGGCAAAAAAGGTAATGAAGGAAAAGAAGGCGAGAAAGAAAGAGAGTCAAGTGGTGGAGGAAAATCGGGAAGATGGATTGCAAACAATTGATGGACAAGAAGCTAAATTGTCGGTCGGAGATAAGACACCGGTGGGTGAGACGCCCTTGGCTGCTGGTGCAGAGGTTCAGAAATCCTCTTCTCGCCAAGATTCAGAAGGAGCACTTATAGAAATGTATTTGCGAGAGCTTGCTTCTTTTATGGAGTCGGATCCCGCTTCGGGAGAAGAGAGCGTTTCGGGTGCCGGGCAGACTTCCGAGAATGGGGACCAACCGACAAACTCGGAGGAAACCGGCGAAAGTGCGACGGGGCATGTCGCGGAGCAACCGTCCGTTGATGATCACGCCACAGTCGAGAGGATAGAGGGCGAAGATCCTTCCAAAGATGATAATCATGAAGAGGAGCCTCCGGCGGAGCAGACGCCCAATGAGTCCCCTGTCGCCTCCAGTGACTTTACGGAGAATCTATTGTTGTACGGTAGAGGGTCGGAAGGGGCAGAGCAACGTGCGATTTGGCAGAAGTGGATGGATCGCATGATTACTGGTGCGAAAGTGGGCGAGCTGGTTCCTGTGCTCGAGGCAAAATTGCGCGGGATTGCTCCAAAACTCATTGCCGGAGAGCGTCTCAACTACACATCCTACAAAAAATCGCGTACACTGATGAATGCAGTGGAGCTGTGCTATATGGCTAGGCTGGTGGGGGCGGAGAAACTAGATTCGTTTATTCGATCCGAAAAAGAGCGTGGAGAAACTTCCAACACACCGCCGAAGAAATTTATGCAGTGGCTGCTCATGGATCGGTCACGTCCACTGCACCGCCTGCTGCAGGAGTTTGCCTTCAATTCCGGGAAGGGGGAGGAATTTCCCCGTGTGTTCAACGTGTTTTATGAGTTGTGGAAGCGAGCTTCGAAGCGCGATCGAGTGCGCTATATGAACTTGGCTATCGCCTGCTCACTTGTACGTGCGGAAGTGGCGCATAGTCGCGGAAAGTTGCGAATACCGGATGAGCACCTTTTGGATATTCCGGAGCTATACGATTATTACCGTACTCGTGATATCAAAAATGCGCTGCTGACCAATATATGGAAGCTGGGGGTGGCGGAGCTGCTGCATGTGGTGGATGTGCGCTTGCCAATGTCGGAATTTGAGTGGGTGAAGAGAAATCTCAATTACGAGCGGAAAAATTGGGGGGCGACGTACACGAGCATTGAGTACATCATGGAGCGTGTTACGCAGGATGTGGATCCTTACAAGCTCTACACCTTTGGGGAGATCAGGGAGAAGGGCGGTGTGTGTCGTGATCAAGCGTATTATTGTGCCGCATCTGCCAAAACGCGTGGACTACCTGCTGTCATCATCACGGGCGATGGTGACCACGGACCACATGCCTGGGTCGCACTCTACACCTCAGATAAGGAGGGCTGGACTATTACCGGGTCGTACGACTACAAGACCGGGCGGTTTGAAGACCCATGCTCCGGGCGGATGCTGCACGAATCCGTGTTGCTGGATAGAGACCCGAAATTGACGCCGGAACGGCGGGAACCTGCCGGGGATTGCATGGTGCTTTCAAATTATCTATGCCTTGTTGGTTGCCAACAGGAAGCGATGGGGGGTGCGCGATACGTGACGCAGGCCTATCCGCAGCTCACTTCGTCGTGGCAAAATTATGTGGACGTGATGGAAAAGTGTGGCAGTCAGGTGGTATCCACAACGGCATGGCTTCGGTTATATCTGGAGTTAGGACATCAGAGCAAAAAAAATATGGAACTGATGGATCTGGCGCAGTATATCCAGGTGAACCATGTGATGGAGGGAAAGAAAGACAACGTGAAGATGAATGCACTCAAGCAGGGCTCGCGCAAGCTCGGCGAACTGATACAGGCTGGTCGCACAGACTTGGCCATTGAAAGCATGGAACGGCAGACGATCATATATGCGGAGCGTGGAGATTACCGCGGGCTTGCTTCGTTTTTTAAGGGGGCATTTAAGGACTACGGTGCGCTTTCTTACACTTTCGGCGAAATGCTAGAACTTTATGTACGCATGCTGGAGATATGCTCTGAGAAGGTAGAAGGCAATCAAGAAATCAGTGACAGGGTAAAAAAAGACACAATTTGCACCATGTGGCGTGCGTGTGCGAAGGATGCGGAAAGCACTTTTGTCAAGAACGCCTTCAGCAAAGACGAGTTTCTTGTCATCCAGAAAGATGCTGGCATTATGCACAGCATAGCAGAGTGTTGGCGACTCGGTGGGGATGATAAGCGTGCCCAGCGGTTAGAAACAACCGCTGAAGAACGCCTCCAGGAAAGTCGCAAACGCAATACCGGTAAAAAGATTGGGCCGATGGACAGTGGAAACCGGTGACTTTTTATCCACTCCTTCGGCGTCCACCAAGTAGAGCACGTCGCAGTTTTTACTTCCTAGCAATAGAATAGACTGTTATAATTCAATCATGAGAAAACGACACGTCAGAAAACATGGCAAACGCGAAAGAGCGCGGAGCATGGTTCCCGTGATCAGCGCAGTGGTGTTGCTGCTGATCGGAGGAGTAGTTGGCGGGTTAAACTACGTCCTCCGGGAATCGGCGACGGAAGAGAGGCAGGAAACTGAGAGATCAGAAACGGCGAAGGAGGGTATGCAGCAGGATTCCGCCCAACAGGATCAATCGATTCAAGAGGAAGATGCGCAAGAGGATCAGGATACAACGCTTGACGAACAGCCTGTGGATCAGGAGACCGTGGAGGAACCCACCCCTACACAGGAGCCCGACAAAACGAGTCAGCAGGATGTTACAGAGGATACCACACCGATCCCGGCAGAGGAGGAATCGACTGAATCAAGCGATGATAAGGATATTGTTTCGCGCACAAGTCAGGATACACCGAAACCGCCGAAGCCTATCGTGAAGGAAAATGTGTACACGGAAGAACTCAAATTGCTCAGGGGGTCAGGAACAATTGAGACCCAAGCGCTTTGGAAAACGTGGATCAATCGCATGCTTGAACGAGGGGAGGTGAGCGTATTGACCCCTATTTTGGAAGAGAAGATACGCGAGGCAATACCCGAAATCATCACTGACCAACGCTTGATTTACACATCGTATAAGAACGCAAAGCTGCTGATTGATGCTGTGGAACTGTGCTACATGGCGCGTTTAGTGGGAGCGGAGAGACTGGATCATTTTGTGAAGCCGGGAAGATTGCGTGGGGAGCGAGGAAAAAACTCTCCCGATCAATTTGTGCGGTGGTTGTTGTTGGATAAAACGAAACCACTGCATAGGTTGTTGCAAGCCTTCGCACAAAATAACGGTAGGGAGGAAGATTTTCCACGCGTGCTCAAAACTTTCTATGAGTTGTGGAAACGCGCGGATGAAAAGAAGCGCGTGCAATACCTGAACTTGGCTGCAGCATGTTCTCTGCTGAGCGAGGATGTCGTGAATTCCCCCGGTAAGTTGCGTGATTTTGATGAACCTCTGATGAGCGTCCAAGAACTCTTCGACTACTTTTGTCAGCAGGATACTATCAATGCATTGCGAACAGATATTAAGAAACTTAGCATATCGGATTTAATGTATGTGGTGGACATGCGTTTGCCACTTTCCGAGGTTCGTTGGGCGAAGCGCAACATTAAATACAAACGCTCAAGCTGGGGGGAGGCGTACGGGCACATTAAGTATTTGATGAAGCGAGCAACCTCAGGACTGGATCCATACGATCACTACACATTCGAGGAAATTGAAGAGGAGGGGGGCATTTGTGCCGACCAAGCCTATTTCTGTGCCAACACTGCCAAATGTTTGGGAATACCGGCGGTCATTTTTGTCGGGGATGGTGATCGTGGGCCGCATGCGTGGGTGGGGTTGATGACAGCTGACGGGGAATGGACTGTTGCGGGGTCGGTGGGCTACAGCTCCGGCCGCTACAAGAACCCGTGCTCCGGGCTGGAAATGCACGAGTCTGTGTTGGTAGGGAAGGATAAGCGATTGACCCCGGACAAGATGGAAGTAGCCGGCAACTGCATGCTGCTGGCAGACTACTTGAACAGGTGCAACTTACCCACACAGGCGATGAACAGCGCACGTTACGTGACGATGGCCTACCCATACCTGACGTCCGGCTGGCGTAATTTGGTGGACACGATGGAGCGTTGTGAGCAAGACGATATCAAGCGCGTGACTTGGCAGCGTCTGTTTATTGCTCTTACTAAGCAGGGAAAAAAGAACTCGGAGTTGATAGATTTGGCCCAGCAGGTGCAAAATGATCACTTGATAGAGGGCAAGAACGAAAACGTGCGCATGTATGCATTGAAAAAAAGCAGTAAAAAGGTGGGAGAGTTGGTGAAAGACGGGCGGCTGGATCTAGTCCAGGATATGCTGAAGCGACAGGTGGATATCTTTGTGAAGGAGGAGAATTATGGTGCCATGGCGACGTTCTTCAAGGGATACATGCGCGATTACGTCAATGATGCCGAAGTGTTTGACAAGCTGCTGCAGCTGTATATGAGCTCGCTGGAAGAGTGCGAGCAGAAGATTCGGAAAAAGGAAGAGCTGGATCAGAGACGTAAAGATTATACCATTAGTAGTATATGGCGCACATGCGCTAAGGAGGCCACCGGGTTTTTCTCAAAGAGGGCCTTCGAGTCAAATGACTTTTTTGCGGTGAAAAAGGAGGCCAATGTGATGAACCGTATCGCAGAATGTTGGCATCGCGCCGGCGATGATAAACGTGCTGTCCGTATGGAGAAGGAGGCTAATAAGACGCTGGAAGAAGTCCGCGAACGCGCCTCAAAGGATTAAACAACCGCCTGCCCTAGGGCAAACCCATTAACCAGTGGTCATTATGATGATGGCTCTAAAGGAATCTCAGCGTACATTAATGATCCGAAAAAAATCTGCGCAACGCGCACATTATTAATAAATCGTACATCCAACATCGTACATGGGCGGCATTTTGTCGCCTATGGCTCGGCAATTTCGCGTGTAACGCGCTAGCATTCAAATCGTACATCGTACCTCGTACATCGTACATGGGCGGCAGCCTACGGTTGCTGCATGACCCATCGGGGGTGCTTTTTCTTGGTACGGATGTGGTGCCACACATTAGCGGTAGCGCACTTCAGGTAACTTTGCAGCCAGAACCTTGAGTAACTCACCGTGCGCGGTGTCCACCTCTGCCGCTGTAAGGGTAGCGGAGGGCTTTCGGTAGAGGAAACTGTATGTGACAGCCTTGCGGTCGGTAGCCAATTTTTCACCCGTGGGGTCGCTGTACACTTCCTTGAGACGGCAGCTTTCCAGCAGTTTTTGCTTAGCAGATTCCACGGCCTTGAGTACGTCGGCGTGCCGCACCGTGGCAGGAAGTTCCAGCGTGGCATCGCGTCCGGAGGCCGGGTAGAGAGGAAGCTCCTTCACCTTGAAGGGGGCGGTGACAAACTGCTGTAGCTTGCGGAGATCAAGCTCGGCATAATAGCAATTCTGCGGCAGATCCAGCGTGCGGCAGACGTTGAGGGCTACGCGAGCCATAAAGCCGCAGGATTGTCCATTTATTAGGATGTCGGCGCTCAGTGCAGCAGCATCGCGGGCCAGCTTAGCGGGCGTGATGGAAACCGTTTGCTTAGGCAGCAGGGATTCCAGCACGGCGACTAAATGCTGAGGTTCGACGGCACGTGGCTTCAGAGAATCCCAGCAGGAGGGGGAGAGCTTGCCGGCCATGAGGATGCCCAATACTTCGGATTCAATATCTTTACCTTTGCCTCCTCCAGTGTTGCGGAATACGCGTCCGCATTCAAAGAAATGCAACACATCCATTCCCTGGTTCAGATTGCGAGCTGCCACAGCCAGCAATCCGGGTGCGAGAGAGGGACGCAGTACAGCGTGATCCTCCGAAAGAGGCAGCGCCACGCGGATTGTATCCCCTTCTTGCAGGGGTTTAATGGGAAGCGCGTACTGCACGGAGGCAATCATAGGATCAGCGCTCTGTTCAGCGATAAGCTTGAAGGTTTGTACTTCCCAAAAGCCGGCTCCCGCGAGGTGGCGCGAGAGTTCGCAGCGGAAGTCGTGCGCGCGGTCTTGCGGCGTCTCGGGTACATAGATGGCCGTGCGTGTGGGGGGGATATTGCCTATGCCGTACACGCGCACTACTTCTTCCAGCAGGTCGCAGCTACGCTTCAAGTCAAGGCGCCAAGGTGGACAATCCCAGCAGCCGGGGGTTGCCTCTCTCAAACCGAGGTTGCGTAGAATACGCGCGGCTTCCATGTGCGGGATCGTGGCGTGAGTCATCACGTCTAGCTCTTTCCAACCGAGCTGCACTTGGGGGAGAGCGCAGAAAACTTTGGCGCCGGATCCTTGCTCTAGGACAGTTGCTTGCGCGGCTTGATGCTCGGGCACAGTGCAGGGCGCTTGGCCTGCTACAGCGGTAGGCTCAGCCTTGCCGCCGGCGCATTCCAAGATAAGCTGCACAGCCCGTCCCGCTGCGCGCAGAACATTCCAAGCGGCGGCACCGCGCTCGAAACGGTAAGAAGAATCAGAACTCAGACCCAGGCGGCGGCTTGTCTGTCGTACGCTGGAAGGCAGGAACCAGGCAGATTCCAATATAATGTCCGTGGTCTGTTCTGTGACGCCGGAGTCCTTTCCTCCCATGACACCGGCCAAGGCGAGTGCACGGTCGGAGGCGTCGGAGATGACGAGGTCGCTTTCCTGCAGCACATAATCCACATCCATGAGGCTGGTGAAATGCTCAGCCGAGTGGGCGCGGCGTATGTGGAGCGCACCTTGCACGTGAGCCGCATCAAAAGCATGAAGAGGATGACCCAATTCAAAGAGACAGTAGTTGGTGATATCTACCACATTGTTGATGGGATGCAAACCAATGGCAATAAGTCTTTCGGCAAGCCATGTCGGGGAGGGAGCAATCTTTACGCCGCTGATACGGGTAGCAGTGTAGAGCGGGCAGATTTCCGGGGAGGAAAGGCGAATGCCATCACCTGCCGGCTGCGTTGGAGGCAGGATATCGCCGGGATCCGTCTTCAAGGATCGTCCTGTGATGCCTGCCAACTCGCGCGCCATGCCCCAGTGACTGAGCAGGTCCGGCCTGTTCGGGGTGATCTCCAGCTCGAAAAGGGTATCGGTGCGGGTAAACTGGCGCACGGGAGTGCCCACTTTGTAATCCTGCGGCAGAATCCACAGACCGTGCTCCTTATCCGGCAAGCCCAACTCAGAAGCAGCGCACAGCATACCGCAGCTGGCGTGTCCCATCATCTTCCCCTCCTTGATTTGCCAGCCACCGGGCAAAACGGCTCCGGGCAGGGCACACGGAACCTTGTCGCACACTTTATAATTCTGTGCACCGCATACAATTTGACGCAGGGAACCTTCACCGGCATCCACCATGCATACGTTGAGGTGATCGCTGCCCTCTACGGGTGTTTTTTGCATCACCTGTGCGACCACCACCAAGTCGGTGTTCACGCCGCGCTCGTGCATGGCCTCGACCTCCACACCGGCGAAGGTGAGCATATCGGCCATTTCTGCGGTGTTCAGACCGTCCAGATCAATGTAGGCGGCGAGCCAATTTTTCGAGATATTCATAAGGGTAAAAGGGATTATTGGAATTGAGCGAGGAAGCGAACATCATTTTCGATGAGGAGTCGGATATCACGGATGCCCCATCGAATCATAGCCAGACGTTCCAAGCCGATGCCGAAAGCAAAACCGGTGCAATTTGCATAGAGAGATTTGCCCGTTTCGCGGTCGATGTTTTCAAACACGGCGGGGTTGACCATGCCGCAGCCGGCAATTTCAATCCATCGCGGTTCCTGCCCGGTAGCTTGCAACAGGACATCGATTTCGAAGCTTGGCTCCGTGAATGGGAAGAAATGCGGGCGGAAGCGCACCGCCGTGTTGTTTCCGAAAAGAGCCTTCAGGAAGTACTCCAGCGTACCTTTCAGGTCGCCCACGCCTACCGCATGATCCACGTATAGTCCCTCAATTTGATTGAAAGCGGAAAGGTGGGTGGCATCAATAGCGTCGCGGCGGAAAGCAGATCCGGGACAGATGATGCGTACGGGCGGGGCCTGCTTTTCCATCACGCGGGCTTGCACTGTGCTGGTTTGAGTGCGCAGGAGCTTACCGCTGTCAAAATAGAAAGTGTCTTTCTCATTGCGAGCGGGGTGATCCGGCGGAGTATTGAGGGCATCGAAGCAATGCCACTCGTCTTCAATTTCTGGACCGTCAGCCAAGGTGAAACCCATGCGACGCAGAATACGTACAGCCTCTTCGCGCACGATCGAGATGGGATGCAGACCACCGGCGGGCAGGGAGCCACCGGGCAGTGTAATATCCACGCCAGCGACAGCTGCGGCATCCGCCTGTTTTTGCAGCTCCAGCGTACGGGCTTCCATGGCGGCAGAAATGGCCTCACGTGCGGCATTGAGGAGAGCGCCCACAGCAGGTTTATCTTCCTTGGGTACATCCTTCATACCTTGCTGCACCTGGGTGAGAGTGCCCTTTTTCCCCAGGATAGCAACACGGGCGTTTTCCAACTCCTTCATGCATCCGGCGGCGGCAATTTGCTCTAGCGCTACAGCTTGTACTCGTGCAATCTGTTCTTTCATAGGACTCGCGGAGAAGCTATACTACATACCACCATTTGTCAAGCAAATACAAGGCAAACGCATTAGAAAATGCGTTTGCCTATGTACGATGTGCGATGTACGATGTACGATTTATTAGTAGTGTGCGCGTTGCGCAGATTTTTTCGGATTATTAATGTATGCTGAGACCCTTTTAGAGCCATCATCATGATGACCGCTGTTGTCACGATTATGATTTGGTGGGACCGGAAATATTGCACTACTTATTCCTTGCCACATAAGCTCACCATTGCCTACGATTTACCTTCTCTTTGCCGTTATAACGTTGTATTTCCCAAGTCGCAGAAATCGCAGGAGAATCGCAATATTCGATAAAAATGGACTGTCTTACAGTCTAATTTCCGAAGCTTGCCAAAGGAAAGTGCTTGTGGCATGTTCGAATAATGATTGAAAAAAATATACACAATCAACTCGTCGGCCGGCTTCCTGTAAGCCCTATGGACATCATGCGTTTGTTCGTGGAGTTTACGGAGGAAGCTTCGGTTACGGAATCTGATAAAGATAGCATCATCAATGCATTCCGTCGCGTCATACGCACGGGAATAAATGGTGTAGCTGAGCAGGATCGTAGTGTGTCCTTTGAGTACGCTGCCATAGAGAGCTTGCGAGCGCGACGCAACCGTCGCCCAAGCACCATGGCGGATCTGAGGTCCTATACGAACCGCATGCTGAGCTATGAGCAGTTTGGTGGAATACCACTGAGTAGTATAACGAGTGAGGATTGCTACAAGCTGTTGCATACTCATTTTAGCTATAGTCCTCATGTATTTCGTAAAGCCAAAGCGGTATTGCACAGTGTGTTTTCGTACGGTATTCGGCGCGGCTGGTGCCAAGCGAATCCGGTCAAGTCGCTGGAGTGCCCGCCCGTGTACGAGGAACGGATTGTGCCGTTGAGTGGTACGCAGATACGCGCCATACTTCGCACGTGCCGTCAGCAGGAATTTTTGTCCATGCTACCGGCCACGCAACTGTTGCTTTACTGTGGGGTAAGGCCCGGAGAGGTCCGGCGATTGCATTGGCGAGATATCGACAGGCGAGAAAAGGTGGTGTACATCGAGGGACGAGCGAGCAAAACAGGCGGACCGAGAGCCGTGCCGTTGCGCGGTGGTGCGCTTGAGCTATTGGAATACCGCCGCCCGCCGAATGAGTACATAGCGCCGCGGAATTGGACCCGACTGTGGAAGCGACTGCGGCAGCAGGCTGGTATCAAGTGCTGGCAAAGAGATGTAATGCGGCACACTTTTGCCTCTCTGCACTTGAAAAGGTTCCATAACCTCATCCAACTTCAGGAGGAGATGGGGCATCGGGATTGCAACTTGTTGCGCACGCGTTATTTGAATGTGAGGCACGTATCGAGCTCAACCGCGCGGCGCTTTTTTTCTTAATGCTTACCGGGCGGTGAGCAGAGCTCAAATGCACCACCGGGTGCAGGAATAATCCGGCGCTCGATTTGTAAACGCATGAGTTGCGGTGTGAGCTCAGCCGCTGATGTGCCGAGCGCGCTGCAGAGTGCGTCAAGCGTGGTGTGTCCGGCAGCGATGGCGGAGAGAACGGGGTCGTTCTGTGCCGCCATCGCATGCTCGGAGAAAAGAGGAATCTGCAGCTGGTGGTCAGGTTCCCAGCCCATATCGCTGATCAGATCAGCCGCGCAGGTGCAGAGAATAGCGCCATCGCGGATGAGCTGGTGGCAGCCCAAGGAGGAATTCGTGGTGACGGCTCCCGGTACGGCGAAAACGCTCTTCCCCATGTCGGCAGCAAGTCCGGCGGTATGCAGGGCCCCACTGCGTCCTGCCGCCTCTACCACCAAAGTGGCGCAGCTCCAGGCAGCGACAACGCGATTGCGTTGTGGGAAGGAGTTGCGCGAGGGAGTCATATTCATGGGAAACTCGCTCACCAATGCGCCGTGGCCATCCGCAATGCGATCGGCCAATGCCATATTTTCCGGAGGAAAGATGGATGCCAGACCGCCACCGAGGATGGCGATGGTTCGTCCGCCAGCGTCCAGCGCGCCCAAGTGAGCGGCGGTATCAATGCCACGCGCCAGGCCGGATATGATGCAACTGCCTGCATCCGCCAAATCGCGTGAAAAACTGCGCGCACAGCCAATACCGTACGGAGAAGCGATGCGTGTGCCGACGACAGAAACGGCTCGCCGGGCATCATCCTGCTGCCAGGTACCGCGAGAATAGAGCACCACGGGAGGGTCGCTCATCCTACGTAAAACGTCCGGGTAATCATCCTCCAGCAGGGTCGTGATGCGCACACCGGCTTTCGCTGCACAATCCAGTTCAGCCTCGACATGGGTGCAGTGGCGCCAGTCGGCAATCGCCGCTGCGAGCGTGGGACCAATACGTGGCACCTGCGCCAGCAAATTCTGCGGAGCTGCCAGAACCATATCTGCCGAGCCAAAATGCTCTAGCAGAGAACGGATACGTACAGACCCCAGCCCGGGTATCAGGTTGAGCGTAATGAGCGCCTCTCTCGCACTAAGCTCCATTTAGCAGGTCAGGGTTGCAAAGTCCAGTCCGATATCCAGAGAAGGAACGGAGTGAGTGAGGCATCCGAAGCTCATGAAATCCACTCCGCTTTCTGCAGCGGCGGGAGCCGTTGCCAGTGAGAGCCCTCCGCTGGCTTCAAAATAAGGCTTGGAATGAGTGCCGCGCATCTCCACAGCACGTCGCATTTGCTCCGGACTCATATTGTCCAGCAGGATGTAGTCCACCCCCTCCAGTTTGAGAAATGCTTGCACTTGCTCGAGACTGTCAGCCTCCAACTCAACCTCCACGCCGGGGCGTTCATCTTTGAGTTTGAGAATGCAGTTCTGCAGATGGCCGGTGTCGCCATTCGTCATCAGGTGATTATCTTTGACCATGGCGCGGTCGTAAAGTCCCAGACGGTGATTCATACCTCCGCCGTGGACTACGGCCGCTTTTTCCAGTAAGCGGTAGCCGGGGGTTGTCTTGCGTGTGTCGAGCAGTTTGCATTTGGTATGGGAAATAGCTTGCACAAAGCGGTGGGTCATGGTAGCCACACCGGAGAGACGTTGGATGAAATTGAGTGCCGTGCGCTCTGCGCCCAAGATAGAACGCGCTGAGCCTCGAATAATCATAATGACAGCATCCGGTGACACCTCATCGCCGTTGTGCAGCTGGGTGTCGATCTTGAGCGTGGAATCCACAGTACGGAAGACCTGCGCCGCCACATCCACACCGGAAAGCAGGCCTCGCGCCCGTGGACGCATCAGGGCTTGGGCCTGCAACTGCTCAGGCACGAAGTAGAGAGATGTCACATCCCCGCTGCCGAAGTCCTCGTGAAGTGCAAGGCGGATAAGTTCATCCCGATTATCAGAAACTTTCGTGGGTTCCATGGGCAACATTCTACCTGATAGAAAATGGATGTCAAGTCCATGGCAAACGCATTAGAAAATGCGTTTGCCTATGTACGATTTACGATGTACGATGTACGATTTATTAATAATGTGCGCATTGCGCAGAATTTTTCGAACCGTCAACGTATGCAGGGGCTTCTTTATAACCATCAGCATGATGAGTGCTTGTTGTCATGATTTTTGATACGTATGGACGGTGATATCAACCAATAAGAGCACTTCATCCGTTGATGACCTTCTCTCAAATGCGTTTGCCTTGGACGACGGTGGCAGACGAGGGCTGCCCATGTACGGTGTACGATGTACGATTTAAGGAATTCGCGCGCGTTGCGCGGATTTTTTCGAATCATCTTTAATCTTGCAATCCACAATTTGCCTTGACAGTGCGGGATCAGGTTGCTACACTGCGCGCGCTATGGCGGAGAAGGAGACATCATCCGTGGATCTCTCGGCGCTCGACACGGCTGCTATGCGCAGTCGTCTTTCCGAGCTCGGGAGCTATCTTTGACCTCGCTCATTTGGAGGAACAGGTGAGCCACTTGGAGCAGCGTATGAGCGCGCCGGATTTTTGGGATGACCCGGAAGCCGCTCGCTCTCTCATGGCGGAGGTGAATCCGCTCAAGCGGCGGTTGGAGCAGTACCGTGCGCTGGAGAGTGGACTGGAGGATGTGGAAGCTGCACTGGAGTTGGCGCGAGAGGAGCAGGATCTGGCGGCGGAAGCGGCTGCGGAGTACGGTGCGTGGCAGAAGAAGTTGGAGGAATTCGAGTTGATTACTTTGCTGAATGGTCCGCATGATGCATCCGGCTGCTACATCACAATTCATTCGGGAGCGGGCGGAACGGAGGCCTGTGACTGGGCGAGTATGCTGCTGCGCATGTATCTGCGCTATTGCGAGCGGCATAATTTTGCTACAGAAGTCATGGAGAGTACAGATGGAGATGAGGCGGGACTTCGATCGGTGACGGTGAAGATCACGGGAGAGTATGCGTACGGCTATCTGAAAAATGAGCGCGGGATTCACCGCTTGGTACGCATGAGTCCCTTTGATGCTGCCGGGAAACGCCATACCTCGTTCTGCTCGTTGGATGCTACGCCGGATATCTCCGATGATGTGGAGATCGAAGTGAAAGATGCAGATGTGAAAATGGACACTTACCGTTCCGGCGGCAAGGGGGGGCAGAATGTCAACAAGGTGGAGACAGCCGTGCGTCTTACCCATCTGCCAACTGGCATCATCGTGGCATGCCAGACTCAGCGCTCGCAGTTACGCAATCGTGAGGAGGCCATGCGGATGCTCAAGGCGCGCCTGATTCAGCTGGAGGAGGACCGCAAGCGCGCAGAGGCTGATCGCCAATACTCCGAAAAGGGTGACATCGCGTGGGGAAATCAAATACGCTCGTATGTATTTCAGCCCTATCAAATGGTGAAGGATTTACGCACCGGGGTGGAGAGTGGCAATATCCAGGATGTGATGGATGGCAATTTGGATGCGTATATTGAGGCCATGCTGCGTCACAACGCCAATGCCTGAATAGCTAACCCCACCCCGTGATGCTCGAATTTGATGTGCTCTCCCTGTTTCCGGAGATTGTGAGCGCCCCGCTCTCGCAAAGCATCATCGGACGCGCGGCGGGGAGCGGCTTGCTCTGCGTGCGCTCCCATAATATTCGGGATTGGACGCACGACAAGCATCATCGCACCGATGATTACTTGTGCGGCGGCGGTCAAGGTATGCTGATGAAGTGCGAGCCGATTTTTGAGGCTGTGGAAGAGCTGCGCCGCGAGAACACGCGCGTGATACTCATGACCCCGCAGGGTCGCGTGCTGACTCAGCAAATCGTGCGCGAACTGGCGGCTCCTTGCATGGAGCCCCAGGGTGGTGCGCACTACATCGTTATTTGTGGGCATTACGAGGGGGTGGATCAGCGTGTGGTGGACAAGCTGGTGGATCTGGAATTATCAATTGGCGACTACATATTGACGAACGGCGCGATTGCGGCGGTGGTGCTCATTGATGCTGTTTCGCGATTAACGCCGGGCGCTTTGGGTGATGAACGCAGTGGCGAGGAGGAATCATTCTCCGATGGTTTGTTGGAGGCGCCGGCCTACACAAAACCCATTGAATTCCGCGGGATGACGGTGCCGGAGGTGTTACTCTCCGGCAACCACAAGGCAATGGCGGAGTGGAAACAGGAACGGGCTGTGGAACGCACTCGCGCCAATAGGCCGGATCTCTACGAGAAGTGGGCTGCTGAGCACCCGGAGTATTTCCGTCCCGGCAAAAAGAAGACAAAACTCACACATTACAAAGAACGCCCAGCGCCGTAAACTGTATCCGGCACTCACGGATTCTTCTTGCTCTTTTTTCTTTGTTTGCTTTTTTTCGGCTTGTCCGACTTGCCCTCCATCACGATGACCTCGCCGGGTTCCATCGAGATTTCCAGTTCAGCATCCACGTCCAGTAACTCGTCCATGAGACCGGGGAGCTTACGTTGGTCCGCAAAGGAGCTGGTCAGCTTAATCTTTCCATGATTCCCTTTGGGGATTTCGAAGAGCTGGCGCAGCGTGGTGCGCAGGGATTTGGCAGATGCAGAAGAATTGCGCAGAGTGAGGGTGCACTTGGAAGGGTTCCAGGCTGCCCATCCGTAAATGCTTCCATCCTTCCCATCCCACGGGTTGCCGCCCACCCAGTGCACATCTCCCAGCACATCGGCATTGCGGCGGATCCATGCAATGCAGGAGGCGAGTTCATCCCACAACATACCGTTCTGTTGATTGAGCAGCTCTGAATCAGCATACACCTCTTGCAACCCGGAGCCGGAACCAAAGGCGGCGCGCATTTCTTTCACGCAGTTGGCGGGGTCTTTGCTCATCACATTCGGCGGACCGTTGCGGGTGATGATCGTGCCGTGCGTCATGAGGCAGTTAATGGGGAAGAGCGGGGCGCCCTGAACAAAGACTTCGTACACGAGCCTGTCGCGGTAGGTGATCCAGCGGTCGCGTTCGTCACCGGCATTGCCCGCTTGACCGAAGTCATTTTCCTGTCGCCAGACGGAATCCACGAAGTGAAACCAGAAGGGGCTTGCCCAGGTGCCAACGGTAGCGTTGATGAAGATGTCCGGTCTTTTTTTCCGCAACACAGTCACGACACTGATGATGCCTTCTGCGTCCTCCAAATCTGCCGGACCATTGGCGTGAAACTTCGTCGAGATGCCATCAAACTTGAAATATCGCATGTCGTATTTTTTGATCATCTCTGAGCAACGCTGCACAAAGGCGTCGAAGTACTCTTGATTGGAGAGTTTAAAATTGTTGATCTGGTTGTTCGGGTGTTTCTTGTTCCAGAAAGAGAGCCGGAGTTCCTTGGAATGTCCGTAACCGCCCACAGGCCCAAGCCAAGTGCCAATGCCGGCGTTCATTTTGGCAGCGGCGCGGTTGATATTGGCAAAGCCATTCGGGAAGCCTACATGAAAATCCCAGAGGCTGTTAAATTCATCCCAACCGTCGTCTATCACAAAGGCGTCGATGCGCGTTTTTCTCTTGTCGAAAAGCTCGCGTCTCCATTGGGACAATATGCCTTCCCAGATAGCATCCGACGTGCGCTGGCGCGGGTCATTGTTGTCATGGAGGCGTATGCCGACTTCGTACCAATCGTTGTAGTGCACAAATACGCGGTAGGGTATGGTGCGTTCGCGTTCACTGTAACGCAAAAAGGAGCGACGTGGCTGTTCCGGATCCAACAGTCCCACCACCGTGGAAACGGTCCAGCTGCGGCCGCGCGGTAGCGTAGTCTTGCGTACCCATTCCCCGCGCACTAAATTATTTGTCGGAAGTGCATCATGCTCCCCCTCGGTTTGCTGACGCAGCGGGAGAGAAAGACGCAGGGAGCCGTGTGCCGTGATGGATTCTGTTTTGTTTTCTGCCCAACATTGCAGGGTATATGCTCCGGGGGAGGGAACCTGCAAGGTGTAATTGGCGTTGACATTTTGTTCTCCGGTGCTGCCACGGTGTGCATCGCAGCTCACCATCTTGCCTGTGGCGTCCGTGAGGCTTATAGCTATGACGTTGAGCTTATGAGATCCCCCTTCATAGGCGAGCTCTACCCGGCACTCTCCTCCTTGGGCGAAATGCACTTCGCCGCCACTCACCTTCACATAGCGTGCAGTGGGTCCGTCCGTCTCTGCGCAGAGATCGGCTTGGGCAGACCGCACAGCCTCCGGAATATCGCTTGTGAAAACATCTCCGAAAGACTCCGGAGACCACGCAGTGGGATCCTGCTTGGCGGTCACACTCTGACCACCGACACTCATCACGGACATGGGCGTTTCAAGTCCGGCGAAAAGATGTTGGCTGAGCACTAAATTTCCATGTGTTGTATTGCCGGAAACGGCCGGTGTTCCCGCTTCATCGGAAAACACATATTGGAGCGGAGTAAAAGAGGTAAACGAGGTGTCCCGCAGAGCTGAGATAGTAAACTCTTGGCGCAGATAGCGGGAGTTCTTCCGCAACACCGCCTTCCAATCGACCCGATACGAGTGGTCCTTTGACTCTAGTACGGCGTGTATCCCCCAGCCGCCTTCTCTTTCAGACGCCCGCGTCGCAGTGGGATTCGCGGGGAGCGACAGAGTTTCCCATGTCAGCACCTTCATGTCTTTCGAGGTAGTCGCTTTGCCGTGGGCCGGTTGCACGCTGAAGATGTCCGTTCCAGGTTTCAGCAGCTGCTTACCGCTTTTCTTCTCGGTGAGACCTCCGAAAATAATGCCGCCACCCTTTCCTACTTCAAAATTGGCCGTGATCCAGTCGTTATCAAGAACTGCCGAATTTTTGCCTCGATCTGTCTCGGTCGATGCAGACCTTTTCACGCCGCTCGCTTGTGTGTCGGCATTCCCCACCGCAACAAATGGGTGGAACAGCAGGAGGACACCCCATAAAATTGCCAATGCTGTACGTTTTTCCATGCAGCGCCATTCTACCCATTCTTATGGGAGTTGTCAAACGAGTTGATTGCAATTTATGATTGTTGATATTTTGCGTGTTGTGACCGATGCGGATTCATTGAGCTTGCGAGATAGGGCGTCGTATGGTAGAATTCTAACGGTCGTTTGTGATGAAAAAGGTCCTAGCAATGCTGATAGCCATTTTGCTCGTGCTGACGAGTTGTCAGACCCACGAGAGGGACGTGTACACCCCCCATTACGTGTACCATAGGGGCTACAGCGTACGACTGGTGAGGGGAAGAGCAGTAGCGCCCAGTGCGGCTCCAAAACGCATAAAACGCGCCATTGCCGCTGCCAACAAAATAGTGGGTAAGCCGTACCGGCGCGGGGGGGGACATGGGCGGCATCGTGACAATGCATATGACTGCTCCGGGTCGGTTGCTTTTGTCCTGCGCGAAGCGGGCATGCTAAAAAAAGGTGCGCACCCGACTTCCAGTGATTTTTTACGCTGGGGCAGACCGGGATTTGGGAAATGGCTCACCGTGTACGCGAAGCAAGGGCACGTGTTTCTCATCATAGCCGGTGCGCGTTTTGATACGACAGGAAGCGGGCGCGGGGTAGGTCCTCGGTGGTACCTTTCCTCTCGTCGCTGCACAGGGTTCAAGGTGCGGCATATCCCGGGTTATTAGCAATGAGAGAAGAGATGAGTCAGGAGAGAGAATACGGCACGCAGAGGCTGGATGGACTGCTGCGTTGTTGGGGGCTGGAGAATCATGATTTGGTGCAGGCGGCGGGTCTGGCTGCTCAACTCACGCACAAGCAAGTGCAACGTGCGCGCCAAGGGCGTCGTCTTACCCTGAAAATGATGCAGAAGATGGCAGGTGCGCTGAATGCGGCAGTTGCGCAGAGAGTTGCGCCCGACGCTGAGCCGTACGCTTACCTTCATCGCGACCTTTTCAGCTACGCGAGAGGGTACGACCCTGCGTGGCAGGATCCCAATGTTACCCTTTATCCCAGCCATGAGTGAGAATAAGCCATGCAGTGTGACACAGCTGCTCGCGCGCCTCAAGTATGCGGTGGAGAGTGATGTGGGCGAAGCGCGAGTCGTAGGCGAGATAGGTTCGTGCAAGGTCGCCGGAAGTGGGCATGTGTATTTTACGCTCAAGGATGCCACGGCTCAGCTTGCCTGTGTGTTTTACCGTTACCAGGCTGCTGCTTGTCGAGTGCTTTTGCGCGAGGGGTTGCGCGTGGAATTGGCTGGGCGTGCAACGGTATGGGAGGGGCGGGGATCCCTGCAATTTGTGGTGAACCGTGTGCGTGAGGCCGGAGTCGGCTCGTTGCAGCAACAGTTTGAGGAAATGAAGCGCAGGCTGGAGGCTGAGGGCCTTTTCTCTGCCGATCGCAAGCGATCCTTGCCACGCTATCCGGAACGCATTGGGCTCATCACCTCGGCCACCGGAGCCGTCATTCAAGATATGCGGCACCGCTTGGAGCAGCGTGCGCCATGGGTGCAGGTTTATTTACTGCCGGTGCAGGTGCAAGGGAAGGGAGCCGAGCGTGGGTTGGCGCGTGCAGTGCAGATGTGGAGCGAGCCGGAGCGCTATGGTCTGCCGCCGGTGGATTTTGTGATATTGGCGCGCGGGGGCGGTTCTCTGGAGGATCTGTGGTGCTTCAATGAGGAGGTGCTGGCGCGAGCGATCGCGGCCAGTCGTGTACCGGTGGTGTCTGCCGTCGGGCATGAGACAGACTTTACCATAGCCGACTTTGTAGCCGACTTGAGGGCGCCCACCCCGACAGCTGCCATCGAGCTGACTACGCCGGATGCTGCCGCTCTGGTGGAGACGCTGGATAGCAAGGCTCTCACCCTGCGCAAACAGATGATGCGTGCACTGGAAACGGCACATTTGCGTTTGTTGGCGGTGGAGCGAAGCAAATTGCGCCATCCTCTGGAGTTGCTCGTTCCCTTCACCCAGCGCATGGATGTACTGCACGAAGAGATGATCAGCGGTTGCAACGCCCGCTTGCAGAATGCGGCGCACCAGCTCGCGCTGCATAGCGCTCGGCTTCAAGTGGGTCGCTTGCACTCTGCTTTGGAACGTGCTGATGAGCGCCTGCAGACTGCTCAGCGCGCACTCCGATTAGGGGCTCGGGCACGAGTGGATCAATGGAAAGCCTGCCTCAGTGTGCACGAGGAGAGGCTTGCCGCCGCCAGTCCGTCACATGCGCTCAAGCGTGGCTTCGCTCTGGTACGCACTGAAAATGGTAAACTGCTGCGCCGTGCGCAGGATGCACCGGCAGGTACGAGATTGCGCATCAGCCTGTCCGAGGGAGAATTGACGGCAAGAACCGAGATTCAGAGCTGATCCGCCGCTCATACACGACGAGCAAAATGATCGCCGATGTGTGCGTACAGTTCGCAGCCGTGTTCAGTCTGCTCCAGCAGATCTGCGTCCATTTGTATGCGCCCCGGTTCAAAGAGACAAATGACCGTGGAGCCGCCGAAACAGAAGTAACCTTGCTGATCTCCCTTGTGTACCGCTTGCCCCGGGATGTACGTTTGGTGAATGGAGCCTACCCCGGTGGCACCGATGGCAATGATGGCAACATCTCCGATATCCTCCGTGTGCAGCAGGGTGAGTTGACGCTGGTTCCGCCACAGCCAATCCAGTCTCCGGCGCAGGCAAAACGGCGCTACACTCGCCAGAGCGCCCGGCAGATGCACCGCTGCCTCCGCCACTCCGTCCGCCGGAAAATGAAAACGGTGGTAATCTACCGGGCAGAGACGCGAGAGTAAAAGAGCCCCATGCGCAAAGTGCTTCGCTAGCTCCGGACTGCCCAGCAGAGCCGGTAAATCGAAGCTTTGCCCCTTGACATACACGCCGTGAATGGCAGAGGCATCTTGCCAGCCGCGGTGACGACCATCCGCCGGCAGAGCGAGGTATGGTTCGGGGCAGATGGGACGCGCTTCCGGCTTGAGTTCGCGAATGAAAAAGTCATTGAAGGAGGAAAAACTTTCGAGGGGGCGCAACACCTCATCGGTATTGATGTTGTAATCGCGGATGAAGGCGGGAATTCTGCGTGCACTGCGGCGCGTACTCTGCCAGAGTCCCAGGAGCCGCGAAAAGACGCCACGCTTGATCAGCAGATGAAGCGCTACCCGCCCGCAGCCCGTCCCATACACCCAGCGTAGCGAGCGCTCGCCGAGAATTTTCTCCTCTTCTGCCTGCTGCGTATAGCGATTGAAAAAAATAACCGGCGAGGTTTCCTTCATGGTCGCGGAGTGTACCATAGCATCTCCCCGTCAGTCAAGCATTAGCTCCGATCAAGGGCAACCGCACATCCGTCCCAAGGGAAAGTACCTCCAACAGGTAGTTAACGGCATATCATACAGCATAAGTCGTTGGTTATTTACGATTGACGATTTGAAAGCTAGCGCGCTATGCGCGAGATTACTGAGCCTTAGGCAGCAAAATGCCACCTATGTACGATGTTGGATGTACAACACGCACGACGGCGGTAAGTGCGTATGGACAGCGCGGATGCGCTGCCCGAAGGGTGAAAACTGACGACGGCCCCAGGCAGCCGCGAGGCGACTGCCTATGTACGATGTTGGATGTACGATGTAC
This sequence comes from uncultured Akkermansia sp., assembly GCA_947630815.1. GTDB lineage: Bacteria > Verrucomicrobiota > Verrucomicrobiia > Verrucomicrobiales > Akkermansiaceae > Akkermansia. The sequence continues at coordinate 36,813 of CANRJD010000002.1, read as the reverse complement.
GATTGAGGGATTCGCGCGCGTTGCGCGGGAAAACGTCCGGCGGAGGCAAGTCAGTTTGGCCAAAAGCGTAGCTTTTGCCCCGCAGGGGTGAGGAGTCGTGGGGCGACTCCGAAGCAACAGTCGTGAGGCGACTCCGAAGCAACCAGGCCGATGGGGCGGCGGTGAGTCAACTTGCGGAATTCGGCGCGTTGCGCCCGAACTTGGCGACGTTTGCTGTCTTACTGACCTACTTCCTTCATCCATAAGAAACGCATGAGGAATGGGTTGAATGAGCCCAAAGAAGATTTTATTGGGACACGTGTGCGGCAACCGCATTAGAAAATGCGTTTGCCCATGCAGAAGCGGCTTGACTGTGCATGGCGGGCGTGATATAACACATGCCGGACGTATGAGTAACAAATTGTACATCTTTGATTGTTTGAGCAAAAAATTGAGGATGGCCGACGCACCGTTTATGACAATAGGGCGTGGACAGGGGAATGTGTTTCGTTGTATGATGAGGGCTGAGTCCGGGGGCTCCTTTGCCATGCGGGAAGGAATGTGCCGTTTTTTTCCGCATTCCACGATTAGCAGTTATTCGCTGAATGGACAAAATCTCCAGCAGGAGGCTGAAGTGCGGCCTGGTATGCTCAACTTGTTGGTTTTGGCGGGAGGGTGCTTTGTCGTGTGGAACGGAGATGAAAGTCAACTTCCAGATTTCGGCAGTTTTGACCCCGATGAATGGTATGCCTACGACAAGACGACGGGTCAATGGAGCGCGGTCATGAGGCTTCGCGACCTTGCAAGAATACCGGTTGATCTGGTGGATAAGACGTTGGTGCTATTCAAAGGGATCTCCTCTTGCGCGTTTGAGTTGAGGGATATTTTGGATGTGGTGCGTTTTGTGATGGAGGAGAGTGGAGAGATCCCCAAGAGTTCTCGTCCAGCGACTACGCCCGCGACAGCAGCGTGGATGGAAGGGAAGGAAGACAAGGAAATATGCTGTCCGCACTGTTGGCAGAGATTTCCACTCTCGCACGCCATGGCGATCTCGTCGCACCCGAAACTCATGGGAGATAATATATTGGGCAAGAGCGCCTCACGGCGATTCACACCTGTCAATGTGGATCAGCAAGGGGTGCCGGTGGATGCCATGGGCTTGAGTGTTCGGGAATATGCTTGCCCGTGGTGTCATCACAAGTTGCCGCCTTTTTTCGAGAGTAGTCGCCAAATGATATTCCCACTGGTGGGGATGGTGAATGCCGGCAAGACATACTACCTGACTACGATGCTGCACGAGCTGGAGTATGCGCTGTCGCGGGAGTTTGGAATAGCGTTTCGCGATGCTGACTCATCCGGCAATGCCCCGCTTAATTCTATGCGCGTCAAATTGTTCAACGCCTCCGGTCCGCAGGATGCCTATCTGGAGCCAACGACGGCGGAAAGCGCCCTGTACCATGATGTGTGGAAGAGGGGGCAATATGTTCGCGCGCCTCGCCCTTTTGTGTACAACCTCAGCCGTTCCAAGAAAACATATACCATGGTTGTGTATGACACGGCCGGCTCCAGTTACGATCCGGATAACGGTGAGCATGAGCTGGCGACTGGTCATTTGGAGGCTGCTTCGGCCATTCTGTTCCTTTTTGATCCAACGGTGGATATTGCATTTAGCAAAGTGATAAAGAGCTCAAAAGATACCAAGAGGCTGGGCAGGCAGCCTAGGCAAGAACGCCAAGCGCTCATGCTTTCCGAGATGGAAATGCGATTGCGAGCAGCGTTGCGTTTGCGGCCGGAAAAGAAGTTGGATGTGCCGTTGGCAGTGATAATCGGCAAGAGTGACACGTGGCAGGAGCTACTTGGGGCGGAGCCGTTGTTGCCGAGCGTGCGCAGTGGGCAGTTTCAGCCGAAGTTTGCCGATGTCAATTCGAAGCGCTTGCGCGAGCTGCTTTTCAGTATATCGCCGAATATCTGCATGAACGCAGAGGCCATATCGACCAATGTGCACTATTTCGCCGTGAGTTCATTCGGCGGTGCGCCGGAGCTCTTCACGGATGACCGCGGGCAAATCCATCTGGCGCCCCCGGATGGCGTTGTGCATCCCAATCGTGTGATTGATCCCATTCTATGGGCTTTGCATTGTAAGGAACCGAATCTGCTGCGTAAAACGAGCTTCTGAACATGTCCTATCAGCTTATCTACACCACGCACGGGAAGGTAGCAGATGCTGTGGACTCGTCGCCTCGCGTGGTGGCGCGCACGCAAACTATGCCGGCAGAAATCGTGCAGGCGCTTATCGACAAAAGCGCGTTGCTCTGCCCTGTAGAGAGGGGAGAAGCGCTTTTTCTGTACAGCGCGGCTGAGTACGGCGGAGAAAAATTTCATGTACTGGGGTCCGTGCGAGAGAGTGGGCAAGGGGATGCGCTGATTGCTCATTATCTGTTGCTTCGAGATTCTGAACGCAGGAACATAATGCAGAGTGATCCCCGAGCCACCCCGGCGGGCATCTTGCTCTTGCTGGAGCTGCAGAGATTTTGGGTCGCAAGCTGGGACAGGGAACCCGTGCAGTGGGCGGAAAATGAGGCCCATCTGACGGGGGAATGTCCGGCCGCAGAATTAGGTGCCACGTGGCAGGTGTTTACCGGTGATAAGGAGAGAGCACGCTTGCTGCAGGAGCCGCCGTACAACAAGCGATGCCTGGTGAGTGTGCCGCCCGGCACGAAGGCGCGGGATGCGTTGCGGTTGCTGCATGAGAGTGATGTGCTCAGTGTGGGGCGAGGCTGGGAGTCAGGCTTATGTGTCAATGTGGAAGAACCACGACTGCTGCGGCTTTTCCAACGCGTGGTGAGTACGGCACAGGGTGCGTTGCTCGAGCAGGCGCAGCAGCAGCAAATACCCGTGTTGCAGGTTCGGCCGCACCTCTCGCCCAAGCCGGCTGAACCGCAGATTCATAGAGAGGCGTCGTCGTCGTCCCCCGCGCCTACCGTGGAGAGCAAGCCGGCGGAATTACCGGACAAGGAAGTGCAGACTCCTGCCGCTCCCTCGGATTCACCGCTCAGCAAGATCCCGCTGACGTTGCCTTGCCACTACGCTGAATGCGCATCGGATGCTTTGTTTGAGAGGAACTTGGAAGAGAAAAAAAAGGGTGGAGGATGGAAAGTGGCGACCATACTGGGGGTGAGCGTAGGAGTGCTGCTCGTGGCGGCGTTGTTGCCCAGGCTGCTTCAGAAAGAGGAGGGCGAACCTCAGCCGGAGGAACAAGCGTTACCGGATCCCCAACCCCTCCCTGATATACCCTCGGAAAGTAAAGCTCCCGAGGGAGAGATGCCTGAAAAGAGGACTGCGCTGCATGGGCAAATAAATGAATCGCGGCAGGAGCAGACAGGTACGGAGGAGAGCGTGCCGCTCCCTGTTGATCAAGCGCCTGTAACCGCTGTTTCTGATCCTGTCGAAAACGCCGAACAGACGACCACGGGGGATGATACGGAGGATCTGACAAGTGACGAAAGAGTCGACGAACTCGATGATACGCGGGTATTTGGGGATGATACGGAGGATCTGACGAGTGACGAAAGAGGGAAGGAGGAATTGGTGACTCCGGCAGGGGATGGCGAGGATTTGACCACCATGGCAGAGGACAGGGAAGTCGCCGGTGGTGGTGTGGAAGTTGCGGAGGGGCCGCGCAAAGTGATCGTTGCCGAGCGCACGCTGCCGAAAGAATTGTTGCCGGAGGAAGTGAGTAGGGTAGATCGCGGAAAATGTATTTTTTATTTTGGAACCCAGGGAGAGCAAAAGAAATGTCGGGTCATCCAGCTGCAGGCGGGCGGAACTGAGTTGGAATTTCGACGCACAGCAGACCAGAGTATTAGTGTTACCGTGCTGCGTGACGGCAGACCGGTAGATGATTTACCGGTGTTCATTATTACGGAAAAAAGGAATAAATTGGAGCGTATCACGGCGTGTGGCGAGGACTCTGCTGTGCAGCTTCCGTATTTCAATGAGCAGGGGGGCGTGAGCCACGCTATCCTGTTGCCGGAGTTGCGCGTGCGGGTAAAGCCTAATGGCTATAGCACCCCGCCGGTTGCCGCAGGTGACTTGGATTGGGACAATCTGAGCCGACTCTATGACCCGAAGAACAAGAAATGTGTTGTCAACCTCTCGAAGATCGAGTTTACGCAGCGCAGTGAGCTCACTCCGAAAGGTTCACTCCTGTTGCCGGATTTTGGTTTGCAGAATGAGGTGCGTATCACATCTGACGATGCGAGTTACAGTGTGAGCGTACAGTCCGCAAAGTCGGCAGCAGCCGGCATGACGGCCTTCTCGTGGACCATCACACGCAAATTTGATTTTCGCAAGCACATAGAGAATTGCCTCAGTGAGTTCGCCTTTGAGCCGCCGAAGTTCGGCCGGAAGAAGAGTCAGTTTTGCTTCAACGACCTGTACGGGTTAGTGAGTCAGCTCGCGGAAGAGGAAAAACCGAAGCGCCGCGATGATAAGCTCGACCGGTATTTCAAGATGTTCCGCGATGAAGCTTTTGCGCAGTATGCGGGCGAGCATTGGATGCGTGACTGCCAGCATTTAACGCCGGCAGGCGGAGAGGTGAGCGTTGAACTACTACGGAGGATATTGTCCCGTCCCGAGAATATTCAAAAGATTCGCCTATCGCTTCTACGGCGTGTGGGTGAGCAAATGCGCGAAGCATACAGTACGCAGTGTAAAATTAAAATGCCGATATTCACGCTGAGCCTGTCAAAAGTGAAACTCAGCTCTCAAAACAAATTGACCTGGATCTTCACCCTGAGAATCGGAAACTAGCCATGGGAAAACACCCCTCTCAGAGTGAATGGAGAGCGTTGCGGCGAATTGCCATCTCCGGACAAAAGGATGAGGTGCGTAGTATGCTCCTGCAGATGCAGAAGAATTATCCGAATGATCCAGAGGTGGAGGCAGAGATTAAGCGGCTGGAGACCGGCGCTCCCCTGCACGTCGTTGAATCGAAAAAACAGCGAACGGAGCGTCTGATGAGTGAGGCGCAGCAGGGAATTGCCTCCATGCTGGAGCGCTGTGGCACTGTTCGTGCGCTCTCTTGCTCGCACACACCGGATTTGCAGGCGATGCAGCGGCAACTACATGCCCACATCCGCAGACTGAAAAGTGGGCACAAGCCTGCGCCGCAGGGCACGCGTGTGTTTGCGCGGATGCTGAAAAAGGAGCTTAAAAAGCGCAAGGAAAAGAACACGCGCTCGCGCATGATACACTTGGCGATAGTTGCGGTTATCGTTTTGCTGCTGGTGACGGTTGTTCTGGTTCTGCGCAGTCGTGCGGGAAGCTTGGCGCATCAACTCAGGAATGCACAGAATGCGGCGGATTGGAACAAAACGGCGGAATTGCTCCTCGCCACGGATACCGGAATTAACCGCCTGGTGCACAAGGGTGTCGTATCGGCTGCGACTGATGCGCGTAAATGGCAGCAACGCGTACAAGCGACCAGTAAGGAACTGACGCGTCAGATGCTCGTTTACGAAAATCTGGAAGCCGTGTCATCGCTGAGTGTGGAGGAACGCGGCTCATTCCTTCGGCAGATACGGGCATTGCCCGCGCCATTTTCCACCCGTTTGCTGGCGCAGTGGGATGAGTTGTGCCGTCCGGTGCGTGCAATCCTGGAGAAACAGAAGCGTGAGGTCATTGCCCGCTTCGAGCAGCTTCTCCCCTTGCCAGAGCTGGTTGGTGACCCTGCAAAGGACGGACCGGCGTTGCAAGAAACAGAGAAACGGCTTACCCGACTGCAGAATGATTTCCGCGACGCCCAGGACGCCTTCGGACTCGATCAATCCATTATTGCCGCGCAACGCGATAACTACGCTCGTGTGTGCAGCTTGCTCAAGGATATTGATCAGCTCTCCCATGCTGCGCGCCTTTTAAGTACGGCGCGCAATTACGCTGAGCACCGCAGGGCGTTGGAGGGATTTAGTCCGGTCAGCTACCCGGTTGCCGTGCGTGCAGCCGATATTTTGCCTGCTCTCGGCAAACAGGAGGAGGCTTTGTACGCACGAATACGCAGTATGAAGCACCGCGTGCCGGATGCGGTTCCCACGCCATACCCGGCTTATGTGATAAAGGCTGTCACGGAAAATGGACCGACCTTTGGCCCCAAATTCCCGGCCAATGTGACGCAACTCGGGCTCATGGAAGACCTTTTCACCAGTCGAACCATGCGTACGAAACTTTACGAGCTTATTTCCGTGGATGGGCAGGTGAACTACACGGAGGAAAGACCGGAAGTTGTTGAGGGGAATAAATTGCGTTTTCGGGTGTCGAATTTTGACCCGCGTTACAAACCGGGTGATGAGCGAAAAGTTTGGCTCTATGCCCAAGCTGTGAAAATGCGGTTGGTGGATGTGACTGATCTGTTGAAGGTGACCGACATCCGGCGTTCCACATTTTTTTCGCGAGCCAATGTGCCGGATCTGCTGGGTCGCGTGACGCAGCTGCATACTGCAGCGTGCCCCGCACTGGCGAAAGCATATGTGTACGACATTCTGCAGCGGCTCATCGAAGGTCAGGAGAATCAACCGGTGTTTGGATTGAGGTTTTCTCCGACATTGAAAGCCGATATGCTTTCATTTCGCAAGCTGAAGCAAACTCTCGGGGTGGAGCCGCGTATGAACGCATGGTTGGAACCCACGGCCGATCACGCACGTGCGGAAGAAGCTTTTGCCAAATGGTTCGAGGATCACAGCGATCGTCACTACGAACGCGAGATGGGCAGGAATCTCCGCGCGATTCTCTCGGATCGTCCTCAATACCTCGGCTATGTGGACGAGTTTTCCCATCCCCGCTACAAGGAAACACAGTCCCCTGCGCCGGGCAAAAAGATCTATTACTTTTCTTCCGGTCGCTTGATTGCTTCCCCGGTTGGGGAGCCGCTGCGTACACCTGCCCCCTTTTCACCCCTATTTGTTGATTGAACGATGTTGGTAGCACTTATGTCAGACGCTCACGATGAGCAGGAGAACTTACTGAAGGCGGTTCGGCTTGCGGAGAATGCCGGGTGCCGACACTTGCTTTACCTCGGAGATTTGTGTACGGTGGAGACGTTGCGGGTGCTGCGTCAGGCGTGGCCGTTCGAGCTCGATCTGGTGCCGGGGAACAATGATTACCCGCGCGCGGTGTTTGAGGAATGCGTGCGCGAGTGGCAAAACACGCGCTTTCACGCCGATACGGCACATCTGACGATCATGGAACGGCGAATCATGATGACGCATGTGCCGGGGTACGCGCTTCAGCTGGCGGCAGAATCCGGGAAATACGATGCCGTGTTTTTTGGTCACACCCATCGCCCGGTCTGTGTCAATGTCGGCCACGCGGTTGTGGCGAATCCGGGTGATTTGCAGGGGCGGTTTGCATCGCCTTCGTTTGCTACGTACGACACGGAGACTAATAGCGTGACCATGATACCGCTCTTTCCCACAGGGCAAACGCATTTGGGAGAGGGTAATCAACGGAGAAAATGCTCTTTTTGACTTATATCCACGTTTATACGTATCACAACAAGCAGTCATCATAATGATAGTTCTAGAAGAATCTCTGCATGCGTTAATGATCCGAAAAAATCTGCGCGACGCGCACGTTATTAATAAATCGTACATCGTAAATCGTACATCGTAAATCGTACATCGTAAATTGGCAACAGTATTTTCTAATGCGGTTGCCTTGCTCTTTCCCACTCCGCCTGCCTCATGCATTACATCATTCATCATTTGAATGTCGGAAAGGTGCAATTGTTGCACCCGGATGAGCTGGATGCCAAGGAGCGGGAGGCTTATGCCGTGCGTGGCGAGCCATTTTTGAGGGAGCGCAGTATCCTGAAGCACGAGTTGGCGAGACTCACCGGTCTCCCGGCGCCGCAGATTCACTTGCAATACTCTGAGCATGGCAAGCCGGAGTGCGAGCAGCAGCCTTTCAATTTGAGCCATAGCGGAGATTTGCTCTGCATCGCCTTTCATCACAAAAGAGTAGGGGTGGATATAGAACGCATCCGTCCGCGCAGGCGCATGGATGAGATTGCCCGGCGCGTCATGAGCGTCGAGCAGTTGGAAGCCTGGCGTTCGCGTGGAAGTGAAATACGGGAGTTTTTTGGGTGCTGGTGCGCGGCGGAGGCTTTGGCAAAATGGTGTGGCAGCAGTGTATTGTTCGCGAGGGAGCGCCCTTTTCTCTACTCGGATGGGCGTATCGAACCATGTTTTCCGGGCGCCCCACAGGTCGAGATTTTTGACCCGGCTCCGAATTATGCCGGTGCAGTGGCTTATGAGCCGTGAGAATCAGCGGGAAAAGAAGCGTGCGCTCACATCAGTGCCAAACTTGCGGCGGCGATCATCGGCAATGGCGTTCCACCCGGCATCTACCGTCTCGCTGACGTTGATGTGATCCCCCTGCTTGTCGGTGAAAATGAAGAGGGCTGCTGTTCGCTTGCCATCCGTTACCGTGAAAAAACGCGTGCGGCTGTCGAAAACATCATCGACGGAGGCGAGGCGCATATCGGAGTCATCCAGCAACTGCTCGCGGTAATCTGCCGGGGCGCGCTGGACTTGCAACCATTCGCGGGCTTGCTGCAGAGTCTTGCCGGCAAAGATTTCCTTGTCTGACACGTAGCGCAGTACACGCAGGGCAGCATGCACCGCACGCGAGCTGGCTCGGTAGCTTCCATCGCCCTGCCTTGTATGCTCATACATGACCTGCAAATCGCGCTGCAGGGCTTCACTCGGCGAGGGTTGCGGGTACAGGAAAAACCACAGCACGAGCAGAGCTCCGAGCAGCAGGTATAGCGCGCCCCGTCGGCGTCGCAGAAAGATCAACCTGCGCATGAGCGTCATAAAACGCTCGATCACGCTTTGATCCGGAGCGCCGAAGAGGAAACGCACTTTGGCGCGCACGGGATGAGCGGCGATTTCGCGCACAGTGAGGGCATGTGTCGGATCCAGAACATCGGCGTCCAATGCGTTGTCATCCTGATCATCTTGATGCGGTTCGTGGAAAAGGTACACGAAAAGTCCGCAGCGCAGCAGAAAACTAGCAGCTGTGATGAGGGCAAAATAGAAAAGACCCCACTCGAGTTTTCCATCCTCAAAGGGCAGGGTGCGGGTGACGAACTCCGGCGCCCAGGCATGCAGTACCGGAAACACGACGACTCCCCCTATGAGCACCGTGCCCATGGCGATGAACCACACCCTGTTGCGATGCGTGCCGAGTCCGCTCACCAGCTCCATGAATAATAAGGGTATGAGCCAGATGATCGGCTTGATGTCGTACACTGTGAACCCTTGCACGTACTCCACATCCGGCGAAGGCGGGAGAAGGCTGTCCGGATAAGACAGCGCATACAGCAACGCCAACGCTCCCAACAACGTGAGCCCGCAGCGCAAGCAAAAGCTGATACGCATCAGAATCATGCCGCATTCTATGCTGTACTCCGGACGGTGTCAAGAATTCTCCCAAGCCGTACGTCGTACCACATCTGTCCCGAGAAAAAAGCGATTCCAACACGCAATTCATTTACGATTTACGATTTACGATTTACGATTTGCAAATAATGCGCAGCGGAGCTGCGGAAACTGCAAATCAAATGCGGACGCATATTTGTAAAGCCGTGATTGGACGTAGTTACAAAGGGGCGGAGGGCGCCCGGTGGCAGACGGGGGCTGCCCATGTACGATGTACGATGTACGATTTGGAAATTTGGCGAGCCTTTGGCTCGCGGAAAACGGTCGGCGGCTGCGAGACCAGCCACCCGCAGGGTTACATCACAGTTTATGCGCATCAAAAACCGTGGCAACAGCAGTCATCATGATGATGGCTCTAAAGGGATCTCAGCATACATTAATGATTCGGAAAATCTGCGCAACGCGCACATTATTAATAAATCGTAAATCGTAAGTTGACTCACCGGCACCACATTGCCCTGGTTGCTTCGGAGTCGCCCCACGACTGTTGCTTCGGAGTCGCCCCACGACTCCTCACCCCTGCGGGGCAAAAGCTTGCGCTTTTGGCCAAACTGACTTACACCGTCGTCAGTTTTCACCCCTGCGGGGCAAAAGCTACGCTTTTGGCCAAACTGGCTTACAGCCGTCGCCAGTTTTCACCCCTGCGGGCAGCGCATGCGCGCTGTCCATACGCACTTACAGCCGTCGTGCGTGTTGTAAATCGTACATAGGCAACCGCATTTTCTAATGCGGTTGCCCTGCCCCCGTTCACAGTTCCATCATGCCCCTCCCGCTTTCGCTCCGCTCCCCCGCGCCCGTGGGCGCGCGAACTTCCCAAATCGTAAATCGTAAATCGTAAATTATGAATGTCTTATGCTACATTACACACCGATGACTGCGTATTGGGTCTGCTTTTTTTCGGGACAGATGTGGCGTCTTTCTGAAAAATTTTGTCACATGTTTACATTTTGTCTTGTCAAGTCGCTTCATTGCGTGTATCATTCGCCAGCGGTTACTTTCCCTCTTGGGAGTGTTCCATTGGCTCGGTAGCTCAGTTGGCAGAGCAGGGGACTGAAAATCCCCGTGTCGGCGGTTCGATTCCGTCCCGAGCCACTTTCTATGCCCACAGGGGCAACGGGGCGTAGCTCAGCCTGGTAGAGCGCCAGCTTTGGGAGCTGGATGTCGTAGGTTCGAATCCTGTCGCCCCGACTGAAATGAGATCTCCCTCGTTGTGCTTGTTCTCACGTTTTCCTTGGAATTGCCTAGTGTGTTCTTGACACAAGCGCTGGTCACATGATATCATGCGGGCATGAATGAACAAGAAGTCGTTCAAATCAGGCCTGCCGAAGTGAGGACACGCTTCAGCAATGAGTTTGCGCGCGCCTACATGAACAAAGTATATGGCTGGATGGCACTCTCGCTGTTGATAGCCACCGGAATCGCGATCTTTTGCACGCGCAGTCAAGAGCTTTACCTTTTTGCTGTTTCAAACTGGCTTTTGCTGAGTCTCGTCGGCTTAGGCATTGTGGTCGTCATGAGTTTCGGACGCGAAAAATTGAGTGCGCGCACCTTGGGTGTGCTGCTCATTGCCTTCTCCGTTCTGGAGGGGCTGACGCTCGGACCCATACTTTCATGCTACACGCAGCAATCCTTGACGCTCACCTTTGCCTGCACAGGCGGCACCTTTGGAGTCATGGCTCTCTACGGTGCTTGCACCAAGCGCGACCTCAGCCCAATTGGTTCGGCGCTTCTCATGATTCTCATCGGCTTGATCATTTGCCTGATTGTCAACTTATTTTGGAAGAATGACACCTTTGACATCGTCATCAGCATTGTGGGGGTTCTGACTTTCTCCATCCTTACGGCCTATGACACCCAGATGATACTCCGACAAGGGGCTGCCATGCGCGATGAGGAGGGTCGCGCCAAAGGCGCAGTGCTTGGCGCGCTGTCTCTGTACCTAGATTTCATCAACCTCTTCCTCTATCTCCTGCGTTTTTTGGGAGACCGCCGATAATAACCCTCACCACCACCCCACACCATGGACAAAACACCTGAGCAAATCAACGAAATCATTATTGACTTCGCCGGCAGCATCCTTCGTTCCTTGGGATTCGAGCATGAGATCTCCACGGAAAAATGCGATGCAGAAGAAATCTCCATTATGATTGCCGGTCCGGATTCTCGCTTCATCATCGGTGACGGTGGCTCTCGTTTGGATGATTTGCAGTACCTGCTGAACCGCATTGCCGTGCTGCACGCCCAAAATGCTCCCCGCATCCGCGTGGATTGTGACCGCTACCGGGAACAATTGGAGCAGCGTGTGATCTCCACCGCCCGACAGAAGGCGGAACAAGTGCTTTCCACCGGACGCCCTCAAACTCTCAAACCTCTCAATGCCTACTTCCGCCGTCTGGTGCATTCTTCCTTGGCGGACATGCCCGGCATCGTCACCAAATCGGAGGAGAGTGAGGCGCGTTACAAGCGCATCACCATCTCACGCGAGGCATAATGCGCTTTTTGTTCGTTCTTCTCTGCACGATTGTCTGCAGCTCCGGCGCCGAGGAGAGCTGGATTCTCTATCACGCACCGGGAGCGGATGTGGAGGCGATTCTGCAAATCGCAGTCAACGTCGCGCCACCCGACACGAAGATCACGCCCCAAGATCTGCCCGACACATGTCAAACCGCGGATGATTTGAAGGTGCAGCATGCCGCTCTCAGCGCGGGAGTTCGCACGATTCCCTGCTTGGTATTGCAGGATGCGCAAGGTTGCTATGCGACGCTTCCTTTGCATGGACTTTCTGCACAGGGAGTGCTCGCGGCTCGCCAGCATGCCAATGACCCGCAGCGAGGCCAACTGGCAACCCGGCGTCTTTTAATTGCTGACTTGTATTACGATACGGCTCGCATACACTTACCCTTCATTCCTGCACGTGAAAAGACACACGCCATAGAACATCTGCGTCTCCTTGCGGAGTCACAAAATATTCCCGTCGGTATCCGTCAATTCATCGCCCTGCGCTGTCTGTATCCGTCATTCATGTGTCTGTATGCTGCCGAATACAACAAAGCGCATTCAGCCGTCTCAGAGCACCTTTTCATGCAAGCCATTGCCGCTCTGGAACTCGCCCGCGACTTGGACGATTCCTCTCGACTCGGTCGCCTGGCGTACGATGAACGGGAAAAACTCCGTGCCGCCCGTCTTCAAGCCAAAAAATTAGACTGACCCCGAGGCAAACGCATTTTTAATGCGTTTGCTCTGGTTTGCTACGCTTGGAACGGAGTGCAACGGCGAGGAATGCTGCACCCAGGGCAATCACAGCAAAAGAGAGATATTGGCCACGGGTGATGCTACCCCACATTGGCGCATCCGGCTCCTTGAAGCACTCCGCCGAGATACGAGCAGCAGCGTACAGGAAACAGAAGAGTGCGCTGAAAATGCCGTCCGGAGCTTTTTTCCAGATGAGACGCAGTGTGATCAGTACGACAAAAATAATGAGTCCTTCACCGAGCGCTTCAAACAGCTGAGAAGGGAAGCGCGGCGTGAGAAAGTGCCCAAGGGCTTCTCGTGCGGCATCATTGTTGCGGCAAAGTTCTGCAACGAAATCGAAGTTGCCCCATCCATTCACCGGGATGCCGGATGCTTGACTCATGGCGGCGTCAGCCAAGCGCCGCATGGGTTCCGGGAACTCCAAGTACTCCAGAGGAAACTTCATGGCCAGGGGATTGTCCGGTGAACAGGGACGACCGTAGAGCTCGCCGTTGATGAAGTTTGCCACACGCCCAAAGAAGAGTCCGATGGGGCACACAATAGCAAGACCATCGCAGACACCGGGGATTGAGAGATGGCGGCGCCAAGCGTAGATGATGGATACCAGCAGCACGGCTGCAATACCGCCGTGGGATGCCATGCCTCCTTCCCATACGCGCAAGACCCAGAGCGGATCATCGCACAATCCCTGCAACCCGTGCGCCGGAAGCCAGTAGAAAAAGAATTCTCCGAGCCGTCCGCCCATGATAACCCCAACGAGGCACACCAGCGTGATGAAGTCACCGAGCTTTTGCGGTTCCACGCAGTACAGGTGCCGCTTGGAAAGTTGCAGGAGCACCCAGTAGCCCAGCACAAAACCCGCCACGTAAGCCAAACCATACCATCTGAGGGCCAAGTGTTCAACAGGCAGCTTGACAATAATGGGGTCGAGATGGTGGATGTAGATTGCGAGCAACGGACTCATAGGCGGTTCGCCTTTATAGCACAAAGCAGGCGCATACACAAGCCCGGAGTACGAGGCAAACGCATTAGGAAATGCGTTTGCCTATGTACGATGTACGATTTTCGATGTACGATTTAGAAATTTGTCGAGCCTCCGGCTCGCGAAACTGCGAAGCGTAAGCGAAGGGGGAGGGTGGAGCATGACGGGTGGTTAGTTCGAAAGGCTCGCGAATTATGCCAAGCTGCGTCCCCGGCTTCGCTAAATCGTACATCGTACATCCTACATCGTACATGGGCAGCCCCCGTCTAAATCATCGATGGCAAACGCATTTCCGATGCCTTTGAACCGTTGGTTGGGAGACAAAAAATATGAAAAAAAGCGAATAGATGTAAGATTTTTCTCGCCAAGAGGCTCGCTGGGGTGTATATAGATAAGGCAAACACTCGTCTTGTGGCTATGAAAATGAAATCTCTCCTTCTGCTTTTGGGGGCTATGTTCCTGGCGGCCTCGCCGAGGGCGTACACTGATGAATCGGACTGGGCGAAAGTAGCGAACCAGGTTGCTTTTTCTCTGAACTTGCAGAAAGCGACAACATTGAAAGTCACGCCCTTGCGAGGGGCGGAGGGTATGGCAGGGGTGGAGGAGCTTGGGTTTAAGGATGCCAAGCTCGATCCGCAGTCAGGCATGGATCAGGTTAAGGATAAGACGGCCATGTGGTACATGGTGAACATACCTGTAAAAGTGTACGCATCGGGGCGTAATACGAGCAAGAAAATGGCGCCTGCGCGCTATGTACGGGAGCTGCAGGTGACGGCATACCTGCTCATCAAGAAGCCAAAGAAAGTCCTTGATAAGGAGAAAGCAAGTTCATCACAGTCCGATGCCTCCAAATACTACCTGCTGAAGAAGGAGATCACCTATGCGGATATTCCGATGGGCTCGGTTTCGGTCAGGGAGGACGGGCACGAGCTAGGCGAAGCAACGTTTAATGTTGCAGTGTTCATTCCTCGCTCTACGGCCTGCATGTTGGCCGACAGCTACGGTTCTACAGCGGATCCTATCAGTAAGCTGATCGTCGGTTATGCCGCTGTGGCTACCGTCAATGGCGAGCCGTGCAGTGATTACACTGCTACTAAAGATAAAAAGCCGGGTCAGGGAGAGACGCGATACTCTAAGATTTTTGACAAAGACGCTGCACTCCAAATTTCCTCCGCCACTTGGTGGAAACCGAGCAGGCGCGTCAAAATCGATGAACCGGATGTGGACATTTGCTCCATCGCTGAGACGCCGTACGCCATCTTCTACAGCGGAAGGTACTACCCGCGCGTGAAGCCCGCATTTGGTTCGGCTCCCAAGGAGACATCCTCCTCGAGGGGGTCCGGGGAGAGCGATACGGGGGACTCTTCGTCCTCTTCTTCCTCTGGCAGAAGGAGCTCCGGCGAGGGCGGTTCCTCGACTTCTACATCGAAGTCCACCGGTGCAACGACGGACTATGACTCGGAGCTTTAATCGGTTCACATCCTTTCTTCACCTCTTCTTTACTTCTAATTTATGGCTGAGTACAAGACAACAGTAGCACTGGAAATCGGTGCGCAGAGTGTGACAATGGCCGTCTTCACTCCTTCATCCAAGGGATTTACCCTCTCCCGCTACGCGCGTAGGGACATCCTGCTGGACCCGGTTGAAGAGGGTATGCGCATCGACTACGTGAGCCACGCTGTGGGAGAGCTCGTGAAAGAACTCAAGGTGCGTGGGAAGGACGTGCGCGATGTCGTGTCGGGACAAAAGGTATTCATGCGATTCATTAAGCTGCCTGCGCTCGATACGGTGGACAACATGGCGGAGCAGGTGGGCTACGAGGCTCAGCAGCACTTGCCTTTCCCCTTGGAGGATATCGTATTCGACTACCAGCTTCTGGGCGTAGAAGACGGCGAGCAGGAGGTACTGTTGGTGGCCATCAAGAAGGATGAACTGGATGACTTGAACGGGCAAGTAGAGGCCAATTCGCTGCGGACGCGCAGCGTGGACTGTTCCATCACCTCCCTTTACAACGCGTTTAAGGCGGCGTATCCGGATGAGACAGAGCCGGTCATGATTCTGGATATAGGCGCCAAGACAACGGACATCCTCTTCGTAGAGGAGGGGCGCTTTTTCACGCGCTCGGTGACGGCTGCCGGTTCGTTCATTACAAACTCTATCGCTCGCGAATTTAACCTGAGCTTCCGCGAGGCGGAGCAGCTCAAAATTGAGCAAGGGGTTGTATCTCTCGGTAACGGGCATACGGATACAATGCCGGAGGATCAGGCCAATCTTGCCTCTATCATTAGCAATGCTATGACCCGCCTGAGTTCGGAGGTACAGCGCACTATCAATCACTACCGCGCTCAGTATAAGGGGACCCCGCCTGCGAAGGTCTATATTTGCGGTGGCGGCGCGCGCCTGGCCTTCACCACGGATTTCCTGCAAAATTCGCTGGACTTGCCGGTGGAGATCCTCAACCCGCTCCAATCGATGCGTGTGGGCTCCAAAGTGGACGGTGAACAGCTTGCAACCGAGGCTCTTTGCCTGGG
Source organism: uncultured Akkermansia sp. (assembly GCA_947630815.1). Classification (GTDB taxonomy): domain Bacteria; phylum Verrucomicrobiota; class Verrucomicrobiia; order Verrucomicrobiales; family Akkermansiaceae; genus Akkermansia. The sequence continues at coordinate 20,572 of CANRJD010000002.1, read as the reverse complement.
ACCGGCAGTGGGCGCGGCCATCACAGGGGCGAAAGTCGGAGCATTTCAGATTGATTTGGTGCCCACGAGCGTGGGCAAGGAGCGTGCGGAGAAAAAGCTCATCCCCAAGGTGCTCTTGGCGGGCGTCATTGCTCTGGCTGGGGCGGGATTCTGCGCATATGCTGTCAACAAGCAGGCAAAGGCGGTCGAGGAGCAGCTGCGCCGTGCCGCGCCGGATATTGAGCGGGTCGATCGGCTCCACGCCGACATGGAGAGAAAACAGGCGGATTACGACCGTAGCTCGAAAGACCTCGAGCAGTACGCCGCTCTGTACGCCGCGCGAAACGCGTACCCGGACCTGCTCATCCAAATTGCTCAGAAGACCGCTTCGCCGACATTTTGGATTACAGATATGGATCCATTGGTGGCGTACGATGTCGTGAACACGACGCTCAACGTGGGACCGGATGGAACGGATCGCCACGTCTTGCTCGACACCCGAGAGTCTCGCTCCGGCACCATGGTGCGTTCCTTTGAGATGACGGAACGCAACAAGGCGCCGCAGGTCACGGCTCTGCTGGTAAGTGGATACTTCTACAAAAAGAGCAAGGATGATCAGGGTAAACAGCTGCAGAAGCTCAATGAATTGGTGGCTTCCAAGTTTGATGAGCATAGCGCCGATTCGCTCTTCCAGTTCGACTCAAAGGCCGTGCGTGCCAACGGTGGGCATTTCTTCGTCGTGCAGGATGCAGAAAAGTCCAAGGGTCATAACCTCATTCCGGAGTACGCGGACAAGTTTTATATGGTGATGCCGCTCAAGACGCCGCTGCCGGTGCCCGGCTCAGATTCTGCAAAGAAGTAAAAAACACCACGCCTTTCATTACGCGATATGAACATCATGGAAAACAAGCGAGTGACGGCCATAGCTCTGCTCATGGCGTTAGCTTTCGGCGGAATATGCCATTACGCCTATGGTCGCTACCAGGCACTTCAGGAGGCACGGGCGCAAATCGCCGAGGAGCACTCCAAGCTGTCCGGCTACGCGGACGAAAAACTTCCCCCGACTCTCGAGAACAGTCGTTTGCTCAAGCAGGCTTCGGGCTCCATGGGGGAGCTCGCCAAGGAGTTGCGCAGCAATCTGTCCACCTACGCCAAGGCATGCGTTACGCTGGGTAAGGATGCCAAGGGAAACCCCATCCTCCCGGATGTGTTTCAGAAGGAGGTGAATGACATGACGGCAAAGGTGGCTGCGTATGCGGCGCAGAAGAAAACCACTCTGTCTGCGGATGCCGCGGCTCTTGGCTTGAATGAGTATAAGACGGCCTCGGCGACAGAGCGCGATGCGCCCTATCTTAACTTCATCCTGCACACAGCGGATACGCTGGTGCGCCACGTCGTGGATGCCGGTTCTCCCGCCATCAAGCGTCTGTACTGCGCTCCTCTGCCGGAGGATAAGGTGGGTGCTCGCAAGAAGCCCGATTTCTTCCCGCTGGAGATGGAAATTTCCTTCGTAGCACGCCGCAGTGCGCAGGACATCGACCCGGCAAAGGACGAAACGCTCAGCGTGCTGCCGCGCGTGATTAACTCTCTCATCGCCGACAAGAATTGCTTCTTTATCATCACGGGCGTCTCGGTAAAGACGACGGGAAGTCTCCCCATGCTGGAGTCCTACAAGGCGCCGGCAGCCGCTGCAGAGGATCCCATGAGCGGCGAGGAGGGCGGGGAGGCTGCTGTAGCTGCCGGGCCCGTTGCTAAGATGATCACCGGCTCTCCCAACAGTGAGGTGGATGTCAGCCTCACGCTGCAGGTGATTTATTTCGGAACCGACAAGCTCTAATTCATACTCCAACTTTTCAGATTATACCGTATTATGGCAAACTCATCCGATACAGGTAGGAATTTTCTCCTAGCCGGTCTTGTACTGGGCTTGGGGGCGGCTGCAGCTGGTATCTACGTGCTCAATTCTCCCGAGCCGGAGTCGCTAGCCGTGGACATGGAGAACAGCAATTCAAAAGGCGCTGCTCTTACCCAAGAAGCATCCCGGATGAAACAGGATGCTCTTACTCCGCGGAGACTGGTTGACGTGGCTCCTCCTCTCGAGGAGGCCTTCATTCCGCGTGATAAGGTGGAGGGCAAGAAAATACCGCGGTACATGCCACTGTTCTTTGCGCCTACGATATGGCAAGTGCCGGATCCTGCGCATAAGAAAAATATGGCCGTGGACCTGCTTGCGGATGGTTCGCGCCCTTTGCACAGCATACCGGCTTCCGGCGCGGATGCAAAACCCACAGATGTGCCTAATGGTTGGTTTTATAAGTACGGTTTGGAGGACTCCCTCTGCATGGCCGATGCCCTGCAGCAGGATTCGGATGGTGACGGTTTTTCCAACGGAGAGGAATTCGTGGCCGGCACGGATCCATCGAACGCCGACAGCATGCCTCCTTTCGTGACGGGTGATACACTCAAACTTGTCACCGTCGGGGAAAAGAAGGTGTCCACGCATTACATTGAGTTGAGTTCTACCTCTTTCTTCGATGAAAACACGGTCACCATTTTTATTTATTCCGACAGTGAGCAGCGCATAGCGTCGCATAAAGAGAAGAAACCTGGCGAGACGTTTGGCTTGGGAGGGGCGGCGAGCGGTCCCCTGGCAAAAGATCGTTTTACCATAGAGAAAATCGATAAGAAGCCGGATAAGTCCGGCAACACCACCAACTTCATTCACGTAAAAGACGCGTACACCGAGCTCAGTTCCGCTAAAGAATTTGATCTGATGACCGGCAGGAAGAACCGGCATACTGTTTGCGACAATGCGTTTAAGTTCCGCGTCACTGCGGGGCCGGAAAAAGGGAAAGAGCTTACCGTGCAGCTGGGGCAGCAGTTTGATGTGCCCGGATTCAAGGATACACACTGCGTTGTTACAGATGTCGGCAAGAGGAAGGAACAACCAAAGGTAAGTGTCAATGGAGGCCCGGAGATGAGCGTTTCCGCTGACGATTCCACTGACGATTCCACCCCTCCGGGAAAGCCCGGCAAATAAACGATCTCGAACAAAATATTCATTTTTTTCAACTGTAGGCTTTACAAAGACCCAAAATTCTGTCATAAATAGAACACCACCATGAATAACGCATCTCTCATCACCTCTACTCACAAGATGCTTGCGGTCGGCTTCTCGGTCGCATGTTCGTTTGTGTATGCCGGCACCGAGGGGTATCTCACTACCTCCACGGCCGCGGGATCAAGCGAAGTAGGCCCCACAGCCGTCTATGCCGGACACGTCGGCGGCCTGCAAAACGACATTAATGCGCGTGAATCGGCGCGTCGAACGGCCGAGCGCGACGCCGCAATGCAGTTGCTGGAGGAAGGACGCCAGGCATACAGCGAGGGCAAGTATTCTACAGCGCTGGAGAAGTACCGTCAGTCGTGGGACAGGCTTCCCCATGCACCGGCCACGCGTAAATTGCAGGAGTACATCTGCTCGTGCATATCCGATGCGTCGATAGCGGTGGCCATGGAATACGCCAAAGTCGGACGCTATGACGATGCGGAGCAGCTGCTGCTGGATGTGCTCTCCCGCGAGCCGAACAACGCCCGCGCCCGCAAGGAGCTTTCCCTGTTGCGCGACCCGATTCGCAACAACCCGGCACTTACTCCGGAGCACGTGAAGAATGTGGATGAGGTGAGCCGTCTTCTTCAACTCGCTTATGGGTATTACGACCTTGGGCAATTCAATCAAGCGTATGACACCTTCAACTCTGTTTTGAGGATTGACCCATACAACGAGGCAGCTCGCAAGGGGCAGGAAGCTGTTTCCAAGCGCCGGGCGAATTATTTCCGGAGTGCGTACAACTCCTACCGCGCAAAGGCGCTGGCGGATGTCGATGCCCTGTGGCAGGAGGGAGTGCCTGAGCTTGGCGATACGGGGCTTTTCGTCTCGACCGGCTCGGGAGACCGCCATGAGCAGTCGGAGAGGCAGATCAAGGCGAATGGCGTACTCGATAGCGTGAGGGTGGAGCGCGCGGTCTTTGACAAGACTCCTATCCGCGATGTGGTGGACTTTATGCTTGGTGAGGTGCGAAAGAACGGCGGAGGAGAACAGCTGAACATCAATTACCACGCCCCATCGGCTACGCCTGTGGCAGCGGCGGCCCCCGCCACTTCTTCCGATGATGAGGACGAGGATAGTGATGAGGAGGAAGATGAAGGAGAGTCCTCGGCGCCCGCGCCTGCTCCGGTGGCAGCCGGACCGGTACCGGAGCCGGAGGTGACACTCACGCTTTTTGATCTCACACTGCGCGAACTGTTGGATCAGGTGTGCAAGAGCTCTAACTGCGTGTTCAACGTGAATGAGTACGGCGTTGACATCTATATGGCCAACGATCCTGCCTCCCAGCAGATCGTGACTCGGACGTGGCAAAACGTGCCTCCCTCCTTCTTCTCCGATGACTCAGATGGAGATGAGGGCGGCGGGGATGAGGAGGACGATGCTTTCGCATCCGGTGCCAAGCGCTCGGCTAAATTGAATATCGTAGCCGCGCTCAGAAAGGCCGGTCTCAGGCTAGCGGCGCGTGGGGCGAGCGCCTCCTACAGTCGCGGGGTGCAGACGCTCAAGGTTACCAGCACGCCGGAGGATATTGAGACAGTGGAAGAGTGGCTGCAAGCGTCCCGCGAAAAGACGCCGAAGATGATCAAGGTGACCACCAAGTTTGTGGAGGTGACTCAGACGAATGATGAGGAGCTTTCCTTTGATTGGATTGTCAATCCCTTCTCCGTTTCCAACAACGGTACGACCTTCTTGGGCGGCGCGACGGGGAGCAGCGCGACTCCGACTCGTACCTACAACGACTTCGTGACGAATCCCGGCTCTGCCTACGGCAACAACCACCACAACAATGGTGCGTGGCCTGTTTCGAACAGCAGCGGCATGGCCAGTTCGAGCGATCCGATCTCGGACGGTCTCATGACGGGAAGTCTGCGTTCGGGATCCGGCGCTATCTCCTCGTCAAGTATGGACAGCTTGTTGGCCGGTGGTTCTCCGGCATCCACGAGTAACGACAGCTCGAGGGTCGCCCCCGGCATTCTCTCGCTCTCCGGCATTTACGATTCCGGTTCCTTCCAAGTGATTATGCGCGGGCTTTCGCAGAAGCAGGGTGTGGATGTGATGAACGCCCCCTCTCTTGTGCTGACCCCCGGTGTGGACGTGGAACCGGGTCCGGAAGATCCCGGTGTCCTTTCCCCGATCGATGATGGGGGAGGCGCGCGTATTGAGGTGATTCGCCGCTTTATTTACCCGACAAGCTACTCGGAGCCTCAGATCCCGGAGAATACTCCCAATAATTACAATAATAAAGATGGGTACAGTAGCGGAGGAAGTGTTCCCGTGGCAGCGCCGTCCAACCCGGACGATTGGGGTACCGAGGAGGTTGGCCTTGTGATGGTAGTCAAAGTGGAGGATGAACCTGTTGACAACGTCATTAAGTTCTCCAGATTCATTGTTCGAATCGTGGACTTTGAGGGATTTGTGAACTACGGTTCCCCGATTATCTCCGGCGTGGCGAACAACCAATCAGTTGAACAGATTGTGCTCACGGAAAACCGTATCGATATGCCGGTCTTTGCTCGCCGGATCATCAATACTCGCCTTTCTCTCTTCGATGGACACACGGTTGCTATCGGCGGTATGATAGAGGACAAGGTGCAGAAGGTGGAAGATAAGGTGCCCGTCTTCGGAGATCTGCCGCTGATCGGACGCTTCTTCCGCAGTAACGCGGAGTCCCATACGCGCAAGAACCTTACGGTGTTTGTGACGGCAGATATCATTGATGCCACCGGCAAGCCGGCACGCAATCGCAGTGTGGAGGAATCTCCCGCCGGCAATGCCGCAGCGCCCGGTCTCTTCCCTGAGGATGGATTGGTGAATCCGTAAGACTTTTTCTCACAGAACAGGTATCGCAAAAGGCGCACCTCCACGGTGCGCCTTTTTTCATCGATGGTGCAGCGCCAAGTACGTTGCCCAACGCTGTGCAGCATAAGATGTTGGATATTTACGATTTACGATTTACGATTTACGATTTACGATTTGCAAATAATGCGCAGCGGAGCTGCGGGAACTGCAAAGCAAATGCGGACGCATATTCGTAAAGCTGTGATCGGACGTAGTTACAAAGGAGCGGGGGCGGCGAAGACGTCGCTCATTTACAACACGCCTGACGGCCTCGTTGAGGGCGCACACCACACGTGTCCCAATAAAATCTTCTCTGGGCTCATTCAACCCATTCCTCGTGCGTTTCCCATGGATGAAGAGGTAAGCCAGCAAGACGGCAAACCATTGACGATTCGGCATAGCGATGAACCCAGCATAGCGCCACACCGGAGGCTTCCCCGCGCAACGCGCGCAAACTTGGCAATCGTACATCGTACATGGACGCCGCCAGGCGCCTCCGTCGTACATAGGCGGCATTTTGTCGCCTACGGCTCGGCAATCTCGCGCGTAGCGCGCTAGCATTCAAATCGTAAATCGTAAATCGTAAATGAATTGTGTTGCATGATATGCCGTTACCTACCCTTGGGAGTGCTTTTCTTGGACCGGATGTGGGTGATTTGATATTTGTTTGAAAAATGGCTTGACATGTCATAGTTCCTGTGGTAGAGGGAGGTTGAAAGCGAGAAAGAAGAAGATGAAGAAGACACATTATCTCCGAGTTGTGCTGGCAGCGGTTCTGTTTGCCGGTGGGGTTGCGTATGCGGACGGCCCTGAGCCTCACAAGGCCGTGTTGCGTGCTGCGAATTTCGGCGAACAACAGCTTGAGCAGCTGTTGACGAGTGGCGTGGCCGTGGATGTGACGGATGACGATGGAGAAACGGCCCTGATGGAGGCCGCCGATAAAGGTAATTTAGCCGCTGTGAAGCTGCTTCTTAAACACGGCGCGCAGGTGAACCGCAAGGATGAAGATGGAAAGACAGCGCTCATGCACGCGGCGGATGAAGGACGTACGCCCGTGGTGCAGGCTCTGTTGGAAGCCGGCGCCGATGTTGCCGCAAGGGACAAGGATGGTGAAACGGCTCTGATGATGGCTGAGGAGGAACGACACACCGACACCGCAGATGTGTTGCGTCGGGCTTCCAAAACGACTTCGGTAGCTGCGCCATCTGCACTCACAGGCAAGGAAGGGATGAAGGCGGTATTGCGTGCAGCGAATAGTGGTGAGGCGGCTCTTCGGCAGTTGCTCGCCGGTGGCACGGCCATAGATTGTGCGGATCGCGACGGCGAGACCGCGCTCATGGAAGCCGCCGATAAGGGGAACTTGGCTGTCGTGACGCTCTTGCTCCGATGCGGAGCCGATGCCAACCATCAGGATCACGAGGGGAAAAGTGCACTTATGGAGGCGGCGAGTGACGGGTACACCGAGGTGGTCAAGGCATTGCTTGCTGCCGGGGCAAATGTGAATGCCCGAGATGAGGATGGCGAGACGGCGTTGATGAAAGCCCAGGAAGACCACCACGCCGACACAGAAGCAGTGCTGCGCGCGGCAGGAGCAAGATGATTTAGATTTGCGAAATTCCCGCGCCTCCGGCGCGCTATAATCTAAATCGTACATCGTACGTCGTACATCGTACATGGGCAGACCCCGTCTGCCACCGTCGTACATCGTACATCGTAAATCGTACATAGGCAAACGCATTTCAAATGCGTTTGCCTTGGGTTTGCGCTTTTCAATTTGCGGAAAATGCGGTAGAATGCACGCATGAGCTTTGATTTACCGGAAGCAGTGGGGAAGCGTATCTACGTGCAGGGGAAAATTCACCCGAAGATTCGCGTACCAATGCGCGAGATTGAACTCTCGGATTCCCTTTTCCCCGACGGAAGCACAGAGAAAAACGAACCGGTGCGTGTGTACGATTGCTCAGGGCCGTGGGGCGATCCCTCCGTGAATTGTACGGAAGAAACAGGACTACCCCGCCTGCGTGAGTCGTGGATTGAGGTGCGTGGAGACGTGCAGCGTGCGGAAAGTGGGGCTCTCCGAGCTGTGTCGGCGGATGCTCCTCCCACACAGCGTGCGTACGCATTGCGCGGTGTGGTTACGCCCGAGATGGAATTTGTGGCTATTCGCGAGAATTTGGGGCGGGAAGAGGTTTTCCGGGAAGTGTATGACCGATTCCCGAATGAAAAGACGCGGCCGGAGGAGGCGCAGTTGTTGCTGGATGAGCTGGGGACAGGTATGCCGCGTCCCAGCGAGCTGGAAGCACAGCCGGGATTTTCGCCGGCAAGTATGCAGAGGCGTGCGGACTTGCATTATCGGCATCCGGCGGATTATGCGAAGCGCACCGGGGTGCATGTGCCGGCATACTTCACGCCGGAGTTTGTGCGCGATGAGTTGGCCGCCGGTCGGGCTTTGATCCCGGTTAATGTGAATCATCCGGAGGCGGAGCCCATGATTATCGGGCGCCATTTTCTCTGCAAGATCAACGCAAATATAGGCAACTCCGCCATATCTTCCGGCATACGCCAAGAGGTGCAGAAGTTGCGCCGCGCCATTCATTGGGGAGCCGACACGGTGATGGATCTTTCTACCGGCGCAGATATTCACCGCACACGCGAGTGGATTTTGCGCAACAGCCCCGTTCCCATCGGGACTGTGCCCGTGTACCAGGCATTGGAGAAATGCGACGGCAAGGTGGAATCGCTCAGCTGGGAGGTTTTTCGCGACACGCTCATTGAGCAGGCAGAGCAGGGGGTGGACTACGTGACGCTTCATGCTGCGCTTCTGCAGCGTTTTGTTCCTTTTACAGCCGGGCGTGCCACGGGCATTGTATCGCGCGGCGGGTCGATTATGGCAAAGTGGATGATGCTGCACGGCTCAGAAAACTTCCTGTACACGCATTGGGATGAGATTTGCACGATCTTGGCGACCTACGATGTGGCGGTGTCCATTGGGGATGGTTTGCGCCCCGGGAGCATTGCGGATGCAAACGATTTTCCGCAACTCGCCGAGTTGGAAGTGCAGGGGGAGCTTACTCTCTCAGCTTGGAAACGCGGCGTGCAGGTGATGAACGAGGGGCCGGGGCATGTGCCGCTCCATTTCATCCCGGAGAATATGCGCAAACAACTTCTATGGTGCCATGAAGCGCCGTTCTACACTCTCGGTCCCTTACCCACGGATATCGCACCGGGGTATGACCACATTACCGGCGCCATAGGCGGCGCCATCATTGCCCAGCGGGGATGCGCGATGCTCTGCTATGTCACCCGCAAGGAACATTTGGGATTGCCGGATGCCGAAGATGTGCGCGAGGCTGTGGTCACCTACAAACTCGCGGCGCATGCGGCAGATTTGGCAAAGGGGCATCCGGCGGCACAGCTGCGCGATAATGCGCTCGCCAAGGCTCGCTTTGAATTCCGCTGGGAGGATCAATTTAACCTTTCGCTCGACCCTCAGCGCGCCAGGGAATACCATGACCAAACTCTCCCCCACTCCGGAGCGAAAAAAGCGCATTTTTGCTCGATGTGCGGACCGAACTTCTGCGCGATGAAGCTGAGTCAGGAGGTACGCGAAATGAACAACGAAAAAAAATGAACCCAAAGCAGCCTTTCCGCCCCCTTTTCAGCCCGCCCTACCCGCTCATTGTGGGTGTGGTGAAGACTCCTGACGAACTGGCCAAGGTGAAGCGCGGAGACTGTGATATCGTGGAGCTGCGGGTGGATGCTTATGCCGAGGGCGTGCATGAACTGACGCCGCAAGTGCCCTGTGATGTGCCGGTGCTGCTAACCTTCCGCGATGCGACAGAGGGGGGCTACTGCGTGGTGGCTCAGCACGAGCGCATTGAATGTGTGCGGCGATTGCTGCCCATGGCCGCTGCTGTGGATTGGGAGATTGCCCTGCTGGATGACGCGGGAGATTTGCTGGAGCAAATGCACGCTTCCGGGATCATGCTTGTGGCCTCCGCTCATTATTTTTCCGGTACTCCCTCTGCTTCCGAGCTGGATGCGCTGGAGCAACGCGCATTGGCTGCCGGGGCAGATCTCGTGAAGGTCGCTTTCACCCCGAAGAATTGGGAGCAGGTGCAGGCGGTGGCAGGGTGGCTGACCCGTTCCGGACATCCCCGTCCCGTCGCACTTATGGGAATGGGACCCCTGGCGCAAGAGAGTCGCCTCTTCCTATGCAAGCAGGGTAGCGCCTTAGTTTACGGTTATCTGGGAAACAGCCCGAGTGCACCCGGGCAGATGAGCGTCGAGGACTGCCGGAAAGCTTTCCGACGCGCGCAGCAGCAACCGTAGGTTGCTGCCTATGTACGATGTACGACGGAGGCACCTAGCGGTGCCCATGTACGATGTACGATGTACGATGTACGATTTGGAATAATGCGCAGCGGAGCTGCGGGAATTTTTGCGAGGCAGGCGCGGGAGCTGAAATCATGAAGCGGCGATCGGACGTGGTTAGAAAGGGGCGGGGGCGCCTCGCGGCGCCTGTGTACGATTTGGGAAATTCCCGCGCCTCTGGCGCGCTATAATTCAAATCGTACATCGTACATCGTACATCGTCCATCGTACATAGGCAAACGCATTTCTAATGCGTTTGCCCCGGTTCGTCCGCCGGCAGGATATCCAGCTCAGAGATGGCAGCGTAGTCGCCCCCACTGTGGGAATTGAGAGCCACGAGACGTACGAAGCGGGCCTTGGCAGGGGAGAAGAAGAGAGCTTGCTGCTGGTCAGTATGGTTCGCGAAGGAACCACGCGCCACAGGTTCTCCCCAGTTGGTGCCGTCTTGGCTCACGTAGATTTCGTAATCCTTGATGCGGGCATCTTGGGGAGGCGCTGCCCGGTAGATTATGCCTTTGAGGGTGCGTTCGCCGCCGAGATCCAAGCGGATATCGTGGGGGAAGCTTGCCACCGTTACCCCCCTCATGGAGTGCCAGAATGTTTCCTCGTTGCCGTCCAGCACGTGGATTGCTTGACCAATGCCGGGTAACTCGGAGCTCACGTAGTTCACCGAGAAATAGGCGTGGGGTGGGTATTCTCCCATCACCTTCGTGACGAGAGGCACAAACTCAGCCAATGCGGCGTATGGTTCGCCGGGCACCATGGGTTCCAGGCACACCAGTTTCACGAAACGAGCCGTCTGCATATCCGGCATGATGACGCTCTGCTCCTGGTCGCTATCTTCCATTTCCAGCGTGCAGATGGGCTGATCCGGCCACTTCTGACCATCCATGGACAGGTAGAACGCGATCTTGCGCACGCGCGACGAGCTGCGTGCCTGGCGCGGGGTAATGGTAAATCCCCGCAGCTCAGAATCCACACCCAGGTCAACGACAACCTCGTGGGGGTAGGGTACGGGCTTGCCGTGCCACTGACTGTGCCAGATGGTATCACTGCGTCCGTCGATGAGGTGCCAGGGGGATTCGGAGTGTCCGGAGGTGGAAGAGCAGGAGGCGATGCGCAGTAGATTGCCGGGACGCCATGCCTCAAAATGTTGCCAGGTGGTGGCAGAATCAAGGCAGCCTTCCATGGAGGCATAGGCGCGAATCGTACCTTCCTCGCGCTGCAGGAAGGGCTGAGTGTACACGGTTGCCGTGCCATCGGCCAATATCATGTTGATGCGAGCGTCTTTGGTATCGCAGTGGGCGCGCACATAACCGAGCTCATCGCGGGAGATTGTAACGGCGCCCGCCAGCGGCAGGGATCTGCGCCCCACTTCCACCGGGTCGTCGTCCGGCATGATGGGCAGCAGTGAGAACGAGAAGGATGTGGGCGCTGCCAAGGGTATATCACGATCCAAGGGGCGCGGACCGCAAGAGGCGCCGCCCAGTCCGAGAGTCAGTGTATCGATACTCAGCACCGTGGCGCCGGCCGGCTTCAGTTCCTCCGGGTGAGCGGCAGCAAAGAGAGACTGAGCCGTGTAAGGCAAGGCAGAGAAGTTGATGGTCTCACCTTCGGAGGAGGAAATGAGAAGGCCCACGCCATGACCATCCGTGACGGCGACCCAGCGGGTGTCCATGCGGTTCCCCATTTCCATGGGCAAGGGGTACTTTTCCACCATATCGGCAACAGAGCGCGAGTAGATGCCGATGGGGGAGCCGCTCTTGCGATCCGGATAATTTTCCCCCGGACCGCGGCCATACCAGAGCACTTCGTTGTATTTTTCCGGCAGATTGAGGGTGTAGCCCAAGCGCGGCAGGATCACTTTCTCGGCCTTGGGAAGGACACCGGCTTGCACATTGACGTAGCCGTTGGGGAGAATCGTGTAAACAATTTGGGTGGAATAACTGAAATCCTTTTCGGTGATAGGTCCGTTGTCATCCGGCGTGAACTTGCCGTGGTCGTATTTGAAGCTGTCCAGAGTTTCTTTGCGCTGCCCGCGGCTTGTCACGTCGCAGGAGATGCGGACGACTCCATCCTTGAGGCGTTCAATGAGCACGGGAGAAGCGGAATGGTGCATGTTGCGCATGCCATTTTGGAGCCATTGGTTCATGACCCACTTGTCGTTGGCGAGCGGGGCGCGGAAGGAATTGAGGTGCAGCGTAGCTTTATTGCCAATGAGCTCGTGGCCGTTGACGATGTAGTTTTTGAGACCGCCGGTCACTTTGTCAACGCAGAGGGAGAAGTTTTTGCCCAAAATGAGGACCTCGGAATTGCGGTTTCGCACTTCCAGTTTCTGGTCGGCATTCAAAGGTGTGATGCGAGATTGGTTGGAGTAGCCGGTAAAGTCGTCAGGCAGCGGGATCTGTTCCGTAGCGACAACATAGCCCTTTTCCGCCCATGCGGTGTCTTCCGGCAGGCAGAAACTGATGTTCACAAAGTATTTGCAATTCGGTTTGAATTGGTTTGTGGGGATGGCGCCGGCCGGGAGTTCCCACGTCGTCGTCTCCAGCGGCTGGGCATCCAGCCGGAAATTGCCTTGAGCAAGCACACGGTTCCCTTCCTCAGCAATTTCCCAGTGAGCCTCAAACTCGTTCAGATTCGTGAAGAGATGCTTGTTTCTAATGGCAAATTTCAGCCCCTTGCCGTCCTGCGTGGAGGTGACTCCCAGGAACCGACAGTCCATATTCTGTTGGACCTTGCGGATTTCATCGTACACGGGGGAAGGGGTGCGGTCGCTGTAAATGACTCCCTTCATGCAGAAGATTCCGTCATTGGGTTGCTCGCCGCGATCGCCGCCATAGCTCTGGCGGATGATTTTTTTTCCGTCCGGTGCGGTAACTTCCTGGTCGTAGCACTGGTGAATCCATTCCCAAATGCCGCCGCCGATGATCGAGTCGCTCGTATCGATAGCGTCCCAGTAATCTTTCAGGTTGCCCATGGAGTTGCACAAGATGTGGGCATACTCAGAGACGTACCAGGGTTTGGCGAGTTTTCTGGCAGCTATCTCGCGCATCCAGTTGACGCTCGGGTACTGGTTGGAGCAGAGATCCGCCAAGCTATTGTTGCGTTCATACTGGGTGGGACGGGACCTGTCGTGGGATTTAATCCAATCGCGCACGGCCTCAAAATTCCGTCCGGGTCCGGCTTCGTTGCCGTAGGACCACATGACCACGCAGGGGTTATTCTTGCTCTGCTCGACCATGTTCTTGTTGCGCCACACATGCTGAGCCTCCCATTCCTTGGGATGCGAGAGAGAGAGTTCGCCGTAGTAGTAGCCATGAGATTCGATGTTGGCTTCATCGCATACGTAGATGCCCAGTTCATCACACATTTCGTAGAAGAACGAGGGCTGCGGGTAGTGCGAGTTGCGTATGTGGTTGATATTGCCGCGCTTCATGAGCAACAACTCGGTGCGGCATTCTTCCGGGGTTACGGTATGACCGTTGGCATGCTGGCTTTCATGGCGATTCACGCCCTTGAGCTTCACCGGCATGCCGTTGACGAGGAAACGTCCGTTCTCCAGTTTCACCTCACGGAATCCGATAAGACGCGAAATGGTTTCCGAAACGCGGCCATTAGCATCTTTCAGGTACATCACCAGCCTGTACAAATTCGGCTTTTCTGCGCTCCATAGAGCCGGGGAACTCACATGCGCCGTGAGCTCCTTGGTCGCCTCTTGCCCGGGCTGTACGCGCCCGCGAATCGGGGTCAGAGCGGCTACTCGTTTGGAGCCGTCGCGGGTGAGCAGCTCGGCTTCCACTTCATAGGGCTGCTCTTCAGCAGTGCGGTTGCTTACCTCCACCTCCACGCGCAGATCGCTTTCGGTGTAGTCCGTGATCCCATCCGGTTGCTTAGCAAAGTCAGTGTGAACAAAGAAGTCCCGGATGAGCACCTGGGGGGTCGCAATCAGGCTGACATCGCGGAAAATGCCGGAAAGCCGCCACATGTCTTGGCATTCCAAATAGGAACCATCGCTGTAGCGGTACACTTCTGCGGCAATGATGTTCTTGCCCTTTTGCACATAGGGGGTGATGTCAAAAACGGCGGCGGTGCGGCTATCTTTGGAAAAGCCCACTTTGTGACCATTCACATACAAATAAAAGAAGGAATCTACTCCGTCGAAGCGTATGAACACACGCATGCCATCCCACGCTTCAGGAAGGGTCACCTCCCGGCGGTAGGAACCCACGGCGTTCGGCTCCGTCTTCGGGGTCGTGTAGGACCTCTCCGTGTCGTTGCGCGGTGGCGTCATGACGCGAGGCCAATCGCGCACCATGGTGTAGGGCTGGTTGCTGTAGATGGGGGTACCGTATCCCCGCATCTGCCAGTTGCTCGGCACATCGATGTCTGCCCAGGAGCTTACATCGAACTCCGGTTTGTAGAAATCCACCGGTCGTTCGTCGGGCTTGGGAACCCAGTGAAATTTCCATATGCCATTCAACGACATCCAGCGCGATGAGTTCTCGCGTTTGCCCTGCAGGGCCTCTTCCCGGTTCGCGAAGGGTTCAAAAAAGGCGCGAGCTTCCTCGCGACCTTCGGAGAGATGCTGCGGGTTTTCCCAATCAGGGTTGGGCGTGTAGGGACTTTGTTCTTGAGCGTTGAGCATACCGAGGCAAGAAGCTGCTGCGAATAGAATCGTTTTCCACGTATCCATGCTGTACCTAAGTACGCAGTCAGTTTGCCCCTCCTTTCAATAATTTTTAACCTTCAAGCCCACAGCCGACCCAAGAAAAAGCGATCCCAACGCGCAATCCATTTATGATGTACGTCGTTGTGATTTTGTGCTTGCAATTCTGTCAAAACATGACACTATGATAAGGTTTAGAGCGACCATCGGGCTGCACCGATCTGTGTGAATGGCTGTCCTGCAAGTGTTAAATTATGGAAATCAATCATTAAGAGATCAATGATGAAAAACATAATAGCAATATGCATGCTGATTGGAGCGTTGTGTTCATGCGATAAGCTCGCAGAAACTCTGGGCGTGCTCCGCTATATTACCGAAGATTACGTCATGCTAAAGGATAAGATCGATGGCCGCGATTGGTATTTCGTAGAGCGGAAGGACGGGCCCGAATCTTGTCAAGGTGTGAGAGAAATTGATTTTGATGGACAATTTATTTATTGGACACCAGGTGGAGAAGAGAAATATCAGATCAATGTAAAGACTAAGGAAGAGAAAAGTGTTAAACAATTTCCGGAACATGTCAAATTACAGCCTGTTGAAAAATTTTGGAAGAGTTTAAAGCGTAAAAAAGAAAATCCGTCGTATAGTCAAAATGAAGATATAGTCCGCCAAATAGAGGATAAATTCCATATAGGCGTGTGTATCTATATGGGGCGTATCGGTCCCATAATGCCTGTCGGTCGACAGAATGGTGGTCGAGGTGAGCTTCTGTACATCAGAAGAGACGACTCGTCTAATTCTTTATACACAAATTACAAAGGAGTTATTGCAGGAGCAGATTCAAAAAATTTAGATGAAACTCAGATCCTTAAAATCGTTGCAAAAGATGAAGATATTAATGTTGAATACTGTAATGCAATAGACTACAGCTCGAGGGATGTGTATATCATATTTACCAAGAAGGATATTTATATCCTCGATTTTTCAAGGAGACACTTCTTCAAATACCATCGAACAATGGAGCAATACCGCGAACCTCGAGAGAAAAAACGGGATAGCATCTTCGTTGACATTTGCAAGACATTGCGGGGATTTGGGATCATCAAATGACTCTTATCACATCCTTTCGCCTAGGTTCTACATCCCACGCAACGCGCACGAGCTCAATGTAAACGCACATCGTACACCATACATCGCACATCCCAAATGCATTTGTTCGCTGCGTTTTTTCTTGCGTTGGTAGGCGGAGGTGTTATAATGCGAGCGTTATGAGTACCAGTTTGACTGAAACACCGGTGTCGGACTCCGTGAGGAGGTACGCGCGCTACCTCATGGTGATGGCAGGGTTGGGGGGATTGTTGTATGGCATCGACGTGGGAGTGATTGCCGCCGCGGTTCCGTACATTGAAGAGACGTCTTCCTACACTCCCTCGCAGATATCCATGGTGGTGGCGGCCGTGTTGTTCGGTTCGGTTCTTTCCTCCCTGTTTGCCGGGATGTTGGCGGAGTGGCTGGGGCGCAAGAAGGTGATCATCCTCTCCGCTTTTCTCTTCACGCTGAGTATTCCCATCATCTGCTTTTCGGATGGGTTCTTTGGCGTCCTCATGGGCGGGCGCATTTTGCAGGGCGCATCAGCCGGTCTGGTCGGCGTAGTCGTGCCCATGTACTTGGCGGAGTGTTTGGATGCGGGCTCGCGTGGCAAGGGTACGGGAATGTTCCAATTCTTGCTCACGGTAGGATTGGTGTTTGCCGCAGTGGTGGGCTACGTGACCACGGAGTTTGTGGGAGCGGCGACGGATGTGACCGTGCCGGATGATATGAAGAAGCTGGCCTGGCAGATGATTTTCTGGTGCTCGGCGATTCCGGGACTCATCCTCTTCTTCGGTTCTTTCCGCCTCAAGGAATCCCCGCGTTGGCTCTACCGCCGAGGTAGGGAGAGCGAGGCTCTTCTCGCTCTGGCCGCCAACAATGGTGAGGAGGCCGCCAGGGAGATATTGGCTGAGATGAAGGAGGCGGATGCCGCGGCGGAGGCAGAGAAGGAGGCCATAGCTGCCGCGTCGGTGGGGGACACCCTGCTGCAGCGCAAATACGTGATTCCCTTCATCCTGGCGGTTATTGTGCTGGCGTGTACGCAAGCTACGGGGATCAATTCCGTGCTCAACTATTCCGTGAAGATTTTCCAGCAGGCCGGGCTGCAAGGCGAGAGCGCCAACATAGCGGACATGGCCATCAAGGTGGTGAACATGCTCATGACGATTGTGGCGGTGTCGCTGGTGGACAAGAAAGGACGCACTTTCTTGCTGAAGGTGGGAACGCTGGGCATCATCGCCGGACTGGCTGGTGTGGGTGCCATGTTCCTCTCCGTAGAGGATCAGCGCGTGGATGTGACCGATTATGTCAAGAAGCTTGTTGTCAAGCACGATGGAACAAATGCATACGTGAAGCTCTCCGTGGATGACGCTGTGAAGACGGTGGCGGCTCAGCATCCCGAGTTGATGCAGGGCGGGAGCGTGACCCCGGGAGTGCAGCTCATCGTCACTTACAAGCAGGGCAGCTCTTCGAACCAAGTTGTGGCAGAGAAGTTTGACCGTCAAGCGAAGCTCGACTTCGTGAAGAATGCTCTGCCCACTGAAACGTACCAGGACAACGCCATGGCGGCCGTGGACGTAGCTGCTGCTCAGACCGCTTTCCTCGAGGATCTCAAGAAGGAGTCTATTGAGAAAAAGAAGACCTACCAGTTGTCTGACAAGGTGCGTGATAAAAAGACGTGTCCTCAGATGGCCGGTGGCTTGTCCCGCGAGGAGGTTGCGAAGGCGCTGCTGGAGCTGGAGCGCAACGGCGATCGGGTGATTATTGCCCCCTCTTTTGTGCCGAAACCCACCTTCTTGGACCACATGACCTTCTGGAAGGAATACCCGAATCCCGGCTCACTGGAAGAACTCAGCATCACCCGCGCCGAGGTGGGCATGAAGCCCGCCCCGCTGACTGGCTGGCTGGTTACGGCTTTCTTTGTGGTGTTCATCTCGTTCTACGCGGCGGGACCGGGCGTGTGCGTATGGCTCGCGCTTTCGGAACTCATGCCCACGCGCATTCGCGCCAACGGGATGGCCATTGCTCTGTTGATTAACCAAGGCGTATCGACTACGATCGCAGGAACCTTCTTGCCGTGGGTGGGTGCGCTTGGATATTCCAGCGTATTCTTCACGCTGGCCGGTTTCACGGTGATCTACTTCATCACGGCGGCTTTCTTCCTGCCGGAGACGAAGGGGCGCACACTGGAGGAAATCGAGCAGTATTTCACGACAGGCAAGATGCCTGCCTCCAAGGGGTAAGCCTTGCCCCGGGCTAATTTTGGTCTCTCTCCTGATTTACTACTTTGAAAACCCCCGACCGGTCTTGCGAAGTGCGAGGCCGGTCGTTTTGCAAATGCGGTTGCCATTTACGGTGTGCGACGGAGGCAGGCGAAGTCTGCCCATGTACGATGTACAGTAACCAAGCCGGTGACGCGGCTCTGCAAAATTCTCGCCCCTTTCTAACCATTTCCGTGCACGGCTCAATCACATCCTGTCCGCCCCGGCTTCGCAAAATTCCCGCGCCTCCGGCGCGCTATAATCTAAATCGCAAATCGTAAATAACCAACGGCTTATGCTGCATGATGTGCCGTTTCCTACCATTGGGGGTGCTTTTTCTTGGGTCACGTGTGGGGGACAGATATGTACGGAATTTGGTGTTTGCCAATGGAGAGGTGATATGCTAATATGGCGCACGTAAGGGATATGAAGATGACACTGATTCCAGTGCTTGTGGCGCGCTACCTGTTCATGGTCATTGCGGCCGTTTTCGTCTGCTCGCTGCGTGCCGAGGAAATCCCGGCGGACATGGATGCGGTGTTCGCTCGTTATGTGAAGCTTGGGGAGGATTTGGGACAGGTGATGGTGCGGGTGAAGGACAAGGAGAGCGCCGAAGCTGAGAATGCCGCACTGCAGGCCTTGCTCCCGCGCGTGGGTGAATCGCGGCGTGAGATTGGGGCTATCACGCAGTTGCCTCCGGATCTGGCGACGGAGATTACTCGCAAATACGAGCGTTCAATGCGCGAGGTGTGGGGGCGTGTGTATGAATCCATCTACCGCTTGCAGAGGGTTCGGTGCTACGAGTCTATTTCATTCTTTCGTTCTTTCAGTCTGCTATGTTCTTTGCTAGGATCATGAAGTGTTCACTGTTCATCGTGATGGCGGCGTTGGCTCTGGCGACCGTGCGTGGAGAGAGCCTCCCTGAGGCGACGGCAGAGTCCGGAACGAATCGGCTCCTGCCGGAGGAGGCGCATATACGCGCCGGCATTGTCATCTTGGGCAAACTGTGCAATACCTTGGCTCGCGTGTCGGATAAAGCCTCTGCCCAGGCGGCGGTGCCCATCATCGTGGGGCTCTCGCGCGATCTGCGTGCTTGGGCGCAGTTGTTGCCCTCGCTTCCTCTGCGTGGGCAGGAGACGATCAGCGTTTACGAACACCGCTACATGCCCATCATTGGAAAGCTCAATGCCTATTTGCGCGTACAGGGTGAGCGATTGGCGGCTTCAAACTATTACGATGCTCAGGATCTGGCAACAGCTCTGCTAACTCTGTACACCACCGCACAACAATGAGTATGATATCGCATTTTTGGGGGCTGGCGGGAATGTTGGCATGTATCGTGGGCGGAAATGCTGTCGGCGCCCCGCAGGATGATGGATTGCAGCTGCGTGAGCAAATCAGCAGGGCGGAGGAGGGCAGTACGATTTCCTTGTCCAAACGGGTGTACCACCTGTTTCCCGATACGTCCCCCAAAATGAATTTTTACGTGTCCAACCACGACCAACAGCGTGACATCCCGGTAGGTCTCCCCATCGTTAAGAAGAAGAATGTGACGCTGGATGGGAAGGGGTGCACGTTGATGTTCCATGGCAAGATGCAGCCCGTGCTCGTGCAGGACAGCAGCGGCGTGACACTGCGCAACTTCACCATCCGCTACGCGGCGCCCTTTTTTGTGGAGGGAAAGATATGTGAGATAGCGGATGGTAAGACGACGCTGGAGATATCTCCGACGATGTTCCGCTGGAAGGTGGAGGACGGAAAGTTCCGCATCTTGCGCGAGGATGGTGAAGAGGGTGTAGGTATGGCGCTGCCGTTTGAAGCGGATGGACCGATGGTGCCGATGTCCGACGGCGGCGATTTGGGCTGGACAGATCAGGCAGAGCAGCTGAGTGATGATCGGGTGCGCTTCGCAAAGGATGCCGGGCAGATGGGGCTGAAGGTCGGGCAGATTCTTGTCCTGCGCAACGGTTTTCGCCCCCACCCGGCGATGATGCTTTATCGTGCCACAGACACCGTACTGAACAAGGTTGTCTTCTCCGACAGTCAGGGCATGGGCTTGCTTGCACAGCGCAGTACAAATATTACCATCAACGGAGGAGGGTGCATCCGTGCTAAGGGACGCATCTATACCGTGTCGGCGGATGCCACGCACTTCTCCAACTGCCGGGGAAAGATTCACGTGGAAAAAGCGCTCTACGAAGGGATGATGGACGATGCCATCAATGTGCACTCCACCTGCTTGGGGATTGTGAA
>CANRJD010000001.1 GCA_947630815.1 uncultured Akkermansia sp. | reverse complement strand
CTCAGGGTCTTGCTTGAATGTGGCCACTTATTCCATAAAAAACGCACTTTCCACAAAAAAATGGGTTGACCCGAAATGACTCTAGCATGCTTTGAACCTCTTGGCACCTTTTTTTGTGCCAAGAACCTGTTGCATTCAAGTTTGCAATCTACACTGCAATTTGAAGAGTGATAAGGTAGGATAAGCAGACTCGTAAGTCGCCATGTTTCAAAGCTGAACGAAAAAGGCAGGCCAACCGTGAAGATTGACCTGCCTTCGAGTTTAGTGGAGCATAGCGAGTTCAAATTTGCGAGCCTCCTGTAGACCGCCCGGATCTCTCTTATATTAAACAGCTTATTCCAGTATTTGCTATCAATCATTTGCGTGATTTTCCTTTACAGTAACGACGTTGAACATTCCAAATCCGTCAGTGGGGCTGCCATCCAAGCAGTCTATCTTTTCACGTGGAAAGCGGTACCGAGTCTTCTTTTTTCTGGTCGCATCCAGGAGACCTGTTAAAATTGCAACATGCCAACGGATCAAGAAATAGAGAACATGATGGCGTATGCCGAGTTCAATATGAAAAAAGTTTTTGAGGACGTGTACGCCGAGCTGGCGGAAATCGTGGAGCAAAATGTGTGGCTCACCCCACAAAAGAACACCGTATACACCGAAGACGTAGATATAGATACGCTCTACTTAACCACGATGAATCTGTTCATGGGTGATTATGCCCTCTTCTGCATGGAAATAAGCGAAGAAGGTGCTGACGCCCTTGCTGCACAAGAGTTTGATCTTTTGGCTGCCAAGGTTTTCCTCAAAATTAAGCAAATTTTACCGCGACACAAAGCCAAGCACCAACGTCGGTGCCGGGAAATAGATGCCTTTTTGCAATCGGAATTGGGAAAGTTTGGAGACGTCATTTAATACAAGACTCTCACTACATGCTGAGCCTCGTATTAGACAAAAAACGGTTACTTATGCTCCTCTCACGCCTTCGCGGTCGGTGCGTTTATCCATGAACTCTTGATTTGCCTGTCTCACAAATTGGCAGGTAGAACATTTGTTCTCGGCCTCTTGGCGGCGAGCACGCTCCTGATCATAAAGTTTCTCATAGCGCTCCGCGCGCTTCATCTCGCGCCAGAGGAAGATGCCCATTACGGCAGCAACAGAGGCACCATTCTGGATATATTCAAGGAAGGGATTGAGTTCGGTAGTAGCCATGGTAATGATGGCCAAGGTGTTGGCG
Source organism: uncultured Akkermansia sp. (assembly GCA_947630815.1). Lineage (GTDB taxonomy): Bacteria > Verrucomicrobiota > Verrucomicrobiia > Verrucomicrobiales > Akkermansiaceae > Akkermansia. Next base: position 103,528 of record CANRJD010000001.1, on the reverse strand, counting down.
ACAACAATACCCGAAGTAACAATGGAATTTGTCATAGCGTGTGTTTGAAATTAGATGTTGAGGAGTGCCAGTAGTGCTTCTTTGTTGGCGAGGAGTTCGGTAAGGGCGGCGCGTTCCTTGGAGGAAAGATGAATTTCGGTATTCTCAGTGTGGAGATTAAGTGTGTCGGATTCGGCGTATTTGTCAGCTTCGTAAGTCAGAATGACTTCCGGGAGCCAAGTCTTCCACATGCCTCCGCTGTAACACTCGCCTTGAGTTGCATCCTGAGCCACGTCAAGTTTAGCGTAAACGGCGGAGTTTCCTTCTGAGTCAGTTGGATCATGCGAGACATTTTCGGCGCGAATGAAGTTCAATCGCAGCGTGGTGGTGGAGTCAATAGGTACCCGGTCAAAATGCCATGTCAGGACGGAAGCGCGGCTCACAAGATGCGTGTCGGTGGAGGTAGCGAGCCATTCGTAAGTTCTGGTGTCCGTCTCTAGGGAAAGAACCGCATGCAACTCATGCTCGGAGTCAACGCCGGAGGGTATATTAGCGTCGGGAACAGAGAGGGTGAGTGTCAAAAGATTGCCTTTGGGAAGCAGGTGAGCCGGCAATGTGACATAGGTGACAGTAGCTCGCTCAGCGGAGCCGCCGAGAATGCGAGTCTTTTCCTGCGTCAGTACGTTCGAGTTAAGCTTTGAATCCCACGCCTTCCGATCTTCGTCGGAGACGTGAACTTGCTTGTCGGCTTGGTGCGTGGCGGCATCATTCAAAGCCTTCTCTTGCTCTTCGGTCAGCGGAGCACTATCCCCCTTGAGACTTTCAAGCCATTGTTCTTCTGATCCCCTAAACCCCTTTTCGACAGCTAGGGCGTACGCGCTTATCCCTTCCGCACTCACTGCTAGGCGACCATTGGGAGTCTCGCCCACAAGCAATACCCCACTGCCAGTGATAGGAGACGAAGTACCGAGCCTGACCGTTCCCCTCGTAGCGAATGTAGCTGCCGGGATAGCAAGTGTGCCGTCTTGGGTGAGAGCGACGGAGGTATGATCCTCACTCTCAATCACGGCATCCGCTTCCAAGAGAACAAGCCCATATTGTGCAGCGCTCGCCTTGAGATTCTGCACCCATGCCTTTGTTGCAAGCTGGGAGGGAGCGGGGTATTCGGCATCGCTCGTGCTGGGTGGTGAGGAAGCAAGGCGAATAATATCATTGACGATCGTGGTCGTGAGCGTGTCCGTAATCCTCTGGGTGTCGTTCTCCATCCACGAAATCTCCGTGATAGCGGCGAGGGTGGCGGGAGCATTCTCCACACCGCTGCCAACCTGCAAGGCAGCATCGAGTTGGACACTGTTCACCTCCAGATTCAGAACGAAAGACAGACCTTCATCCGTAGACTCACCCTCAGTGGCAGACGCGAACAATAGAAGCTCCTCCTCGTAGTCACCCTTGTTTTTTACGCCCATACGGAGGTTGCTCGCTTCGGACACGCCAAGCAGGACAAAGCGGATCGGCACAGTTGCCCCGCGCTTTATGCGCAGTGCGGAAAGCGGTGTGCCGTTGGCTTTCGATTGCAGTGCCGCCGGGGCTTTCTCAGGATTGATGTAGACGGAGAACATACACTATCCAAGCCCCGGATGTCAAAACCCATCTCTCAGATTTTTATCGTGGCAGGAGTGGAGAAGTGCCGGGTTTTTGAGCTGGTGACCAGAGACAAGGTTGTTGTCATTTGCCGGGAAGCCTTCGGAACTCCATTGCTTGAGATTGCTGCAATCGGTGATGGTGTAGCCGAGCGAGACCAATTTCCTCGTAATGAGTCCGTCTTCATCGCCCTCCGGGGGTATTTCCATCTTGTGCTCCAGCAGCGTGGTTGCCGCTTCACGGCTCATGAAATAGCCTGCACCGCCGGGGCATCGCTTTCCTGCACGACTGCGCCCCAGAAGGTGAACTTCTGGCGTGAGCATGGGCAAAAGCCTATCCACTCGCAGATATGTGTCGTCATCGACCTTGCCGAGATAGTCCCATTGTAGATTGCTGTGCGCCCACTCGATTGCAGCCATCATCTTCTCAGGCAATCCGATATAGGTGTCAGACACTCCGGGCAGATGGACAACATCCGACTCATCCGGCAGAGGTGTTTCAGAGCTCACGAAAAAGCGATAGTCCACACCGGGCGGCAGAAGCGAAAGCCAGGTTTCACGGCATGCTTGACGCAGGGCCTTGTTCTTCACGCACGAGCATATTGCCAGCAGCAACTTGCACTTGCTAGGTGCGGCTTCCGGCTCAGAGGGTAAAACATACGCAGCTTTCTTGCCGTCCCCTTTGGATAAGGAGATGATTTTAGCTCCGTTTTGGGCGTAGTCTTTTGCTTCATATGCCCAGCCATGCTGAGGCCACTTGTATGTGCCAATGTCCCCGGCAGGATTGAAGTCCACAAGGATAACCTCCGCATCGGGGAAATCTTCGCGGAGGAGCTTCCACGCGAGCCAGCCTGTACTGGGAATGCGTCCCGTGGCTTTCCTGTACTCATTGTACCAAGGACGTTCATCGGCAAACTCAGCATCCAGCGGGAGCAAGAAATCCTCATAGAGTTGAGAGAGCCGATTCTGCTGTCCCTCCGGGATGAACCAGTCGTTGGATTTGTCTGCGTTCTTGCGACCAATGAACAGCTTGCGAGCGTGCGAAAGAGAGTCGAAATCTACGGCATGATTGAGTAACACTATGATGTCATCCGAAGTAATATCCAAAGAACTCACATCCTTGCCCGGCGCGTTCGAGAACACGAAAAACCGCTTGGCGGGCTTTTTCAAGTAGAGCCGAGTCATCTCTTTGCACAGCGGAAACTTCTCGACCGTTTTCTCAGGTTTTCCGGCATAAAGCTCCGGCGTTCGATAGGGCGTTTTCTTGTCGTTGGGGCGACCGAAGCGGTGTTGAAGAAAGATTGGATTGTAGAAAAGTCCGTATGCCTTTTTGTTGCCATAGTGGCAAATCCGAGAAGGAGCAATGTCCACCACACCGCATTCTGTAATGGCCTGCACGTAGGGTAGCATAGCCTCGTGGAAAACAACGAGAGCATGGCTCCCCTTGTTCTCAGCTTTCCCCGGCACCAAGAGCGTGTACGTCTCGGAGCATTCAGAAAGAAGCAGCGTCTCTTTCCCTCGCACACAGCTCACGCCGTTGAGGTCACCAAGCGCAAGAATGCCACAATCGGGAGGTAGAGGATTCTCCTTCAGAAAAACATCAAGTTTCTCCTGCGGACGTTGGCAAGGCGTAGCGTCATCCTCGTAGAGAATAACATAAGGCAACTTCTTACGATATGCTGTCAGCAGACATTCCATAAAGTTAATGGCAATCTCCGAGTATGCGAGAGGCTCTTTGTTTCTGGTGGCTTTTTGAAGTCGAATCATCTCATAGGCTTGGGGGATAGTAAGCCCTTGAGAACGGAACAATCGGCGATGAATGCTCAGACGCCGAGGAGTAACGGAAAAGCAGAAGCTGTTTTGGGATAGATTGATATTCACAGGTAAAGGGAGGGTAAAATTGTTGTGATAAGTGTTGGGTGGATACTTTTAGTCTCCACCACTATTTTGCTCGTAAAAATCTGCCATGGAGCCGATCGTGCTGACATTGACCGTGATATCATCGACCTCAATTTTTTCGCCATCGCATTTCAGAGAAACACTGGTTATCTGTGCACTGTGACGATCACCGTGCCACACCCAGTGTCCCCCAGCAGGGTTATTCCATCCTTCATCCTCCGACCATTCTCCCGTCCAGTATTCAACCATTGAACATTCCACGCTCAGCGTGCGCCCATTGAAAGCTGATTGCATCTGTGCTTTCTTCTCCTTTTCATATGCCGGAGGGTATTCTGCATTGAAGCGCGACCAGAAACGGCTCGTGACGGCGCTTATCACTGATTCTGCATTAAGACATCCCATATATTTCAGTAGCTAATAGAACCCGTGGCCGAGCCATCGCCTGTAGAAGTCACGCCGCTAACAGTCACACGAGCCGTGAGTGTCCCCGTGCTTGTCGTCTCAACCTCCTTAGAGCCGTTACCGCTCCAATTTTGCTTTCTGACAAAAGCCATAGCGGAGGTAGTGCTTGCCTGAGAAACAGCCTGCTGAACGGCAGAGTCAAGAGCCGATTGAATCTGAGAGAGCAGGCTAGAACAGTCGCAGTTGCAGCCCCCGGAGCCGCTACCGGGTGGATTGCCGGGGCTTGAACCGGAAGAACTGCCGCTACTTTGGGCTTTTTCTAGTGCTTCAATCCTGCTTCTGAGATTAGAAATGGTGTCTTCTATGGCAAAGATACGTTGCTCGTAGTTGCAGTTACATGAGCTGCTGCCACCGCCGGAGCTTCCGGGTGAACTGCCGGGACTTGACCCCGGGCTACTACCCGAACTACTACCCGAACTACTACCCGAACTACTACCCGAACTACTACCCGAACTACTACCCGGCTTGCTGCCCGAACCACTGCCAGAAGTACGGCTGCCAGAGCCGCTACCGGGAGGAGTGCTGCCACTCCCCGGACCGGAGCTCGAACTGCTCCCGGGAGAACTACCCGGACTGGAGCCGGATTGGCTACCAAAAACACTGCCGGAGCCGCTACCGGAACCGCTGCCCTCCTTGTCAAAATGAAATTTCCCCGCATACTGCGCTGGGTATTCACCATCAATCAACGCTGAACACCACATGTCATATTCCTTCCCCCATTCCAATCCGGAGCATTTGCTCGCGTTGCTGCCATACGAACCCTCACCCGGTCCAACGCTTAACCACTTCACCCTCGGATTAATATCCCACCAAGGAGTGTCTACCTCACTTTGAGCTATAATCACCGCCGTGTACGTATCGCCGTCATCACTCACGAACTGTGCAGAGCACCACACCTTGTACTCTACCTGCGGCGGCGCACCTGAACCAGAACCCTTTCCGGAACCGGACCCGCTGCTGGATCCAGAACCCTTTCCTGAGCCCGAGCCACTGCCTGAGCCCGAACCGCTTCCTGAACCGGAGCCACTGCCTGAACCGGAGCCACTGCCTGAGCCGGAGCCACTGCCTGAGCCGGAACCACTGCCTGAACCCGAGCCGCTTCCTGAACCCGAGCCACTGCCTGAGCCGGAGCCACTGCCCTCGGGTAATTTACATACGGGAATGGTGATATGAATGATTCCTTTTTCGATGTAATTCTTCTTCCCATTTCCACTACCACCGCTGCCACTCAACACCTCCTCATCCACCGAGCCCTCCTCTCCTCCACAGGAGCAACATCCTCCTGTTTCCTCATAGGTCACCACGAGCCCCTTTATGGCCCCCGCCGTTTCTTTCTCTGAATTAGCCAATGGAATTTTGATAGCTCCCTGTTCGATGGCAAGCTTGGTTGCCTCATCATCAAAATCAATGCTCACGATTCCACCCGGCACACTGGAATCTTCTTCGATTTTCGTGTCACCGCTACCACCCCCTCCATTATCTTCGTTCTCGGAATCAGAGATGTAGTTAGCAAGTGAAAGTTTGATCGCTCCTTGGAGGATGCAGGGAGCCTTGACCGTGGGTGAATAGTCAATGCTCAGCACACCGCCAAACGGCGAGTTTTCACCGCCTTCGTCACCAGAGGCAGAGGTGGTTGAGCTACCGCTCCCCTCCGCTCCTTCCGGGACATAGTGCGCTTTATTCAGGGAGAACGTAATGCTGTTGCCGTCTTCAATAATGACACCGCCCTCCTTTTTGGCGAGAGCCGTCTTGAAGTAAAAAGCGTTTGCTCTGCGCTCTCGGAATAGCCCAATGGGTTCGTTTTCCTTATTATCCCCACTTTCTTCTCTACCATTGCTGCTGCCATCACCCTTAGTGGAAATAAACTTTGCTACGTTGACCACTTGAAGCTCTATCGGCCCGACGTGATGCTGGGTGACATAGAAGCGCCGCAGGTCTTCTACAACCTCTGTCTTGACGGTGCCGATGTGTATACAGAGCAAACCGCCTCCTTCGACTCCTCCACCGCTTTCTCCTGAGCCACCGCTTGAGCCCCCAGAGTCATTGCCTCCTTCCTTGGGCTCCCAGTAGCGTTCCTCTTTTTGCTCTGCGGAAAGGCTAATCTCTGTGATGTTGCCATCGTCATCTTGCTTGATGATGAGGTAGACTTCGACCGGCGCTTCATTTAGCTCGGCAAAATCTTTCCAATCTCCATCATCTGATTCAGAGCTGCCCATGCCGTCAGAAATCAACCCGACCTTTGCTCCGCGATAATCCGTGACGTAGCCATTGTGTACCTGTACAATTTTGCTGTAGCTGCCGTCTTCCTCTGTGGTGCATAGGTGCTTGGGCTTGATTCTCAGTTCAAAATCTCGGTGGGTGAACGTAGGGATAGCATCGCTTTCGGTGAACTCGCGGGCTTTGGTGTCGCGGTTGGTCGTAGATACGCCCACGGAAGTGGAAGGTAAGTCACTGTTCTTGGGGGCAGCTTCTTCGACGAGTGACGAAAGCTCCTCCATGAACTCAACTCCTTGATTGAGCCATGAAGCCGAGAGAGTATCGCCCTCTCGCACTTTGTCTGGGAGCTTTGTTTTCACGCTTAACCACCGTACAAATCGGAGTCCCAACCACCTACGCCCGAAAGCATCCACACGCTGGAAACGGTGTAGGTTTTGCCATCATCGTTTAGAGAGGCGTTGCGGGAAACGAGCAGCCAATCGCGTCCCTTAAAAACGGGTGCACCGCCAGGTTTCCCAACCTGACCAACGCCGCTCGTATCCACAGAACCGCTCTTTGAAACGTACGACTCAGAAAAGGTTGCAGCTGGACTTTTGTAGGTAGTAACACCTTTTTGCGCGAGTTCAACGAGTTTACCCCCGCCTTGTAAGAGGGAACCAAGTCTTTTCTTGATGGGCAACCCATCTTTGTCCACCTGAGGCTTCCCGTCTCTATCAACTACCGGCACTAATTCCCACATGCGCGCACCATCCATGAGCGCTTTGACGTATTCCAGCGTGGCTCCACTTGTTCCAGAAAATTTTGGATGCGTCAGGAGCGGTTCGTCCGTCAATGTTACGTCCAAACTGCACTTGTAGCCGTATTTTCCAGTCTCAGCAGCTTCCTTGGCGGTGTCATCATTCCCGCTGCCATCCTCCTCTTCGTCTGCGGCATCGTCACCGCCGCCGTCTCCTTCGGTTTGAGATTCTGAGAATGTGAGCTTTATTGTCGTTACGCCTCCCTCTGCTGAGGTGGCTACGGCTTTGCTCAGGTGGAGACCGGACATAACATTTACACCGCTGCCGATAGCAGGTAGCATGCCTGCCGAGGGTGAACCCTCTGCCTCATAAGTCAGGACATAGGAGTCGCCGTTCTTGTCATCTCTCTCATATTCCATTGCTGTGACAACGTAATCGCAGTTGCCGAAGCAGATGCGCTTGGCCCCGCTGCTGTCTGTGCTGATTTTTACCTGACTTGCCATACTCTCGGTGGCTGTGTCAAAATCAACGCGAGATGACGGCTTTCAATGTGCCGCTAAGTTGTACGGTAGGCTTTTGCTTGAGAGCGACACCAACCTCTTGCAGCAGCTTCGTGTGTTTCTTACTTTCACTCAGCATTGGACCACCTATCACGACAGAACGACCGCCTCCTCCGACACTTGCCATACTGTCACTTATGCGGGTGGCAGGCGAGATTGAGGCTGCTGCTGCAGCTTTCTGCTCCAAAGTCACGAGTTTCTTTGCCTTGGCTTCGGCATTAGCAAGCCCCTGATTCCTGAACTCTTCCGTGAGCTGGGTGATGCGTTGCTGTTGTTTGAGCAGGGCGAGTTTTTTCTCATCTCCCGCAATCTGAGCACGAAGCATAGTCATCTCAGAGGTGTAGTCCTTTTGTGCTTTTTGGGTGTCTGACCTTTTCTCCAGCTCCACGATACGCTTGGCGCGTTCCTCGGCATCAGCCATACCTGCTTTGCGGTATTGCTCCGTGAGCTGAACGATGCGCTGTTGCTCTTTGAGCTTGCTGACAAGGCGGGTATTTCCCGATGCCTGAGCCGCCAAGATAGCTTCCTCGCGCTGGTATTCAGCAAGTGCTTCTGCCGCTGTTTTGACTTTCTCCTTCTCTTTATCGGCGGCTTTCTTCTGAAGCTCCACAATTTTATTGTAGGCGTTCGCCATGCGTTCATAGCGTTCAACGTCACTTTCCTGCATGAGCGTGGTGCGGGAAAGCTCTTCCATCGCCGCCTTGAGTTCTCGCAGCGAATTAAATCCTCCTGCGTCCTGTAAGCGGAAGGTGATCTGCTTGTCGGTATCTTCTATCCCGGAGAGGTAATCCTCACGAGACTTTTCCTGCTGTTTCTTCACCATGTCGTCGAGCTTTTCCCGAGCGGCTTCGAGTTTTTTCTCCAGTTCTGCGGCAGCCTCTGCCTGTTCTTTCATACGCCGCGCCGCCTCCTCAGCCTTGCGGGCTTCCTCTATTTGCAGAGGGAGTGTTTCTTTGTAGATGGCTTTCTTCTTCCAGAGCTTATCAAGTTGTTCTGTCAACTGTTCGCCCTTATCCCAATCTTCATTTTGGTACGCCATCTCGCGCGCTTCTTTCAACTCCTCGATGCGGGCTTCAAGCTCCTCCATAAAGGAGTCGTATTGCTCCTGCGTCCTGACCTTGCGCGCTTGCTTCTCTATCTGCCCTAACGCCCGCTCAAATTGTCGCGCGGATTCTGCCGCTTGCTTGGCGGCTTCGCTATTCCCCATGAACCAACTATACAAAGCACCGAGAGCTTCGCCAATACCCACAATGATGAGTCCGATACCTGTGCTGACAATGGCGGTTTTCACCGCTATCATAGCAGCTCTTGTGACAGCCGCCATGGTCGTCCACGCCGCATTCCATGCAACGCGCATTCCCGCAAGCGTGCTAGTCATCACAGAGCGAATGCTCGTCATGCTCGTCTTGAAAGCTTGAGCAATAGACGCACTCCCCAGAGAGCGCATCGAAGCGAGCAGGGTGGCCACTTGCGCTCGGAGGGAAGTCGTACTCGTCGCCGCTGTCTGAGCACTGCCGGAGTATATCAGGAGAGCCGCAGCCACAGAAGCAATGACTGTCTTACCTCCGCCCAGTGCGCTGATAAGTTGCCCCAGTCCTTCAACTGCCGGAGCAATGATTTTCGCGAAGCTTTGCATACCCTCGACAAAACTTCGGGCAAAGGCTTCTATATTGGGCATGATTTTCTCCAATGCCTCCGTCATATCATTCAGCAGCGGAGTAATCGCTGCGTTGATAGGCGTACCTAGTGCAGCGGCGGCGCGATTGATTGTTTCGGTGAGCGTGTTCCAGCTTCCTTGTGCGGTGTTGGAGAGCTGGGTTGATTGCTGATAAAACTGCCCGCCCTCACCGGTCATTCTGCGGAGAGAAGCGGTGTATTGCTCAGCGGAGATTTCACCTTTTTTGGCAAGCTCCTGCACCTTGTCCGCCGTTACACCCATAACCGCCGAAAGCTCCTGATAAATGGGCAAGCCCTGCTTAGCGAGACTTTCCACGGCGCGGGAATCAACCTTGCCAAGCGTCAGGATTCTGGCATAAACTTTGCTCAGTTGCGAAGCTGCTACACCTGAGCCTGTGGAAATATCGGCAAAGCGCCTTGTCCATTCTCGGATTGTTTCTGTATTCGAGAATACATTGGTGAGCGGTCGTGCAGCAGCAGCCATTTCTTCAAGCCCGACTGCGCCGTGTGCTGCATCTTGCCAGAGTCCGTTCAAGAGCTCTCCGGCTTCCTCCGCGCTGCCCATGAGTCCCTTGAAAACCGTCGTCAAGTCCTCTATACGTGCTGCCTGTCCGGGGATGTTGCTGAGGGCTGTCCAAGCCGTACGGATGGCGGCGATGGCTCCTTGCACACCAATGTACATTTGCCCGAATTGGGCAGTCAAATGAGCGACAGATTCTTTCGTACGCGAAATCTCGCTCTTGATGTCATTGAGAGCGGCTTTCAGTGAAGCGGCGTTGCCAGAAAAGGTGAACTCTACATCAGCCATGTTGAACTTTTGCAGCCAAATGTTTCAATCGGTCGTACAGGGCTAATGCCTCGTGTTGCTCGACCTCGGTCAACACGTTCCAATCCGTATTCACCCCTTCGGATATCCAAGCGGCGTGGAGGTATTGCAGACACTTCCTAAGCGGCATCCATAGGATTTTTTCTTCAGCCCATCCTGTGGCGCGTGCAATAGTAAAAACTACTGTTGCGGTCAAGGATGGGTTGGCGCGTTTGGGCTTTCATTTCCTTCATTGAGTGGCCGGGCAGATGCAGCAATGACTGCCGCTCGGTCACCTGCCAAGCTCGCCGCCACCTTGGATATGTCTGTAGGGGAAATGTTCATGCAAAACAGCGTCACCTTTTTACCCACCTGAGAGGGGTAATCATAGACCGTTTCCATGATTTCGTCTAAGGGTGCAGCATGAATCCAGATAAACTCGGCAAGCGTGTGCGAATCGATCTCCACCTCTGTGTCGCCTGTGGCAAGAGGGTTGTTTACCTGCCGTAGCAGCTCCATAGAGCCAAGTGAAATGGGGCGCAGAGTAAGCCCAGCGATGCCTGTGCTTTCAGGAGCCAGCATAGAGCGAGCGTTCATATTTTCGCGTGTCTGAATGTTGATAGCCATGGTGTTTAGGAACGTGTGAATTTACGGATAAGGAGTCCAAGCTGAGCTTCGGGAACCCCCTCAGGAATGATGAGTGTTTTGTTGCCTTTCTTAACCAACTCCACATTGGGAGCTTGTCCAATATGATGCTGAATGAGAGTTTTGAGATTTCGCATAGCTGCCGCCATGTAGGCGAGGTGGTGTTCATTATCTTCGCGCGTAATCCACGCTTTGTCATTCCACCGGGAAATCATCTCCGACGCCTTGTGTTTGCCATCGGTAGACGCTTCGTCAAAGAGCCAGTTCACAACAGGGGCGGTGTCTCCGCTCACCTTGAATGCCGGGCGTTCGCTGAATGGTATCCCCAACGCAGTTAAGCAAGCAGCCAACATGAGAGACTCCAAGTCACTATCCCCAGAGCGGATAAAATTGAGGGCATCAGAAGTCATAGATGGTGGAGGAAACTTCAAAGCTCGCTAAATCCTCATTCTTGAGACCGATCTTGATCCCAGTCACCACGTTAGTTCCAGATGACACCGTACTCATGCCGTGATCCGGTGCAGCATTCGCAAGCGTGAGCGTCTGAGCCACCTTAATATCGGTAGGATTTTCGCGAGGGATATACCCCTTCATGCTCACGTCCGTCTGGTCATCATAAAAAATAATGCCGACTTTAACGCCGCGATAGTCACGTTGCACCTTGCTATCGGGCTTATAGTCTATGTCCTGCGACTCCAGAAGAATACCCTGTTGATCTTCCTCAAAACCAAAAACGCCGACTGTTCCAATGATAGTTGCCATAATTTGAGAGGGATGTCAAAATTGAATGATGAGACGGAAAGTGGCACGTTGGATAAAGTCAGTTTCCTGCACCTGTGGTTCGTCTACGCTTTCCAGCTGGACGGAGTAAACGTAGAAATCCTCAGCGACTTTGTTGAGGTCACCGGTACACATGGCGAGGTACTGAAGCACGAGTGTTGCCAGCCTGCGACCCTCCGTGTCCGGCGTACCGTAGGCAGATGTGTGAATCTCCACGGAGAGGGAGAATCGCCAAGTGCTATTACGCGTAATACACTCCTCTTCAGCTGTGCTGGATAGCAAGATATAGGGAAGCGATAATTCCTCCGCATTGAGAGGTGTTTGGATAGCTAATTTGGGGAATGCCTTGCCCAGACAGAATCGCAGGGTCTCATTGACGGAGTGTGTTTTCATCTCGTACTACGCAGAAGTTTTTTCTTCATCGCCCGTAGCGAGCCATCCAGCCCGGCCTTGACTGAGCGCAGGGTAAAATCGGCCCTGTGCCGCAATAGGTCTTGCCCATAAGGAACGGAGTTGCAAACCGAGATACTGTACGAGCTGTCCCGAGAAACAAAGCGACACGCACCTTCACCAGAGTGACGCTTCACCCATGCCGGGGGCTTGATATTCAGCTCTGCCGCCGCCTGATTCCACCCAGCAGCTTCTCGACCGAGTTGCTTCTTTTTTGCCGCCAGCTCGCGCCGCATTTCAGCCTTGGAGAGCCATTGACCGCGCACATAGGGCTTTTTTTCATAGTTTGCCACCACACGCGCCGTCCACTCACGCTTGGCCTGCGCAGGGGAGCTGCGGGCGATCATTGGCGGCGTGTTGCGAATTGCGGCTCGCACAAAACGCCCGGCGACCTCCCGCACGGCTCCTTCGAGTCCTTTGCCACTGACAACAGCCCATGCGGCTACCTTTCGGTCGAGTTCATCATCTTTAATGTTCACCGAAATCATGGCTCTGTCAGTTCGAGAGAAACTATGGGTAGACCGGGGCGAATGGCGATGTTTCCCACGCGATAGGAAATGCCATCCACCAGCGCAAGCGCCCCCTCCTTGAGATTATCGGGTAGCTCGGCTCGCAACGCTCTCACACTGATACTGCGCTTTGGAGAAAAGCCGCCAAGCGCGAGGTCATGAGAGCGCGAGTCCTGCGAGACTAGCACCATACAAAAAGCATCTCCGCAGGAAAGGAAAACAGGAACTTCCTCACGAAGTGCGAGAAAGTCCCTGGTCATTTCATCACTCAGCGACATGACGGAATCACTCGGCAGAATCGGTCGTGACAATACGTTTCAATCCGGCCGAGCGAACTACCGAGTAACCATACAGAGCTTCAAGGGTGATATATACCTTATTGCTCTTGGTGTCGGTGTAGCGCAGATAGCCGAAAGTCAGCCCGGTAACAGGATCGGTAACTGCTCCCGCTTCATCGTAGTTGGCTATTGGGGTGAGGTAGCGCATGGCGATAGCAAGCGAGGACGGATGGGCGGCAAAGCCAACAAGATTCTCCTCATTGTCCGGGATGCAGTTTGTCTCGTAGAGACTGAACCCGGCAATGCGGTTGATCTTGGCATCTACCACGCCAGACTGAGCCAAGGGCGTGATATACGACTTTGCCACAATGTCATCGGCAAGCAGCGAAGAGAAGAACGAGTTATCCAGAATCAGAGAACGCTGGTCTTGCGGCATTTTACCTGCGGCACAGGCTTCGCGTATCTTGATGATGGTCTTGTAGTTGAACTCCTCAGCGGGAAGTGCAGGAATGGCGGGAGAGCCGTAGTTCGCCGCCGTGATGCAGGAGAAGATGTCCGTCATCACGTCAATGGCAAGTTGCTGAGCTGCCGTGGTCACGAGCTTCTCCAACAGTGGGATAGCCGTGGTGGCGGCTTCCTTGGCAGTCAAGTGCACAGTCTTGTACTTGTGGCGATTGAGGACAACAGGAACAGAGCTTGCTTCACTGTCCGAGTTTGCCGTATAGTCGCCCTCATAATCCGAGGAAGCGGAGGGCATGCCGATGACGGGCACTTTAATGGTGTCCAGCTTGTCTGCCGCGTCCGGTGAGAAGTTCGTACTGAATGCAGTGAGCGGAAGAAGCTCCGTCATCCACGGCATGAGGGCGGCTTGCGAAATCCGCACGTCTTTGAGGTCGGTGATGGTATTGGCCATAATTGTCTGTAGGTGGGTGGTTAGAAGTTAGCGAAAAGTTCAGCCCTCTCTGCTTGAGAAAGGGAGCGGATAAAGAGAGTTTGTTCGGAGGGCGACTGGAGAGCCTTGAATCTCTCCGCAACCGGTAGCGTGGGCGGATCTCCTTTGGGGGTGACTGCCTCGGATCGCCCTGCGCTCGCGCCGTAAAACTCAGCAGCGCGCTGCTCGGCAGACTTTGCGTCAGCTTTGAGCCGCTCAATCTGTGCGTGGGCTTCGTGCAATTCCACCTCCTGAGTAGCGAGCTTGTCCTTCGCCGCCGTGAGGTTGTCCGTCAGCTCAGCATTGATCGCTTCCAGCGTTGCTTTCTCTGCCGTGACTGTCTCTAAGTTCTCCTGAGCAGCAGCCAACTGCCCTGTGAGGTCGTTGACTTTAGCTACAGCATTGTCGAGTTGTTCGTCTATGGTATCCATATTTTGAGGGAGGTGTCAAAAATCACTCCTAGCCGAAAAAGTGTGGTATAATAGGGGTATATGAAAGTAAAGTATACAGACGATGAGTTAAGGCGAATGTCCCAATCCGTTGTGATGCTAGGTTTTAACCATGGCGAATATGGAATAGAACACCACGGGAGCGGGTGCATCACCTTATACAAAAACGAAATATATCTGGTATGCTGCAAACACACTTTTCATGACAAAGCTAACCTCATGAAAGGGCTTAGAGAGGAGTTTGACGCAATGAATATATACTTCCTTAATAAAAAGATTATCAACGCTCAGTGGAAAATTATCCATTTACCCCAATACAATCCAAATGAAATCAGAGATGAGGATGACCTTGTCATATACAAATTGAAGGAAGTTTTGCCCGATGATTACACCTTGTTATATACTTCTGCAAGTAAATTACCTTCTCTTGGATTATTCAAGGACGCCGCTTTATCACGCGGTGGGCTAGTAGGTATTTCTGGTTATCCCAATAGATTTGGGGGAAATACCGATGAGGAAAACCGTATTGTACACCAACATCGAATAACTCGCGTAGGGCTAATTTCAGTGGATAAATATTCTTCTCACTTGCTGAAGGTAAAATTTGACTCTTCGGGATTAGTTGATACACCGCATAGTTCAGATGAGTTCTCTACCGATGGAATAAGCGGAGGAGGGGTGTTTACTATACTAGATGACGGATACCCTTGCTTAATCGGCATGATACAGCATGGAGTCTCCTCATCTGGTTTGATTCATTGTCTAAAATCCTATTACATAGAAAGATTAATTCTTTTCCTAAATATGGGTTTACCTGTGCCTAGCTAATAGTTTTTGCTGAACGGCGGCGAGTGAGTCGGCACAGGCATCTACAAGCCCAATGTTCCGGGCCTCTTTGCCCGTAAACGTCTGCCCCTCCATGTACTCTGCGCTTATCATTCGGCGGCGGTGAATGACAGCGGCTTTGAACTCCGCCCATGTGTCATTCACTTGCTGTTGGAGGAGATCACGCTGTTCATCCGTCAGGGAGGTTCCAGGCGTTCCTGTGCTTTTGTACTTACCTGCAGCAAAGACATCGAGCTTCACGCCGCGCTGTGAAAGGGCTTCCGACGAGTCAATCAGGGGCATCAGCACTCCGATACTCCCCACGCGAGCCGAGGGCGCGGCGTAAATACCATCGCACTGTGAAGCCACCCAGTAGGCAGCAGAACACGCCAGCCCGGCGGTGTAGGCATACACAAACTTCTGCTTGGAAAGGGAGCGCACGGCATGAGCCAATTCCGGCGTTCCGTTGACTGTGCCACCGGGAGAATCTATATCGAGGAGTACAACGCTCACAGACGGATCATCCGCGAGCTTTTGAAGGACTTTTGCAGCCTTTTCCATCTCAGTGTACTCCAAGCCGTAGGCGTGGAGAATCGCCCTCTCAGCATCCGTAGCGCGGCGAAGCATTTTGCCACGGATAGGCACAGTAGCTAAAGAGCCTTGCTGCTCGTAGCGGCACTCAATATCTCCTTGCGCGGATAGCTGGGGCATGCTTGCCAAGCATGGGAGCGCGGCAAGGCGCAAATAGGCTTCCGGCTCCATAAGCCACAGGCGTTCTTGAACAAGGTAATCAATCATGGCGTTTTTTGGGTGTCAGATGAGGCAGAAGTTGTCATTGCAACCTTGAAAGAGTCGAAGAGCAACTGCGGGGGAATGCCGTATTTCGCGGCAGTTTCTTTAATATGGTGCATCTCCCGGGCGCGGTTCTCAATTTCCTCATGGAAATCCATACCCAGTTCGGCAAAGTGGTCGCTGAGCGTCTTGAGTCCGGCCTGTACGTCAGCGCGATTTTGCATGGCTTCACGTCCGGCATCCACAGTGACACGGCGGGGCGTGGTGAAGTTCACTTCTGTCCAATTCTCTACCGCTTCGAGCTTGCCCGTGGTAATAGCATGCCCAATCACCCACAGCCAAAGCGGTCGCAGCATGCGGTCAATGAGAAGCGTCTGGCGGTATGAAAAGCGGCGGTCAGCCTTAGCCACCGTCAGACGGACACCGGACCCGGCCAGCTTGGATGAATCCGCGGCGAATTCAAACGGAAGCATGCCCAATGCGGAATCGCGGCGCAGGTGGTCAAGAAAGCCGGTAAATGTGGGGCTCGGGCGTGAACTCTCAAAGGGCTTGATATCTTCTCCCGGTTGAATCTTCACCAGCTTGCCACCAAGGATGCGCTGAAGCCATGAAGTATCGGAGCCGTCAGCGAGGCGTACTGCACTCAACTGAAAATCACCGTCCTCGGCATCGTCGCGAGCGGTAGTCAGAACACGTGTTATGTCAGCGTTATCCTTCACAGCATGCTTCTCTAGCGCCAGCAGCTCCATTTCATCGATGATGTGGTTAATGGAGTGCTGCAAGCTGGGGCACCCGCGCACCTGCGACGGTGAATCCGGGTCGTATACGTGCAGCACGTGTTCCGCGGGCAAGTCCACGTGTGTGCCGTCGTCCCTGATAAGACGATAGGCAACTGGACTGCCGTCGGCATCTTGCTTCACCCCGTCAACAAAGCTATCCGTATCGGAATAATCACCGATGCGGTGAGCTTCTATCAACTGGATTTTTGGCGCGTTGTCCTTCATCACCTTGTGAATGAATATCTCGCCGTCTGTATCGACGGCCCTGCAAATGAGGTGCTCGCATTGCGTCAGGTTGAAGCGGCCGGTCAGTTCTGCATGGCGGCTCCAGAGGTTGAAGTAGGCTTCGGCCTTGCGGTTCCATGCGTGGTCGATACTTTCGGCCTGAGGCTTGAGACCGTCCCCCACCGAGTACAGGGCCATGCTGCCGACGATTTCACGGATGAAACCGGAATTGCGCACCAAGTATCGAGAGCGGCGAACCAGCTCCGATCGAACACTAGGCGTCAAATCAAGCGTAGCGTCGCGTGGAGCAGAGCCAGGGACCTGCGCACGACGTGGAGAACGGTTAGCGGATTCATAGGTGGAATTCACGCCGAAAAACAGCCTTGCGGCTAATCTCTGAAAAGCATTCATAATGGGAAGCGGTAGGATACAAATGACCCTGGGGCCAATGCGGCACCGGTGGTGTTGGCGGGTTCGAGGCGGCGTAATGCATAGGCACACTCCTCCAGCACTTCAGCAACCGGCATGACCAACTGCTTCGTGACAGACGTGCCGCCACCGTCTGTCCAAGACATGATGGTCTTACCCTCCATTAAGAGGGCTTTTGCTTTGGCCTGTATGCCCTTGACCTCTTCGGCGGTAAAACCTGTGATGAATACCCCTTTTGCCACAGGTGCGATGAATTATTGCTCGAAGGCCTCGCGGGCGGCCTTGATGGTGTTAAACATGGACAGTTGAATGTGGGGTTCGTCCACAAGACTAGTCCAAGTGCCGCCCCACGTGGCACCGGGGATGGCCGTAGCCAGATTGCCGAGCACCTTGTAGAGAGTGCTTTCCCCGTAATACTTCTTGCCGTCCTCAGAAAACACGCCAAAATCGAAAGCGAGCCCGAAGTTATGCCATGAGCTTCCCCCTCGGGCATTGGTAACCTTGGGACGCTTGGCATACAGGCGATTCTGCTCCTTATAGCTGCGGGTTCCTTCAATCAGCTTAACGCATACCCTCTGACGCGCCGCCTCCTTTGTGGCGGCGGACATCCACTTGCGTGCCAAAACCTGCGCCTGCGGTAACAGCGTGGCAATAACGGCCTCGGAGCGGCCGTCGTAGGTGCCGTATTCTTTGGCGGCAAGCTGCGCAGCGGTCAACCACTTGGCCTCGGCTGCGCGTGTTAAAGGCCCCATAATGCCGTCAACCTTGCCCATGTAGTACTCGGCAAGGCGCAGCATTCGCTGCCAGAAGCACGTATCAGTCTGGATTTCGCTGATGGTCATTAGATTAGCTCTCCTTTTCCTCGGTAGATTTGTCGGTGCCGTCCTTGGTCATGATGCTGACGATACCGGCAAGGGCCATACCCGCGGCGATAATCTGTTCAGCAAGAAGGGACTCAATCGTCACGCCGCAAGCCGTGGCAAGTGCGATGATACCCAGCCACGTGGAGCGTTCCTTCAGTCGGTTGAAAATATATGTGAACATACCACAAAGCGGGTGTCAAAAAGCTGCAGAGAATTGATTATAATGAGATAGCTTAAGCCGTTAAGCAGTTATAAACATTCCTTCCTACTGGGGCAACTGTAATAACTCGGGCCTGAACAAGCGGGCCGAGGGATCAAAGGGAGGCTCCCACGTGGCAAAGCGTTCATCCTGAGGAGCGCCTTCCACAAATCCCTCGGTGGCTAATAGCCTGACGCTATCTCTAACCAGCTTGACACCGGCAGGAAACAGCTGTTTCCATAGCTCATGATGGCCCCAGTTTCTATCGACGAATTGCAGGCTCTGCATGAGGATATTGCCGCCGTCCACTTTATCGTTCAAACGGTAGATGCTGCCACCGGTAATTGGGTCCCCGCAGGCCACGGTCCAACGGACGGCATCGCGTCCGCGGTGGCGCGGTAACAAGGACGGGTGGTATCCGATGGCCCCAAGGCGTGCTTTCTTCACAGCCTGGTCGGATACGAACCAATGGGAATGGGCCGCTACAATCAAGTCTGTTTCCTCGGGGATATGGTCAGACGTGAGACGACCCGCATCACATACCACCGGCACATTGTAACGGAGGGCAATACCATGGAGCTTGTCGTAATACTTCTTGGGCGGTGCCGGTGCCACGCCCACGATGTTGTGCCCGTCTTCACGCAGGGCAAGGAAAACCGCCTTGCCAAAGCTCTTTTGGCCTGTGAGAAAGATATTCATGATTGTTTGCCTATGTATTTGAAGCCTTGCACGGCGCGGAAATGCCCACCGTACCCGGTACCGTCCATAGGCAGCGTCTTTATTTTCCCGTTCCTCCCGGGCACCATCTTTTTTCTGTGTGAACGGCGCAGCGAGTTTCGGCTGCGCTCCTTGTTTCCGCCGTACAACACGGCCGAGGTCTGAATCCAGAGCTGTGAGCGGCGCAAAGCAGCAACCAGTTGAGGGTGGCTGGTGTGGAAATAGGTCGGCAGGTGTCGGCCGCATCGGCCTTTGCCATCCAAATGGTATTGGCAGACCCAGTTCAGAAAACGGGTACCCACACCGGCACCTTGCCACTCCGGCATGGTAACCAGACGGGTTGCACGGTACCCCGGGGCAGTAAAGAACGGGCACACGGCCAGATGACAAGCCAGCTCACCGTTTACAAGACCCACGAAGTACTCCGCGGCCGGAGGCATGGGCAATTTCAGATAGTAATGAGGCTTAAAGTACTTCCAATAACTGCCGTTCGTCTTGATAATTTCGAGCTCAAATGAGGGTCGCCGAAGACACCCCCTCTCAAAGTGCCCGGTCTTGGTATCGATAATCCAGTCCGGCTGAATCCAATCGAGCACGTCGTAATGAGGGGTAAGAAGAACAACTTTTCCTGTGGGGTTGCCGCGTCTCCAGCTCTTGGCAAACGCCATGGAGCCAATGCGTGCAATCTGACGGTCAATCACCGAGGTGAACTCATCCATGACCACACGCTCCGGCTTCTCGCAAAGCACGCGGGCCAGCCCCGCACGGAATTGCTCGCCGTTGGATAATACGTGAAAGGGACGCAACCATGCGGGCACGTCGCCAAGACCTACGCTGGCAAGCGCACCGGTAACCTCATTGAAATCACCATTGGGGGCAATGCAATCCACAATAGGCTTGTCGGCATCCCACCCGCGTGTGTAGTCGTGTATCAGGTTCTCACCGAATATGACCTTGCCGATACTGGTCTTGCCCGAGCCCGAGGGACCAACCACAACGCCGATATTCCAATCATCGCCCATGTCGGCATCGATGCTCAAATCAAAGTTGCACCCGTTCTGGGCATTGAACAGGCTTTTCACTCGTGCGGCACGATAGCTGTTGAAATCGTCCACGCGGTTATGTACCTCTATCTTCATACGGCAACAACCTTGCAGGTGTAGCCCATTTCTACGAGCTTGTTGTATGTCTTCTCCTGTTCGCCTTCGGATTCACACATGACGATGACACCGTACTGCTGAGAGACGGTGATACCCTCGGTATCACCTATGCTGTCCTCGCTCTCGGCGTTGCCCCCTTGCTTCTCCTCCAGCATGGCTTCGATGTCCGGCACGGTAAAGCCCGTCAGGTCGATATCAATCCGGCCCCGCAAATCTTCAAGCACGCTCTTGAGTGTATTGTCGTCGAGCTCAGCCAGTTCAGCGATGCGGTTATCGGCCACCATGTCGGCCCATTCAATAGCCTCGTTGGCGTAGTCCTGATAATCAACCGGGACCTTATCGCAGCCCAGTAGTTGTGCGGCTGCAAGCCGACCGTGGCCTTTTACCACAAAGCCGGAGCGGTTCGATACAACGATGGGATTACGCCAGCCCTGTGCCTTGATAATTTTGGCGAGAAGCTCAATCTGCTTCTTCGGGTGCGTGTTGGGGTTGCGCGGGTTCGGCACTAAGGCTGCCGTGTCTTCTTGTTTCGTGTGTGCGCAGAAAATCGGGATATCCATACCCCCAGCTGGCATGTCAAAAGGTGACGGTTAGATGTATTACGCCCAGCAAGGCCTCCAACGGCGTCAACAAGGGTAGGAACACCCCGGTCTGGGAAAACTAACGCGGAGCCCTAGCAATCGCGTCACATGGAGTCAAATGTGGCGTTTTTAGTTCTTGGAGAGTGCTTTATGCGCGGCCAACGAACGACGAAAAGAGATAAAGCAGTGGCTGAAAGCTCGAGATGATGTCCTGTCCCACGGATACTGCGAGCAGAAAGACGCCCACTACGATTATTGAAACCTTGCTTACATAGAGGCCCCATCCTCATTGGCATTTTCCTGTCCAATGAGTTTCAGCATGCTGGCAACGGCCACCTGCATGGCCTCACAATCAAAATAGTGGTTGGCCCGATTACGGTTCTGCTTCCAGATCCAGCGTCCACGCTCAAACACGCGGTGCTCTGAATCCAGTTGATCGAGATAATCCTGGGGCGCGTCTTTTGGTACCTCCCACGTGGGGCCGTCGATATTCTTACGCAGTCGGGCCAGTGAATCCTTGATGTTGAGATTGCTCCAATAGAACATGGTGGCCACGCGGTCGCGGCTTACGCTGACGCGTCGCTTGGGCGAATAGAAGCGCTGAATCATCTTTCCGTTTTTGGTCCGGTGAGTGAAGGTTGATTTGCGGTCACCCATAAGGGCATACCACCCGCATTCAGCGCACTTCGCGTACACGTCGTATGTACTGTAACCGCAGTCCAGAAAGACCAGATTATCATTGACTCCGTGGAGCTTCTGCAGCCCGCGAAGAGCCTCCCACGAGAATACCTTTTCACAGTGAATCAGGCGGGATGAACCTGTGGGGCTCCATGCCCGCACTACGGTGTAGAAATGGTCCTTCTGCACGTCGACAGTCAGCACACGGAGTGGCACACCGTTGAACTTGCCTTCCTCCTCCCAAGGCTCGTCCATGAGATAGTCGGACAGGCTTTGCTCAATCGTGTAATCCTCGGTGAACTCGTTCCACGGCAGGCCCAAGCGCTTCTGGTAGAATTGCTGCAGAAGCGTGATATCACCCTTCTTGGCGGCTACCTTGGCGCGCAGGTACATTTCGGCCAGTTCCCCCCAAGACATAGTGGATAACGCGTTCCAATGAAAACCGACATTCTCCTTGGCCGCCTTGGTGTTACGGGCAACAAAGCACCCAGAGGCATTGAGCCTGCGTCTGTTCTCATCGGTATCCTCAAACTCATGCGAGCACTTATTGCACACCAGACGCGCGGTATCACGGACATAACGGTAGTCGTACTCTCCGTCATCAGTTTGGCAATCTTTGGCCCACTGAACATTGCGCCACAGGTACGGCTGCCGGGCCCCGCAATGAGGGCAGACGAAGTGCCATTCCCTCTGGTCGGTGGTATCATGCTTGCGATGGGTATCGTCTCCCTCAAAGCCGCCTTGGCTCATGAAGATGCACTTGCCCAGCCAACCGAAAGCGGTCACGCGGGCCTCGGCTTCAGCCATGTGCCCAGCGGGCCACCGCCACGTTTCATCACCGATGAGCCAGCGGATAGAGCGGCGCTGCAGGTTGCTCTTATTGTGGGCACCGGCCACCCACAGGGTCATGCCGTTTGCAAAGTGTATGGTGGCATTGCGCTTCTTGTTACGGTCGGCCGGGTATAGCTCGCGCACCGGGGCGCATTCATCAAAAAGCTTTTGGAGGCGTCCTTCGCTTTGGTCTTTGGCATCCTCGTCGGTCTGGTCCAGCCAAAGCGTGGGCCCGGGTAAATTGGCAATGATGTAGCAGAGGGTTATTTCCGGCGCGGTCGTCTTGCTGCTCTGCACGGATGCAATGATGCTGACCAGACGTATACGCGGGTCAACGATAGCCTCCATGACCTCCCTAATCATGGGGGAGTTTTCAACGCGAAAACGTCCGGGCATCGGACTGTACGGTATGGAGCGCACGTGTTCCTCGGCCCACCTCCACACGGGTTGGCGGTCCGGAGGTCTCCATGCCTCCCTCCATATACGGTCAAGTTTCTCTGCTGCGGACATATTCGATTACCTGCTCAATGATTTCCGGTGTTAGCTGGGGTGATGTCAGGCGTATTACAGTCCAACCGGACAATGTAGCCGTGAGGTATTTCTCGGCGTCTGCCATGAAGCCCTTGGGTGACGTATGACGACCATGGCACCAGACACCGCCTTCGATTTCGATAATGGTGCGGCTACCAAGGTGGGCAAAGTCGGCCTTCCATCGGCGCTCCGGGTGAAAGCGGTACTCACGCTCCAACGGTGCCCCGCCTTTGTGTTCCCACAGGTGAAGAAAGCGATTTTCCAATACCGAGCTCATGCCGATTTTTCTCCTTCTCCCGTATGGAGCAAGCGGCAAATCTCATCGATTGCTTTGCCGGATTCCTCCCGGATTCCTTGGGCATCGAGCCCGCTCATGATGGGCGGCAGCTCGTTCTCGAACTTGGCGCGCATGAGGGCAATAGCCTTGCCCACCAGCATCACCCACCGGCGGCGCACGTCTTCAATGAGAACGTACTCGCCTTTTTTCACGGCCACTTTCAACTCGCGTTCTTCCACCTCAGCCAATAGTTTGCGTGCCTTCAGGGCTTCTACCTGACCACCAGTGATTTCACCGCTTCCCTTCAGGCTATTCTCGCGGACGAAATCACGCCATGCGGTCACGGAATGGCTACCGTTGGCGGCGGGCTGCGGGGCCCCCGGTAATTTACGCCACGCGCTAATTGTTCGACGTGTGACACCCAACGCGGCGGCTAGCTCCACAACCGTCTTGGCCACCGATAGCGTCTCGGTACTACCGGCCGCACGGGCCTGTACGCGGGCACGCTCGGTTGAGGATAGCGTCTTACCGTCCTTAACCTTCTGCACAATGTTGGCGAAGTCGGCATCGAGTATCTTGTCGGCAACTTCGCGAGAAATGACACCGGAGCCCATACCTCAGGCCCCGGTGTCAAATGATAGCGGCTATTTGTATTGCAATAGCGTGCACTATTCGATATACTGAAAGCATGAAAGAAGAATCAATTGCGAACACTACAGCATCTTCAGAAAACAAGGACCAGCCCAAGCCCGGACGTCGAGGTATGGGGGCTATGGTTCACGTTTACATTATCACGGGCCTTGCGCTTCTCGGATACATGGCGTACAACCAAACCCAAGTTATTAAAGCTGTACGAAGCATTGATGCGGGACATAGCTACCAAGATTATTCGTATGAGCTAAGAGATATATCTTCCAAGCTGCGAAATATAGAAAGCTCACTCGATGGTATTAAGAAAGAGATTGATGATATATACACTCCCGACAACTCATCGGAGCTTAGAGACATCAATTCAACGCTGGAAAGAATATGGCAGAGCATGCCATAATGCAATCAGTGATGGCCAAGTGCACCGACCCTCTCCCTCGGGGCCGGTGTAAATGACGGGGGTGCCTCTTACAGAATGGACTGGGCCTCGGTGATGATGTCCGGGTCCACCGGGATTCTGTAAGCGGATATTTTGGAGTACTGGTGCAGCAGGTTACGGGCGGCAAACTGGGCATTTTCCAGCATATTATCGCAGGAGGAAGTATTTTCTTTCCGCTCCTTGGCGAGTATCTGAGCAGCGAATCCGCCAATCTCGGCAACACGAGTGGCCATCAGCTCGGCGCAGGCCGTACGGTTTGCGTTCTTGCGGTGATACTTGCGCAGATCCTCCATGGCCTCTATGAAGTTCTCCTGAGCGGCAAAGAAGGAAGCGAGGTCAAATCCGGCGCGGTACTGTAGTTCTTTGAGTGTCATTGAATCTAAGTGGTTTATGGTTCTTGTCGGTGTTAATTTACTCCTGCATCACGATAAAAGCCAGAGGAAAAAGCAACAAAAGCACAATTTTCTCTGCTTGTTTTCAATGATTTATGCAATTTCGGCACCTCTCGCCCGGAATCAGTCACGAAATACGGTACTCGTACATGGCCAAAGGTATCAATATTCACTGCAGGGGTAGATAGTGGTGCTTTCACGCCTGCCCTCGTACACGGCGGTGGTTTCAATGTAGACGTCGTGGCCGTGAGGCAAGCGGTACTTCGATAGGATGCGGTCACCGGTACGGATGGCATCGCGGTTGGCCTGCTTATCAGAGGCACAGAGGTTGCCGAAGTCACCGGTCATGTGGCGATAGAACGCGTACATGAGATCATAATGCGTAAAATGCCCTTGGTCGGCATAGCTCATCAACAAGCGGTGAATAAGTAACCGACCAGGCTCAAAGAGGGGCTCAAACTCCTTTTTAGATGTAGGATTTGTGTTCATAACGACAATTTAATTACCTCGATGCGGGGTGGAAAGCAATCCATCCGTTGTGTCTTATTGCAAAGCGATTTGTAGCAGAAACCGGGCGGAAAATTCGTGCTGAACTTCCCGCCCGGTAACTATGCACTTATGTCCTTTAGCCGACGTTGGAGCCCATCGCCGTCAGATATTTGCGGCTTCCCAGAGGCCTGACGGCGATGGGCGAAAAAGTGGGAAGCCGTAAAAAATAATTCTCGCTCAAACCTTCAAAAAGAGTCGAGTCCGAGAGAGACTCAGCACGCGCTGGAAGCCTTCATACCCCTCCTGTCCCGAGGGGAACGACTCTCCGCAGGCGCCTGAGCGGCGACATTTGTCTGGAGCGACGCTTTCATACTCCTGTCAGCGTGTCAAATCAGCAATCAATGATGTACTCCGGCCTCGGTGAGCTGGGCGGCATACGCAACAATCGGGGCCAGCCGCTCCTGCAGCTGGATGCGGTGCTCAGGCGTCAGGCTATCAACCGGATTCTTGAGCAACCACACCACGGCCTTGTCCAGTTCAAAGGCAATAGGAAGCGCAGAGGCTGCCTCCTCCTTGGTGGGCAGGCTCAGCACGCCAAAGGGGCGGTCATCATTGGGGCATATTTTCTCCTTGGCCTCATCGGTCATGCGCTCGGCTTTCACCTCACGAACGACGCAACGCAGGTCCTTCACGCTCATCCTCTTGGAGGATGCTTCACGGAGGACGCTTTCGCGTGCCTCGGGTGAATCCTTGATAGATGCCGCCTCCAGATGATGCGTAAAGCTCAGGTCGCTGTGACGTGCGCTGCGGGGGAACTTCTTGCAAGTGTAGACGATGTTACGCAGTGTACTAAGAGAAAGGCCGGTCGCCTTACGGGCGTCATCGTACTTCGACTCTGTGTACTGGTTCCCCCACTGGGTATCACCAAGGAGCAGCGCATCACCTAGAAGCCAATGGCATGATTTATTCAGAGAGAGCACCATGTTGAACATGTCGTTGTAGTCCTCCTCGCTCACGGTAGGTGTTGAAATCACCAAGCCGGTGCCGGTAAATTCGATGCCCGCCAGCCCGCTTCGCACGGCACCAAATGTGCTTGTCTTGTCAACAAGATAAGCATCCTCTGATGCAGGGGCAAGCTGCTTGGTATCGTGGGCCATGCTGGAGGTTTCTGTCGCTGTGTCCATGCCGAGGTCGGCATGTCAAATCAGGACCGTCGTCGGTTCATCATGCGGTATGATTGACGGGCCCGGGCGGAGCGTTGGCCCGCGCGGCGGGTAATGCCTAAAACCTGCTGGGCATTGGCCGCGTGGTAATGAAAGTCCTGCTTGGATATACCGAGGCGCTCGGCGTGTGCTTCGCAGGTACCGTTGCCAGCCAGATAGCACATGCAAGCCCACTGCAGCTCCGGGTTGTTGTTGCGCATGAGGAAAGAGCGTAGCATGCGGCATTGGGCCGCGGCGAGCTCGGATTCAGCTTCAAGCGTGTCGCTGGCATTGGCGATCTCCTCCACTGGTGCATCCTCCGTACGCGGGGCTAATGAGGGCGGCAAGTCCTCCACGCTGCGCCCGCTGCTCTCCTTATCAAGCTGGTAGGTAAGCAGGCCCAGGCGCTCGGCATTCTCGCGTTGCTCCGGTGTCAGCGATGCCACCCACCGGATGAATTCCTCCGATTGATACGCTTCCTTGTAGGCACGGTTGCGGGCATGTTCGCGGGCGGCATACGAATCGCGGCGGCTCATGGTCGGCACCTCCCTTCTACACCTTTGCACCTACACCCCCGGTTTGGACTCTTATATATATTTCTATTTACGCCTCCATGCTTCTCCTTATTATTATTTCCCCTATTAGATTTGAAAATAAGGGTGTTAAGGGTGTAGCAGAGTCGCCTAACTAATTGACAGACAGCTATATCTACACGTAGCACCGTTCCCAACACCCTTGATGGGAGGGTGTTGGGGTACAGGGTAACGATGCCGCTCTGTGCCGTGTTACTCCTCATTGCTGCGGCCCTCCTTCCCGGTACTTGATGAAGTCGGCCTTGGTGATGCGCCACGTGCGGCCGTTTTGCTCCAATGGATACTTACCACGGGCACGCAGCTGCCCCATACGTGTGCCCACCGATATGGGGTTAAGCCACCTGTCCACAAGAGGTCGGACGGCTTCATCGTTGCTCATCAGTGAGAAAATTTCGCTGGCGGTTCCTCGTAGCTCGTTCACGTCTGGCTCCATGAAGTACCCTCGCAGGAAGGTATCCAAGATCTCGGCGAAGGTACCGCTTGCGCCTTGTTCCTCTGCCGCCGATTTGAGGTCCGGGTGCATGTATCCCGCGACACCGAAGCGGGCGCCACCCTGACACTCCTTCGGTATCTCGTAGTTGGCCAGATAGTTGGCAAAGGCGGGCAGCTCTGCTGCGACCTTCGATTCGGGGTCCTTTTCCTCCAGCTCCTTGTCGGTGCTGCGAAAGAACATGAGTTTGTCGGAGTTATTGATATCCACCACCGGTAGAATGCGTAGGCTTTCAGCATCGGTGTTACAGGTGACCACCACGCGCCCCAGCCACGGTATCTTTTCCGATTCTATGAACTTGCCCTCGAATGCAAAGGTGCTGTTGGCCACGAGCTTCTTCACCATGGCAGAATAATGCTCGTGGGAGCTGGTGTCCTTCAGTGGGGTGGCATCGTTGATCGTCCAAAGGCCGCAGCTAAACAGCTCGCGGTTAAAGCGGGTGCGACCGCACAGAAAATCGGTGGCATCGAAGCTACCGCCGAACAGAGGGGTCAATATGCACTCGGACAAGAAGGATTTACCTGTACCGGCACCACCGGCAATAAAAACGGCTTGCCCGCGGCGTGGCTTGTGTTTCAATGCTCCTTGGTACGCGTAGGCCAACCAGCTCATGAAGGCCATCAGCTGCCGCTTGTCGGAGTCACCGAGAAGATTCTCCAGAAACTCCGCAAGCCACGGAAAACCGTCTCCCCAGTGTTTTCCCTTGGTGCGCTCGGGCTGCATGGCCTCAACCACGCTGATGTTGAGATAGGTGCGTCCATTGATAGTTGCGGTCTCCTCATCGGAGAAGAGTATTGGCACGGCACCGTCCAGCGTCTTCATGCTGATAACGGTGCTGATAACACGTTCCAGCTGCGAAGCGTCTTCACCAGGCTTACGGCGACGGCGCAGGCTGTATTTTTCGGCCAGCAAAGACTCAGCATTGGTACGGTTATAGCAGCGCCAGCGCGGACGCTTCACGGTGTCACTGACGCACTTTTGGCGGTGCCAGAACTTGTCATTGACGCAGTAGCAATCACGCAGGGCCGCCCCCTCGGTCTCGCTTTCGTAGCTTTCGCAGAAGTTATCGCCAAAGATGGCATTCCACGACATAAAGCTGGTACCGCCCGTGTAGCATATCATGCCGCTGGGGGTGACGACGGCTGCCGTGGG
The DNA here is from genome assembly GCA_947630815.1 of uncultured Akkermansia sp. Lineage (GTDB taxonomy): Bacteria > Verrucomicrobiota > Verrucomicrobiia > Verrucomicrobiales > Akkermansiaceae > Akkermansia. Next base: position 75,218 of record CANRJD010000001.1, on the reverse strand, counting down.
ATTGTCAGCCGTAGGGTCCCAAAAACGCACGCCGCGCGAGCCCTCGCGAAAGTCCCCGGACCAACGACTAGGGTATCGCTTGTCAACCTCCTCCTTCACGCGACTGAGGGGCATCTCTACGCCTTGGGAGGCCCAATCGTACTTTTTCCATGAACGACTAAGCCACAGCATCAGCCGCTCCATGGGTATCGGAGCGGCCCCGGTGGGTGTCCACTTCCAACCCCTGTGGAAGTACTGAGCCGTGTTGAAGAATGCGGTTTCGTCGAACTGCTCAAATGCGCGATCAATAGCCAGTTCACGCTTGGCGATGGCCAAAAACTCATGTGTGTTGCTGGCATCGAGCAGCGGCACGGGAGCCTCAAACAGCCAGAAGGCATGGGTGCCCCCGGAGTAGGATTCGCTTACAAAAGTGGGCTTCACTTTGCACTTATCCACGCAGCGCAAGCGTTGCTCCTGCGTGAGCGGTGCCTCGTAGTCTGCAAGGAGACCGTGCAAAAATATTGCAGGGTTACTGTTACTCACGCGTACGCCTTCGAGCTGGCCCTGATAGAAGCTCAGGAAACAGTCCTTCGTGTCCGGAGATGTGGCGTATGCCGTGTGGCTGGCCTTTGTATCCTTCCTCGGCTTCTCATCAGAGGCGACGGGGTCAACGCGCGATACCTCTTGGCTGGAGAGGTTCGGCAAGGCGAAAAAGCGGGGCACTGTCGACGTGCTGTCGGCAGCACTTGTCGCGGACGAAGTTGTGGTGATCATTTGCAATAATGGGTTGATATGATAGTTTCGGCGGCGAGCGGGCAACTAGGCATCCACTCCGGGGTCGTACTCATGATTTGCTGTACCTCTTTTGCGGCGAATTCCGCCTCGGCCTCGGGCACCTCCAGCACCACCTCGTCGTGTACGTGGAAGCGGCAGATATACCCGGCGTCCTCCAGGGCAAGCAACATGCAGCAGAAAATATCACGGGCCGTGGCCTGTGTGACGTTTTCGCAGAGCTTCCCGCCGTAGTATGCAGAAACGCGTCCTTGCACCGTTGCCCTCCACTCCCCGGCAAAGGGGTGAATATCGCGGTATATGAGCTCGCGCCCGCTGTACAGCGGCACATGAAAGTCCTGACCATTGTGCCGTTTAAAGTGCTTCTCCAGATTGCTCCAAAGGTTGACCAGCATCGCGTTCTTACGGCGAAAATCCGCCACCTGTACCTTCGCCTGACTAAGTGTCAAATCAACGCCGGCCATGGTCTTGGCCAGCAGCATGAACTTGGCGGCCCCGCATCCATAGCCGAGCCCCAGCACGCGGGCCTTGGCGAGCCGGTACAGGTCCGGATCAGCGCTCTTGAGGGGGGCGGTGCCGGTGTACCCCATGGTGGCACGGGCGTGCACTTCGTAGATGCTGGTACCATCACGCAGCAGGTTGAGCTGCTTTTCATCGCCCGCAAGGTACAGGGCCACACGGGCCTCAATCTGAGCAAGATCAGATATGATGAAAACGTTGCCCGGGTGCGGTATGAAGATGCGGCGCATGTCCACTCCGTATCGTTCGCCGCGGTACATGTTCTGCATGTTGAAGCCGCCGAAGCCAGAGAAGCGCCCGGTACCCGCTCCGCAATACAGAAGACGGTTTACCTCGGCATCACCGTCAGGCCGCACGCGCTCAGACAGGGTGTTAAGCTTCTCCAGTAGCGTGTTGGCCGATCGGTGGGTATAGATGGCCTGTATCCACGGGTGCTCGCCCCCGTACGTTTCCATCCATTTGATGGTGTCCGGATTATCCTTGGCGAGACTGCTGGGCATGGGGATGCCCTCAAGGGCGCACTGGGCGGCAATAGCCTTGTGTGAGGTAAGCGGTGCGCTACCGGCCCACGGTATGCTATCCCGCGCATCAATGAGCACGGCTGCGGCCCTTCGGCGTGATTCCTCCAGCATTGCCCGGTCAACATGGATACCCTCGCGGGCCATGCGTCGCGTGTGCGCGGATATGCGCCTCTCGTGCTCGGGCCACTTATGAGAGTACTCCTTCCACAGCTGCCCGCACATGAGGGTGTCGAACATGCAGTAATCCTTGAGCTTTTGTTCCCAGCCGCGATCTACGGCTTCGGCCCATGTTATGCCTCTCATCTCGTCGCGCGTCTCTTTGGAGATGTACTTGCCGAGCAGCAGTTGGCACGCCTCCTTGAGGGAGCGCGGGGCTCCCAGATAGGCGGCCATGTCTGCGGTGCAGCACCACTCCAGATTCAAGTCGGCCGGAGCTTTACCTTGCTCGACGAGCCGTTCGAAGACGGCCTCGTCAAAGCTGGCGTTGTGGGCCACTACGCATGCTCCACGTAGTGTTTCCCACGGCATATTCTCAGGCTCACCGCAGTAGCTGAACGCCTCCTTGTCGACTCTGGGCTCCCATTCGTACCCCGGCGACTCCAACTCCATCACCGCCACCATATACACGTGGCAATGAGGGTGGTGGAGGTAGCCGTACGTTCCCAGCGTGGTAATGGAGACCTCCCTGTCGTAGTAGGTCTCGAAGTCAAGGGCATAAGTGCGACGGCTCATTAGCGCATCTCCTTTCCGCTGGTGATTTGGGGGCGCAGCTCGGCTTCGAAGCGCTGCCTCAGTTCTTCCGCCTTCTCCTCTAAGGCGCGAACTTCCATCAGAATCTCCTCTGCTGACGCTCTGTGATCGAGCATGTCGAATAACCCGACCTCGAAATACTGCCGAATAATATCCAGCATGAGCGCTGCACCCTCAGAGCATACTTCTCTGAGCCTGGCGTGTTCAACGAGCCCATTGTCGCCAAAGAAGTGCTCCATGTTCTCCCACATATTGCGGCGGCTCTCGGCCTTAGCCATGAGCTCGATTATTGCTTTGATGTAATGCTGATTTTTCATGTCTTCTTAACGGGGCTTGTTACATGTGACCCACACAAAACAAGGGGCACCAAATTTCAAAAGTCTCCGATTTTTCTCAAAAAAACCGAAAAAATGCAAAAAAGTCGGAGAGTTTGCTTTTTTCATGCCCCTTGTTGGGTGTATGAACGATGCACTCAAACTCCTTCCCTCGCAGGAACAACACGCGGCACGGCTCCGCAGTAGCCTGCTGCGGTACGGCTGCGCTCTGGATGCCAGCGTGCCCGGCGCAGGTAAAACTTACGTGGCGTGCGACACCGCCGCGCGCTTGGACCTTAAGCTGGCCGTAATCGCACCCAAAGCGACGCTGCCTGCATGGTGCAGGGTTGCGGCCGCCTTTGGCGTGGATGTAGCCCTGATTACCAACTACGAAAACATCCGCACCGGTAAACACCCCCTGTGCGCCAAGAGTTCCTTCAAGACGTTCTCGGGTAAGACGAAGGTGCGCTTCCGCTGGTCACTTGCCCCTGATACCCTCCTCGTCTTCGATGAGGTTCACCGCTGCCGCAACTACGGCACCACCAATGCCCAGTTACTGACGGCCGCCGCTCGTCAGGGCATTAAGACTCTGCTTTGCTCGGCCACCCCGTTTATCTCCCCCATGGATTGCTTCGCCATCGGTGCGGCCTTGCGCCTGTTCCCGGAGGGCATGTTCTGGACTTGGGCCGCTAACCATGGCTGCAGGCGCGGCCAATACGGCTGGAAGTTCTACGGTGGTGAGGATGAACTGCGCCGCCTGCATGATGCCATATTCCCGGCCAAGGGGTCACGCCTGACGCTCGACGATATCCCGGAGTTCCCCAAAACCCGCGTGGAGGCCCGTGCCGTTGACACCGGTAATGCCTCCAAAATTCAGTCTATTTACTCCCGCATGGCTCAGGAGCTGAGGCTCGCCACCCGTGCCGACGATACGAAGAAGCTCGATGACTTAGCCGAAAAGCTGGACGCCAAAATAGCCACGCAGATGACCATCATTCTCCGGGCGCGTGCCGCCGTGGAAATGTGCAAGGTGGCCGTTCTTGCCGAACTGGCAGAGGATGCTATGACCCAGGGCGAAAGCGTAGCCATCTTCGTGAACTTCAAGGACACGGTGGAGGCCCTGTGTGAGCGGCTGAAATGCAATGCCGTTATCACCGGCGGGCAGGGTGAGGCCGAGCGCCAGCGCATTGTGGATGCCTTCCAGACTAACAGCATCCCCCTCGTTATCTGCAACATTGCCGCTGGCGGCGTGGGCGTATCGCTGCATGACCCTACTGGGCAGAAACCCCGTCTAGCTCTCATTAGCCCCACGTTCTCGGCCATTGATTTGACACAGGCCCTTGGCCGTGTACACCGCACACACGGCGCCTCATCCCGCCAGCTCGTGGTATTCGCCGACGGCACATGCGAGGCCGACACATGCGAGCGCGTGGCCGCCAAGTGCGCCAATATTGCCCTCATCACCGACGGCGACCTTACCCCCTCATTCATCAACGAAATCCGATAATGAACAAACGAAAAATAGAATCGAACGCGGTTCCGGCCGCACATAGGAAGGAGCACTGCCATGGCTAAGCATGCGCGCTTCTCTCCCGGCTCACTCGCATACCGTGAGGTGTGCCCCAGCTTCTCCTCACGCCCCGGTAGCAACGCTCAGGCTGATGAGTCCACCAAACTCCGCGAGTGCGTTGAAAATGGCAGCACCCAAGGCCTGCCCAATGCACAGGCCGCCTGTGTGATCTTCTGCCTCCAGCACCGCGATGCCATTCTGGCCACTATGCAATCACCACAGGTCTTTCATGGGATCAAGCTGGAAATTACAGACGGCCTGACACACGGCACCGCTGACTTCTTGGCCGTAGATGGCGACCGCGCCGCCTTGGTCAACTGGAAGATGGACCGCTCCCGGGTTACCGCCCCCGAGGATAACGCACAGGTGGCAGCTTATACGCTGGGCGTATTCGAGCACTTCCCTCAGGTCAACACCGTGGAGGCCTCAATTTGCCAGCCTCGTCAAAGGTACATTCAGAAGCACACCTTCACCCGCGAGGGGGACTTCGCCAACTTGGACCTGCGAATCCGGACCATTATCGCCCGCGCCAGCATGCGCGGAGGTAAGCGCCCCTGCATTCCCTTTGAGGGGTGCAGATATTGCCGCAAACAGGCCACGTGTCCGGGCCTGATTAACAAGGTCCTGCCTCTCGCCCGCAAGTGCGCTGGTACCAGCATCCCCGATGTGGTGCAGAACAGCGACACCCCCACACCGGGCCTCATGTCCCGCATGCTGGATGTCGCGGCCATCGTTCAGCCTTGGTGCGATGCTGTACGCAACACGGCAACGCAAATGACCCTGTCCGGTCATGATATTCCCGGCTATCACCTCGGATACGCGACAAACTCGGGTGTCGTGGCCCAACCGGCAGCCATTTTTGACGCGCTGCCACATAGTGAAACTTCTGCCCCCGATGACGAGTCGTGGACCGGTGGCGACCTCCCAAGCATTACGCCCGAGGACTTCATCACCGCGTGCACCGCCGTCGACATCGGCAAACTAGAAGATTTCTTTGTTGCCAAGGCCAAGCACGGCTTCAAAGGCAGCATGAAAACAGCTCTCTCCTGCTGGCTTACCGAGCGCAATCTGGTGCGCCCAGGCGAGCGAAAGGGGACAATCCGCAAAAACTATTAACCATAATAGACTAAAAACATGAGTGATACTATTAAGCCGTTCATGGGCTCTGATGAGCCCTCCGAAATCACCTCCATCACCACCGCCGGTGCCACCGGCGGATTCGAGGGCGAAATCCTCCGGTCGGAGCTCCGTATTCCCACACTGTCCGTGGCTCAGGGCGTAGGCAGTCTTGCTTACACCTTCCGCCCGGGTAATATCGTGCTGAATAAAGAGACCCTGCTGTCCGAGGGCAGCACTCCTCTGGAGATCACCGTCCTGCGCTGCCGCAAGTTCTATGTAGAGGACCTCCCCTACGGCTCCGAGCAGCGTCCGCTGATGTTTGATAAGCTGGAAGATGTCATCGCCGCCGGTGGCACGCTGGAATGGATTAACAATAAGCGCCCCTCGTATCAGACGGTGCTCCAGTGCCAAGTCTTAGTGAAGCGCCCCGACGGTGTAGCTGGCGAGTTCCCCTACGGCTTCAAGGACAGCGACTATGCCATGGCCATGTGGACCATCCGCGGTATGGCCTTCAAGCGCGCGGGCCGTTCCTTGCTGACGGCCATTGCCCAGTTGGCTCACAGCGGTAAGCCGCTCAGTGCGACCAAGTGGCTGCTGTCTACCGTTAGCGTGACCTTGCCGAACAAGAGCACGGTAACGGTATCAATACCGGTGCTGCGTAATGCGGGCAATCATGATGCAGAGTTCATCCAGTTTGTCTCTGATATGCTGTGATTAACCCGGCCCGTACTCTGCGGCTTCGGCTTCAGAGTACGGGCCATTCGCTAATGAGATGAAGAAGGAACCAAAAATCACTTATCAGCAACGTATAGAAGCGATCTGCGATGTGCTTGCTCCGGCCATTTTGGCCAGCATTTGTAGCGATGTCAGCCGCGAAAAAGCAAAATTAAGCGATCCTACCTCAATTTTTTTGCCCCTGCAACACACTAATAATCGCAAAGTTCTGAAAATGAACAAATAAAGACAGAAAAAACTTGCTGAAAAAGCTTGCTGCACACGGAGACCAAGAGTAAAGTGGGCGCAGGTTTAGATAACAACCTAAACAACTCACAATGAATAATATCGACATCAAAAACACCATCAGCTCCACTGCCGCTTCTTTCCTTCAGACCATCGTTCACATGAATGAGGTTCCGGGCAATGAGGTGCTTCTCCCCACGCCGCTCACCGCTCAGCAGAAGGGCCTCCTCACCGTCCTCAAAAAGAAGGGCCTCGTTGAAACCCACAACACCGTGGACGAAGACGGCAACTCTCACCTAGCCGCCACCCTCAGCAATGCCGCCCTCCAGTTCGTGATGGACACCGCTCCGTGGGAGAATCAAACCGAGCTGCAGCCCGGTGTTGAAGTAGCAGAGGCCCCCGACGGAGCAGAGCAGCAGGGACCCGCCAAGCAGCGCAAGTCCTGTGCCCCCAAGTCCCTCACTGGTATCTTCGGCATGTTCACCCCGCTGCCCGAGGGTGGTACCAAGCTCCAGAAAATCTATAAGGGCCAGCTTTACACGGCTATCGTGAATGAGGACGGTTCTGTTTCCATGGACATCGATATGGGCGAGCTTGGTACAGAGTTCCGCTCCCTGACACACGCCGCCCGCGCCATCACCGGCTACAAGAACATTTCCGGTCGTAAGTTCTTCGGTGTCGCCGGCAAGCGCATCCCCGCTCAGGAGGTGATGCCCGACGCCAAGATTGTGGCCGACGCCGGTGAAGCCGCCGAGATGGATGCCTAAACATACGCCCCGAAGATATGCCGTACACCATCAAGCCATGTATCACGGAAAAGGAGCTGGAGCTGCGCATAGCGGCCCTCAGCTCCATGAGCCCCCGAGAACTCAGGGAGGAATGGGGCCGCGTGTGGGGAACCGCATGTTACTCGCATAATTACGCTCTGCTGCGTCGCCGTATCGCATGGCGACTGCGATGCCTGTGTTACGGCGGACTGGCAGCCTCGGCCGTCACCAAAGCGGAGCAGCTGGCCGACCTCACTCATCTGCGCGAGCGTTCCCCTTATGTGCGCTGCCAGAGCCCCAAGGTACAGGAGCAAATCATCCCGGCAGCGCCAAAGGCGGAAACCGTAGATTCCGCCTCACCCACGGCACGCCTTGCCACTCCAGGTGCCTTTGCCCAGAAAGCGTTTAATGGGCGTATATACACGGTGTACGCCCTAGACGGTGGCCGCTTCGCATACGACGGCGCCACCTACAAATCACTCACCGCCGTGGCCCGTGAAATCGCAGGGTTCCGTATCTCCGGCAACCGTTTCTTTTCCACAAACACTTCCTTTTCTACAAAATGACCGATTCTCCACTTGCGTACAAGCGCTGCGCGGTTTACGCCCGCAAGTCCACCGACTTCGGCATGCAGCAGGCCTTTACTTCCATTGATGCCCAGATTGATAGCTGTATCAAGCATATTGTCGCACACGCAGCCCAAGGCTGGGTGCACGCGGACACCTACTCGGATGTGGCCGTGTCCGGTGGTACCATGGACCGCCCGGAGATGCAGCGCCTGCTGCAGGATGCCCGCGACGGCAAGATAGACGTGGTTGTATCCTACAAACTGGACCGTCTTTCTCGCTCCCTGCGTGATTTCAGTAACCTGACGCACGAGTTTGACGAGCTCGGGGTATCGCTGGTGCTTGTCACCCAGAACGTGGATACCTCCACTCCCGTGGGCCGCATGTTGATCAATCTGCTTTCATCCTTCGCCGAGTTCGAGCGCGACATGACCCGCGAGCGTATCTCGCACAAGGCCGCAGCATTGGCACAGCAAGGCATGTGGAATGCAGGCCGTCCGCCGTATGGGTACGTGTTGGATGACCGCCGCTTCCTTCACATTGACCCCACCGAGGGAGAGGCCGTGCGCTCGATGTTCGCTAAGGTTGCCGCGGGTGAACACCCGGGTGAAGTAGCAAAGTGGCTCAACGATACCGGTGCAGCCATGCAGCGCACTCGCGGGGCCCAGACTGAACCCAAAGCGTGGAACTCTGAGGCGGTGCGCCGCATCATACGCAACCGCTTGTACATCGGGGTTATCACCAGCAAGGGGGAGGAGTACCCGGGCAAGCATGAGGCCTTGGTCACAGAGACCCTCTGGAATAAGGCCAACAAAGTGATGGCAGCACAGGGCACCAAGCAGCTCCGCACAGATTTACATGATTCCTTGGTGTACCCTCTGCGTGGCATCCTGTGTTGCCCGGATTGCGGCCGCGTGCTGTATTCGGTTTATAATAACCGCCGGGGCACAATCCGCCGGTACTATGTTTGCGGCACCCATAAGAAGAAGCCGGGCGAGTGCGCTTTCACCGGCTTCTCCGCCGAGACGGTAGAAAAGGCCGTCGCCCTCCATCTGGCTACCCTAGCCAGAGATAAGGACGTGCTCGCAGTGCTGCAGCAGAAGCTGCCTCACATTGAGCGCGGGGATATCAGCGAGGCTCTCGCCAATATTGAGGGACTGGTGGGCCGTATGTCGGATTCCGCGCTAGATACAATCTTCCACGCTCTGTATGAGAGCATCACTTATGATGCCGATGCCCAGAGCCTGAAACTGAACCGATACACGGCATGTCCATCACCACGGATACAATGAGCTTTTCGCTGGGGCTCAATGCCAAGGGCGGCAAGGTGCTTCGCCCCTGCGCCCCCGGGAACCCGGCACCCGTACTCAAAAAGGGCCACAGGCCCTCTAAACGGGCCGTTCACCTTGCAAACGCCCTTATGGTAGAGCGCATGCTTCATAACGGCGTGTTCCTTTCCGTGAAGGCCGCAATGCAGGCATTGGGCATCACGCGCATGATGCGCACCCGCTTGTTCCGCGCGTTGAATATGCCCCCGGAGGAAATGGCTCGGGTGCTGGAGGAAACTTACTGAGTTACCAGCTGCCTGAAGTCAGGCCTCATTTCCAACGCTTGCTCACGAAACCACGCAATCATTTCCGCCCAGGCATCCCTGTCTGAGATGTCTCCTTGCCGGGGCAAACTATAATGGTGCCGGAATTTAAGACAATGGGTTAAGCCCTCTTTTGCTTGTGCAACACAACAGGCGTGCGTATCATTTGACCAATACACGCACATGCAAAATGAAAACATACACAAGAGAGGGCGTTACAGCGCTGAGTTCAAGGAAAGGTGGCATTTGATGCCCTGAGCGGAGCGAAGACTCATGTTCAGATAGCTGCGGAGTATGGCATTAGTCCGGATTTGGCGGAAGGACTGGGAGAAACAAGCCAAGGAGGAGGAAAGGGAAAAAGCGGCAGAGGGTAAGGGCAGTACTACAATGAGTATTAGTGATATTGTTACAACGCTACGGAAAGAAGGCAGTCTATCCCAGGTGCATCCTTATACATGTGATAACCCTCCAAGATCCCCGGAGATGACCACGAACGGGGAGATTTCCGCAACGCAGGGAAGCAGTTAAGAAGGGCAACCGTCGGAAAGATGGTAGGGGTGATGGAGTGAGCGAGAAAAAGCTAGGGGGAAGGAGCATGAAGAATTGGTGAACGAGCAGCCCAGCGTAGGTACGCGTGGATGCACTTATCTCATAAATTTGTACAAACAATAATAGCTTTTTAACCTTTCCAACCATCGTCTCTTTGCCGTCCTGATTTGAGAAGGAAAAGTATGATAGTAAAATCCTATCATACTTTTCCTTGCTTACTTCGAGTTTTCATGGTACATTGCTCCGCGTCTACGACTTACAGAATGGCATACAATATGAAGGAGGATTCTTTTTTAGATTCTTACTCCGGTCAATTCGCGCGGAACGAGTTGACAGAGAAAGAGACGCGTGAGCTTATAGATAAACAGTTAAGGCAAGTTGGATGGGAGGCTAACACTAAGGAGCTTCGATATTCTAATGGCACTCGTCCGGCGAAAGGACGCAACATGGCAATAGCCGAATGGCCTGTTGATTCGGATGTGGTTGACGGAGGAGCCGCAGATTATGCTTTATTCGTCGAGGAAAAGCTAGTCGGCTTCATAGAGGCTAAGAAGTCGGGCAAAGATGTAGCATCAGAAATTGATTTTCAGGGGAAAGAATATGCCCGAAGTGTTCGTCGTTGCGATTATTCCCTTTGCATAGGCGAATGGGAGGAATACCATGTGCCGTTCATTTTTACAACCAATGGCAGAGATTACTCCGAACAGGTCAAAACTAAATCCGGCATCTGGTGGCTGGATTTGAGGAAAAAAAGCAACATACCGTCCGCTCTGCTGGGATGGATGAGCCCGGATGGCATGCTGGAGAAACTAAAGGAGGATATCGTGAGTAAGAACGAACGACTGAAGGAGCTGCCTTATGATTTTCTGCGCAACCCATCTGGCTTGGGGTTGCGATACTACCAGATCAATGCCATTCAAGCGGCAGAGGATGCCATCATGGAGGGCAAGAAATCGGCCTTGCTGGCCATGGCTACTGGTACAGGTAAAACTCGTACCGTGCTGGGCATGATATATCGTTTCCTCAAAACGGAACGCTTTCGCCGAATCCTCTTCCTTGTAGATAGAACTGAGCTGGGCACACAGGCACTAGACGTTTTCAAAGAGGTCAAATTAGAGGAGCTCATGACGTTAGATGAAATCTACGATATAAAAGGGCTCGACGACACAACTGTAGAAAAGGAAACCAAAATCCATGTTTCTACTGTCCAAGGCCTAGTTAAACGTATCCTGTATTGCGGAGACAATGATACTCGCCCGGCTGTATCTGACTACGATTTAATAATCATTGATGAAGCTCACCGAGGATATATATTTGACAGGGAAATGAGTGATACGGAAATCCTTTTCCGGGACCAGCGTGATTATCAGAGCAAGTACCGCTATGTCGTTGATTATTTCGATGCTGTTAAGATTGCGTTAACTGCTACTCCGGCATTGCACACAACTCAGATTTTTGGAGAGCCGGTGTATACCTATACTTACCCTGAAGCTGTCCTTGACGGCTATCTTGTTGACCACGACGCCCCGCATCTTATTTCCACAGAACTGAGCCGGAAGGGCATTCATTTCAAGAAAGGTGAAACAGTGACAGGCTACTCGCCCCGCATAAATATTCGCTCATGGGAATTAGAAGATGAAATGGATTTTGCTGTTGAGCATTTCAACCGACGAGTCATTACAGAGGCCTTTAACAGGGAAGTACTCAAAGAAGTGGCTCATCATATAGACCCGGAAGCTTCCAGTACTCAAGGCAAGACTTTAATTTATGCTGTCAATGATCAACACGCTGATTTAATAGTGGAAATACTCCGTGAAATTTATGCCAAAACAGGAGTGAGTAACGATGCTATCCTTAAGATTACGGGACGTGTGGCCAACGGCAATAAAGACCGAATTAAAATGGCTATTCGAAGATTCAAAAACGAGGAATATCCGTCTATCGTTGTAACTGTTGATTTGCTGACAACGGGCGTGGATGTTCCGTCCATCACTAATCTGGTGTTCATGCGTCAGGTAAAGTCGCGTATCCTGTATGAACAGATGAAAGGTCGAGCGACACGCCTCTGCCCGGAGATACACAAAGACCACTTCGATATTTACGATTGCGTTGGCGTTTGTGAGGCCTTAAAGGATGTTGACACAATGCAGCCGGTGGGAGTGAATCCCTATGTGTCTTTTATTGAACTTGTAGACGGCTTGCACAAGCTTGAAGAACAGGAACAAATCGAGGCTCAGGTGGTGCAGATTATTGCCAAGCTGCGCCGCAAAGTGCAGCGACTCCAGAACGGTGAGGTGGATTCTTTCAATGAGCATTTTGCAGACTATGCAGATGGGCAAACCCCTCAGCGATTCATGGAACACATCAAGAATATGCCTACCCATATAGCCAAGGTTGAATTGATAGAACATCGACCTCTATTCGTTTGGTTGGATAAGGTGAAACCTAAAGGCATCCCTACCTTGATTTCCAACAAGCCGGATGGCGACGTTCTACATACGCGAGGATTCGGCAATGGGACCAACACCCCAGAAGACTACTTGAAAGCTTTTACCCGATATGTAACAGAGAACCGAGACAAAATTACGGCTCTGAGCATAGTGTGTACAAAACCTTCTGACCTGACACGAGACTCCCTCAGATCGCTGAAACGAGCCCTTGCCCGAGATGGGTACACAGTGCAACAGCTCAATACGGCCCTTTCCCAGATGAGCAATGCTGAAATTACCGCTGATATTATCAGCATCATTCGTAAACAAGCACTAGGGACGCCTTTACTGAACCATGAAGACCGCATTCGGCAGGCTGTGAACACGCTACGAAAGACCCATAATTTCAGCAAGAGCGAGCAAAACTGGCTTGATCGCATCGAAAAATATCTAATCAATGAGACGGTGCTAACCGTGGATTCATTCAATGAAGCTCCCCAATTCAGGAATAGAGGCGGATTCTCCTTCTTTAATAAAGTCTTCGGCAACCAGCTTCATGAACTCATTAACGAACTTAATCAATACCTTTATAACCTCGATACCACACAATCTGCATGACTACTCAAGAAATTATCACCAAACTCTGGAACCTGTGCAACGTCTTACGCGATGACGGCATTACATACCACCAGTACGTTACTGAGCTTACCTACATCCTTTTCCTTAAAATGGCAAAAGAAACGGGTACGGAAACGCAGATTCCGGAAGGATATCGTTGGGACAACCTAACCGCTCGCAGTGGTGTGGAGTTGAAGTCTTTCTATAAAAAATTGTTGGATCATCTGGGCACTGAATGCACCGGCCGCGTTCAGGCCATCTATGATGAAGCTGTCTCAAATATTTCCGAGCCTAAAAATCTGGAGAAAATAATCACTACAATTGACCAGCTCGACTGGTTCTCTGCTCGCGAGGAGGGATTAGGTAATCTCTACGAGGGACTCTTGGAGAAGAATGCTAATGAGAAGAAATCCGGGGCTGGTCAATATTTCACGCCTCGCGTCCTGATTAATGTGATAACACGGCTGATGAAGCCCCAGCCTGGAGAATTGTGTAACGACCCGGCTTGCGGTACGTTCGGCTTCATGATAGCAGCTAGCCAATATGTGAGAGAACACACGGACGATTTCTTTGACCTTGATGAGGAAGCGGCTCGCTTTGAAAATGAAGTTGCTTTTACCGGAACCGAGTTAGTTAAAGACACTCACCGTTTGGCTCTCATGAATGCCATGCTCCACGGCATCAATGGGCATATATTATGCGCTGATACATTGTCGAATGCAGGTAAAGTACTCCGGACGTATGATTTGGTACTCGCAAATCCTCCTTTTGGCACAAAACGAGGCGGCGAACGGGCCACTCGAGATGACCTGACTTTCCCCACCAGTAATAAGCAGCTCAATTTCCTGCAGCATATTTACCGGAGTCTTAAAACTACGGGAACCGCCCGAGCTGCGGTTGTTCTGCCGGATAATGTCCTCTTTGCGGATGGCGATGGTGAATTAGTACGCCGAGACCTAATGGAGAAGTGTAATCTTCACACCATTCTCCGCTTACCCTCCGGCATTTTCTATGCGCAGGGAGTAAAAACAAATGTCCTTTTCTTCACCCGAGGCAGAACAGACCAAGGCAATACCTCAGAGGTATGGATCTACGATCTCCGCTCCAACATGCCCTCCTTTGGCAAAACTAATCCTCTGAAGGAGGAATACTTTGCCGGATTTATTGCAGCGTACGAGGCTCCCGACCGGCATGCGGTGCAGGATGAAAGATGGCGTTGCTATACCTACGAGGAGATTTTGCAGCGCGATAAAACATCTCTGGATATCAAATGGCTCAAAGATGAAGTTGATACTATCGAGGGCTCCATTGAAGATTTGATGCAGATGCTCAAGGAGGAATTACAAAAGGAAAATAAAGCCTTTGCTGCCCTTGAAGCTCTCCTTAACTCCGACCAAACTTCCGAAGCATGAGCGATAAGATAGAACGCATCATTGATGCCCTGCGTAAGAAGATACTCGAATCTGCAATTCGAGGAGAACTGGTTCCTCAAAATCCTGAGGACGAGCCCGCGTCTAAGCTGTTGGAACGTATTGCCGAGGAGCGAGAGAGACTGATTAGGGAGAGGAAAATAAAGAAGCCCAAGAGTACCTCCCGAATCTTTAGACGTGATGGGCATTTCTATGAGTCCATCAATGGAGGGGAAGCAACCTGTATAGATGACGATATTCCCTTTGAAACCCCGGATAGTTGGGAATGGTGTAGGCTGACTTCTGTATGCTCTTTTCTATCAAGGGGGAAATCACCTAAGTACTCTGAAACTGAAAAAAAGTATCCAGTCTTTGCTCAAAAATGCAACTTGAAAGAAGGAGGTGTTTCTCTAGAAAAAGCACGATTTCTTGACCCTAAGACTATAGAAAAATGGCAAGAGGCATATAAATTGCAAAGTGGTGATATTTTAATCAATTCAACAGGAACAGGTACTGTATGTAGAACGCGAGTTTTCAACGAATCGTGTTTAGGGCATTATCCCTTTACTGTACCTGATTCGCATGTAACAGTTGTACGCACATTCAATGCTATTAACTCCTTTTTCATTTTTTCCTTTGTTGAATCCGTAGAAACTCAAAAATATTTAGAAGAAAATCTCTCTGGAAGCACAAATCAAAAAGAACTTTATATAGGAGTTTTAGAAAATTTACTTATTCCCATTCCTCCGGCTAAAGAACAAGAGAATATAGTAAATGAGATAGCTTCGTTATTTGAAAAATTAGAAACAATATCCATCTCCCGTCGATATTATAAACGCATTCTCTCAGAAACTCCCACAAGTTTGCGCCAACAGCTCATACAGGCGGCCATCCAAGGACAACTCGTTCCTCAAAATCCGAATGACGAGCCTGCAACTGTTCTACTGGAACGCATAGCTCAGGAACGCACCACCAAACTGGGCAAAAAGGCGGCTAAATCAATGAGCAGAATCGAGAGGCGTGGTAGTAAGACTCATGCTACCTATCATGAGATTTTTTCTGATGGTTCTGAAAAGGATATTAGTGATGAAATCCCCTTTGATTTACCTGAAAATTGGGTATGGTGTAGGCTAGAACAGGTAGGAGAAGCTTATATAGGGCTCACATACAGTCCTAGTGATGTCCGAGAAAAAGGAACTGCTGTTCTAAGGGCTAACAACATCCAAAATGGAAAAATAAGCTATGACGACGTACTACACGTAGAAATGAAAATCCCGGATAGAGCTTATATAAATCAGGGAGATTTGCTAATTTGTGCACGAAATGGGAGCAAAAACTTGGTGGGAAAAACGGCCATAGTAGAAAGAAATGGTGATGCCTATGGAGCGTTTATGGCCAAATTTATTTCTGTATCAAATCGATATTTGTATTATTTTTTCTCGTCTCGGCTTTTTAGAGAACAGCTAGATGATGCCAACACAACGACTATTTATCAGGTGACTCAATCAATGCTAAAGAAGCTTCTATGCCCAATTCCTCCGGCAGAAGAGCAAGTTTGCATTTGCAACAGATTAGGCTTATTACTCAAAACTCTAAACAATTGAACAGGACAGTAAGACCTATGAGCTCCTTTCAGATGGTACGGAAAAGGATATTTCTGACAAGATTCCCTTTGAAATACCAGCGTCGTGGGAATGGGCTAAAGGCAAATCAATTTTCGAGGAGACTAAAAATAGAACGCCAGAAAAAGATTTCTTGTACATTGATATTGACGCCATAGACAACAAAAGACACATAATCAAATCAGGGAAGCCGACTAAAAAGGAAAATGCTCCTAGCAGAGCCCGCCGTATACTGGAATCAGGAGATGTACTCTTTTCCTTAGTTCGTCCATATCTGGAGAATATAGCATTGGTTGGGAATCTATACGCTGATGCCATTGCTTCAACTGGCTTTTATGTGGTACGGTCTAAAGTACTTAACCCTGATTTTACGTATTCCTTATTTCTGTCGCCTTATGTAATTCAAGGGCTCAATTTGTTTATGAAAGGTGATAATTCACCATCAATAAGCAGCGAAAATATTGAAGATTTTCTATATCCTGTTCCTCCTCTTGCAGAGCAACTAAGGATAGCAAAGACGTTGGACAAGATATTGTGGTACATAGCCCTATAATAGGGACATGTCCAAGACTACATTCGAAAGCTGGCTGCACCTTCAAAAAAGGGCGCAGAATACCGTTAGTTTGTATCTGTATGCGGTTGCTCAGTTCAAGCAACTGTATGGGCGTATAACGCTCGATAAATTGCAGAAGTACAAGCTCTATCTCATTGAAAACTTCAAAACAAAAACCGTTAACATCAGGATATGCGGAATCAATGCCTATCTGGAGTACCTCGGTAAAAAGGAATGGCAGTTGGCACATGTTAAGCTTCAACAAAAGCCGTACCTTGAGAACGTGATTTCTCAACCTGACTACGAGTATCTGAGGGACTCATTACTCAAAGATGGACGAAAAAAATGGCATTTCATCGTTCGCTTTTTGGCGGCGACAGGAGCCCGCATTAGTGAACTGCTGAAGATAAAGGTTGAGCACGTCAGGATTGGGTATCTCGACATCAATTCCAAAGGCGGCAAAACACGCCGCATTTATATACCAGAGGCATTGCGCATGTCTGCTCTCGAATGGCTAGCAGAGGCTAAAATCGAGAGCGGTTTTATCTTCCTGAATAGGAGGGGAAAAGTAATGACTCCTACAGGCCTTGGTAGTAAATTGAAGAAGCTGGGCATTAAATACGGATTAGACGCACAGGTGGTTTATCCCCACTCCTTCCGGCATCGTTTTGCTAAGAACTTCATCGAGAAATACAATGACATTGCTTTGCTGGCAGATCTCATGGGGCATTCCAATATTGAGACGACACGCATCTACCTCCGCCGAACACATGCCGAGCAGCGGGAGATAGTAGATACGGTAATCACTTGGTAACTATATCAACTTCAAGAGCGCACCGAGTTTTTCAACAATTCGGTGCTGCTCTTGGAGAGGTGGTACAGGAATAAGAAATTTTTTCACCTGTTTATTATCAGCTCGAGGCATCTTTACTCCATATGAATCCTTGTTTATTTCAGATACGAAGAATGGAGACATCAGCAAATGTTGGAGATAATGAGGATTTGCTTTGGCGAACAAACTAATGGGGATAATTTCTGTTGTACAGCACCCGTCCGAATCAGCAACAACTACCTTATTCAAATATGGCCGCAATTTACTGTATAAGACTGAGCCAGAAGTAAACCAGAATTTATTGCTGGTAGATGATCTATTTTCAGCGGTAACACGTTGTGATATTACGCCTGAATGCGGTTCTATATCCTCCAAATCTAAAATCCATGTATCTAGCGGACAATCCTGTACTTTAACACTAGTCGCCTCTCCATATACACAATAGGCTTGTAACCGGCTCCATTCCCACGATGTTGGTGTTTCAAAGGGAATCTCGTCAGAAATATCCTTTTCTGTTCCATCCGGAAAGAGTTCATAGGTCTTACTACCACGCCTCTCGATACGGCTCATTGATTTAGCTGCCTTTTTGCCTAGTTTTGAGGCACGTTCCTGAGCTATGCGCTCCAGTAGAACAGATGCTGGCTCGTCATTCGGATTTTGAGGAACGAGCTGTCCCTGAATCGCCGCCTGTATGAGTTGTTGGCGTAGGCTAGTAGGAGTTTCGGAGAGAATGCGTTTATACCGGCGGCGAGAGTTCTGTAAAACTGAAACTAATTCTTCTCGTTTTTGGGCAGCTAATAGTATTCTGCTCTGCTCGGCCAAGGGAGGCAGAGCAACAAGATATTCCTCAATGTTACCTAATCTTATGTAGGGGATTGTACTACCAAACATCTTTTCATTGTTATACTCTATCCAATTGTATAACAAGTGGATGTGGATATATTGTAAATATCCGCTTACATAAGACTGCAATACATAAGTTCTCTGGTACGCTTCGAACTTACCTGAATAGTATGAGATATTGCCAATATCACCATTGCCGGCTAGCAACAATGATTCGCCTTCAAATGAATACGATTTACATTTGATTGGTTCTTTTGCGCACGTAAAAAAGGGGTATTCTCCATCTGGAGAACCATAATTGGCATCCTTTTTACCTGTAGCTATGGAGCAAATGCTTTTCAGCCTACACCATTCCCAGCTCTCAGGGATATCAAACGGAATATCGTCGTCAATACAGACAGGTTCCCCGCCATTGATGGACTCATAGAAATGCCCATCATATCTTTCCCTCGTCCGTCCTGATAATAAATGATATATTGGCTTTTGGATAGGGACTATTTAAGAGCTTATCTTAACCCTGTCGTATATAATTGTTTATGTTGGTAACGCATAATCCCCTGATTCCATGACAACCAAAACAATATTTTTTTCTTTTTCTAGCAAGGCCTGGAGAAAGAAGAACAAATTGAATGCAGCTCGTGCCACTTTACTATGAGATGGAGCTGAAGGTTTGAGCACTGAGGCGACGTGGGAGCCACGGGGACCGACGACACAATCCATCTCGAAGTGACCGAGGTCTCTGCGTCGGTTAAATTCCTCAGGGCGATTCTCGATACTGATAGCCCCGGTATGGTTATGGAAGAGACGTTGATGAACAGATTTTTTTACGTTTCTTCCGAGGCCCTTGAACCATATCACGGGGAAGATGCCAATAATGCCCTGATCAATGTAATTGTAGATTGTACGGGAGCAGAAAGGGCAGTGGATGCCGTTTCTGATGAGTATTTGACGGGCGGCATAGGGGGAGTGCTTGAGCTTCCCTGCTATGAGCTCAGAGAGTTGAGAGGCAAGCTGGTGATTGGAGCCGATCTTTAAGGCAGGGCCATGAGCACTCTTCTGCTCGTTGCTTCTATCTTGGGCGAACTGGGCGCGGTAGGCGCGGTATACGGTGAGATCATGCTTGAGTTGCGAGACCGAGTCGCGCTTGACTTCGCGATAAATAGTGACGCGATGACGATCGGGGAGCTTAGCGATCTGACTGATGGACTTCTTCTCACGCAGCCTGCGCTTCTGACTCCAATAGCCATTCAATAAAATTGTCACAGGCTTCCTGCTGTCCTGCTGCACTTCGTCTCATTCCACATATTTAGCGACCTCACGTCACCTCCAACATCACTTCAAATTTGCGCCGCTTTCCCATAAATCAACACTGTGGTAGGACAGAGCCAAAAATTTTATGCGTTCAACCTCCAAATTTTTCTTGACGTTTACGGAGGTCGAATGTAAACTCGGCGAGGCTTACCGATGTAAGCTAAGATAATATGAACATCACTTCCGACAGATTCCGTAACTGCAACGGCTGCACACAAAGCAGGCCGCAGGGAAGCGTATTGTCCGGAGTGACGATGATTAAAGCTGAAGACAGCACTGAGACCGCCATACGTATGCGCTCATGTGCTGATCGTATTACGGAGCAGCCGGTCATGTCGGCACGCGTGAACATGAATACGCCTGCCGCCGCCCCGGCAATGACCTCCACATGTATTGAGAAATATTGCGCCAGCGATACGGGTAAAGAAAAAGCCGGGCAATATTCAGATTACTACTATATGGCAGTGACCTCAACAAGAGGCTCTGCCAAGGCTCCGGCTCTGGGAAAGCAGAGCCCGGCCGTTTCGTCCCGCGAACGTAGAGTGTTGCGGGACATAGTGGCTTAACGATAGCCACACATGTATTATAGTTAGGGATGTTATGCCCGGCCTACGCGGCAGGTGTCGCGGGCTGCGCGTACCATCAAATTATCAACAACCTACTTTTTTACACCCATGAATTCTACACCCATGACTTCCACACCTATGACTTCTAAAATCATCCACAGAACAGATAGGTCGCGTGAGCGGCTGGAGGGGATTATTGCACAGCTTACGAATGGGAAGGATGTTCCCAGCACGCAGGCTGTGATGATTCGTGCTATTGCTATGAATCCTCCCTTCGAAAACTATTCCTACCTCGGCGTCGATCTGGTTGACAGGTCGGAATGGTCGCTGCCCTCTACCGGCGATGCTTTCATCAGTGAGCAGGCCATGAGATTACTGATGTCCTTTGATGAATGCTTCCCCAGCGGCCCCATTCGCGGCGTTGGCACCATCACAAGAGCCCGCCGCCGCGAAACATGCGAGGTCGACTTGAGCCCGAAGACCCTATTTCTGCTTCCCGCTCGGTTTAACGGGGCAGCTGAAGGCAAATGCAACTGGGTGATTCCTTCCGACGTTCTTGGGAGTGTCCGCACACGAGCGGAACGGGAGAAGGCTGCGCGCTTCCGCGTGGACTCCCCGAGTGAGGAAGAGTTTATGCGTCGGAGTATGGAGCTGCTCAACCGCATGTATGAACTCGGATATGGAGATGCTACATACCCCGTTATCCGAGGGGACATCATTTGGGAGAAAGGCGAAATAACCAGGCGCTATCACATCGGCAAGAGTGAAGCACCCGGCAAGCCTAAGACGAAGAAGGTCCCGACGCACGGTTACCTCTGCAATGGACAGAAGGAACTTCTTACGTATCTTCGCTCTCTGCCTGCTTGCACAAATGCCTCCATTTCTATCGCTTTTAGAGATGGAAAGCCGACGGACATCAAGCAAACAGGCCGGATTCATGAAGAGTTCTAACGCTTCTTAACATCACGGCCCGGCTTTTGTGCTGGGGGCTGGGCCGTGCCAACACAACCAGCACAAATCAAACGGAGAGAATAAAAGTTCCGTCAGATACGCCAGCCGCAAACGGCAGCCTCTGAGGATCGCAGCAATTCACTGCGCCTCAGAGGCTTTTTTTGTGTCTGGCGGTTTCTATACCCCCATGCTGCGGTCCTTAGTGTGTGTGTCCGGTTCGACTGGTGCTATGGCGGCGAAAGCCAACCATGCAACACATACATATACACACAGAGACAGAGGGTCCCACTGGGAGCCCTGAAACCACTGAATTCATCGAGCAGGCCATTGAATCGGTTATCAGCCTCATACCCCCAAAGTTATCCATAGATGAGCTATTGGGCGAGATGCGCAACCAGCTTGCATTAAAAGGCCAGATTAAGCTCAGGGACAGGGCGTGGCGGGAATCTATCCATGAAGAATCGTCGCTCCAGACCAAACTCAACGACTACATCCGGAATGAAGCCGTGTGGTTACTTTTCGGCCCGATGATTGAGGACGTAGCCGAAAAGGTAGCCGGGCATCACGCTCCCAGAGTAAGGGAGCTGCTGCGAGCTGAGAGCGTGGAGTCTCTGAGAAACGAGAGCATGCTTAAATGCTGCAAGTCCATGGCTGAAGACCCGTCACTCTGGGGCATGACGACAGAGTCGATGGACGAGTGCTTCTTCAAGACATGCAGTAATGTGTTCCGATATGCACAGCAAAAGCAAATACGCCGTAACGATATGGTAAAAACCCGAAGAAACGCGCTAAACCTCGAAAATTCAAAGGCTGTCGCTGATGGGTGGGAGCCCGTCGATTCAGCCCCATCACCTTGCGACATGGTGTCCCGTCAAGAGGAGTGGGAACTATTCGAGAAGGACATGACCAGTGAATCTCCCGAACTCCAACATGTATACGCAGCCTTACGTGACGAGGACGGGGTGATATCAAGTGCCAAGAGGTCTCTCGGCATACCGTCCGACGGCTCTATGGACAGGAGAAGAGAAGCACTCGAGGCTCTAGTGAGGAGAAAAGGCTGGGGTTGCGACAACGGGCGGCTTGTAATGCGCCGCATACGGTAAACATGCCCACAACACCTCCACACGCGCCTTGACACCACTGACCGCGGTCACAATCCCGGCCAACCGTCAAGCGCGTCGTGTGGGGGCCAACGTGGCCAATTACGGGAACGCCCTCAACTACGGGCATGACGAGGCCGATTTGAAAACGAAAGGGAAGCCTAACGGTGCGCGAAAAAGGGGAGGCTCGGGGAGGCTCTGCGGCTAAAAACGGGAGTTTGGCCCTTCATTTTGCCTGCTAAAGCCGTTGACATCACCCTCCGCATGTATACATGACATGCTAATAATTAAACGAAAAGAAATCGGGCAGCCAACCTTAAGCTAGCTGCCCGACCTTTAGTAAACTGGAGCATAGCGGGTTCGAACCGCTGACCTCCTCAATGCCATTGAGGCGCTCTACCAACTGAGCTAATACCCCGCCTTGGTTGAACGGGGGGAATTATAGTGGCAAGAAGCCGCCTTGGCAAGCAAAAAATGTGAAAAAATTTGGATCCGTACCACACGCATTGCCTCATGAATAAAGTTATCGAACAGGTTCTGAAACGAGGATGGAGTTTTTCTGGGAACATGATACTTCGAAATTAGAGCAAAGTTTTGCCCAGATTTCATGATTTTGGTCATATGGGTTTGCCATAATGCTTGAAGTGAGAAACAAGTCTCGTTCGGTTCTCCATGAAAAGACGAGATGGTTATAGGTCACCTCGCATTGGTGTTTCACAACAAAAGCATGGAGAAAACTAGGCAAAGTGCGACCGTATTTCTCCGCACAGTTACTCGGAAAATTGGAGGATATGAGCTTGACAACAGAGAGCTCTCCAACTATGATTCCCAGCATGAGATGGTGCGACCGAAGCATGCTCCTGAAC
The DNA here is from genome assembly GCA_947630815.1 of uncultured Akkermansia sp. Classification (GTDB taxonomy): domain Bacteria; phylum Verrucomicrobiota; class Verrucomicrobiia; order Verrucomicrobiales; family Akkermansiaceae; genus Akkermansia. The sequence continues at coordinate 52,121 of CANRJD010000001.1, read as the reverse complement.
TTGATCGTGCCTGCAGTAGGGGTGTGCATGGTGTGCAACGCACAGGCTGGGGGAGAACAGTTGATTTGTGAACAGTTGGAAAAGAGCCTGCGTGAGCAGCTGCAGGTGCTGCGGAGTATGACGGATGGCAAGACGGCGCAGGCGAGTTTACCCACACTGGATCAGGTGCTCAATAAACTGCGTACCCTCAAGGCGAAAACGAATGATGCAGAACTGTGGCGCTACATTGATAACACGCCCAGGGTAAAGCAACCTCTCATCACGATTTTGGAAGATACGATGGTGCAACTGCAACGCATTGAGCAGGCGAATTTTTTTGGAAATAATGAGCTGCGACGTCGGCTGGCACCGATGGTAAGATCAGCTCCGCCGCCTCGCGTATGAACCGACTGCTTCTTTCTGCCGGAGAAGCTCTTGAAGATGTGCCAGTTCGGCATCCATGTATTCCGGCAGATCGTGACGATGGCGAGCCATCTCAGCAAACACCTCATCACGGTAATCTATGGCGTGTCGATACGACTCCTCTTCTGAGCCGTACTGTAAATCTGAAAAGTAGCGCGTGATGATGCGCCCACAGCGCTGGATGCTGACTCTCCAGCCTTGGAAATCGGTATTCTCGTACGTATAGCGGGTGATATTTCTGTTTCTCATAATCGATCACGTAGTGTCTGAAGAGTTCAGACCTCACACGTTTCCGAATAGTTGAATAACTTACAGATTTCTTGCTCGTGAATCACACTCCGTGCCGCATGTACAAAGATTACTTACATATCTCGTCTCAATGGCGCTCACCACGTGGTAGAGTACTCTTGTTTCCTACAACAGAGGCTCGTTGCAAAATTCAGGAGGAGTCAAACTCATGCCCTACAGCGGAATACGACCGGCAGAAGTGGCACGCATCCGTCGAGAAGACATACGCGCTACGTCTCGCCCATCGTAGAGGACAAGGCGCGCGCGTATCGAACCTGCTCTGTCTCGTCTGACGCAACTGTCACTGCGGCATGAGAGTTATTGGAACGTGATCACACCATCCTCGGCATTAATGTGAATGGTGGAGCCGTCCGGGAACTTCCCCTCCAAGATGGCGATGCTGAGCGGGTCGAGAATATCGCGCTGAATGGCGCGCTTGAGTGGACGAGCGCCGTACACGGGATCATACCCATGCTCTGCTACCAGATTGGCGGCAGCATCAGTGAGCTCCAATTTAAGCCCGCGGGCAGCCAACCTTCCGCGCACGCGTTCGAGCTGGATATCGACAATGCGCTTGAGGTCATCTACACTGAGTCGGTCAAAAATGATGATGTCATCCACGCGATTGAGAAATTCCGGGCGAAAATGCCCACGCAGGGCATCTAACGCTTTTTCATTGCGTGTGGCTACATCTTTCTCATCGAGGATGAAACGCGAGCCGATATTGCTTGTCATGATGAGCACGGTATTGGTGAAATCCACCGTACGACCTTGTCCATCGGTGATGCGCCCATCGTCAAGTACCTGCAACAGCACATTGAAGACATCCGGATGAGCTTTTTCAATTTCATCGAATAATACCACACTGTAGGGGCGACGGCGCACGGCCTCCGTGAGTTGTCCGCCCTCGTCATACCCCACGTACCCCGGAGGTGCACCGATGAGACGCGAAACGCTGTGCTTTTCCATGTACTCAGACATATCTATGCGCACCATAGCGGCCTCGTCATCGAAAAGAAACTCAGCAAGGGCTTTTGCCAATTCTGTTTTGCCCACGCCGGTGGGGCCCAGAAAGATGAAGGAACCGAGAGGACGATGTTCATCCTGCAACCCTGCGCGGGAACGGCGCACAGCATCTGCCACAGCCTTGACCGCATCCTTTTGCCCAATGAGGCGCTGCCCCAGGCGCTCCTCCATGTGCACGAGCTTTTCGCGTTCGCCTTCCGCAAGTTTGGTAGCGGGGATGCCCGTCCACGATGAAACCACCTTGGCAATGTCTGCCTCGGTCACCTCTTCCTTTAGCAGGCCTTCGCCGCTGCTCTGGAGATCAGCCAAGGCCTTGCGAGCCTCATTCAGAGCATGCTCAGCGGCCGGGAGCTCGCCGTACTTGATTTCAGAGGCTCGGGAGAGCTCTCCCTTGCGTTCGGCCTGCTCGGCTTGGGTACGTAGAGAGTCAATTTTCTGCTGGGTTTCGCGAGCGCGTTGAACGACCTGCTGCTCACTCTTCCAACGCGCAAGCAAGGCAGATGTTTTTTCTTTATTATCGGCCAATTCCTTGGTGATTTTTTCCAAACGTTCGCGAGAAGCTTCGTCTTTCTCCTTTTCTAACGCCTGTCGCTCCATCTCCAGCTGCATGCCGGTGCGGTTCAGTTCATCGATTTCAGAGGGCATGCTATCCAACTCGATTTTGAGGCGAGCGGCAGCTTCATCCACCAAATCTACGGCCTTGTCCGGCAGGAAACGGTCGGTGATATAGCGATTACTCAGTGTAGCAGCGGCCACAAGAGCACTGTCGGTAATATGCACACCGTGGTGGACCTCATAGCGCTCTTTAAGCCCACGCAGAATAGCGATGGTATCTTCCACGCTCGGTTCAGCGACAAAGACGGGTTGAAAGCGACGTTCCAACGCGGCATCCTTCTCGATGTACTTGCGGTATTCATCCAACGTGGTAGCACCGATGGTACGCAGTTCGCCACGAGCAAGAGCCGGTTTCAGCAGATTAGCAGCATCCATGGAGCTATCACCTCCCGCTCCCGCGCCCACCAGTGTATGCAGTTCATCGATGAAGAGGATGATCTGTCCATCGGAGGAGCTCACCTCTTTGATAAAAGCTTTCAGACGTTCCTCAAACTCACCACGGTATTTGGCACCGGCGAGCATGGAGCCGATATTGAGGGAAACGAGCCGCTTATCTTTCATGCCTTCGGGCACATCTCCATTCACAATGCGACGGGCGAGCCCCTCCGCAATGGCCGTCTTACCCACGCCGGGCTCTCCGATGAGTACAGGGTTATTTTTTGTACGCCGGGAAAGGATTTGGAGCACGCGGCGAATTTCCGCATCGCGACCAATGACGGGATCTATCTTCCCCTGTCGGGCGCGGGCAGTCAAATCAGTGCCGTACTTCTCCAGTGTTTGGTACTTTTCTTCCGGATCTTGGTCGGTGATGCGCTGGTTACCGCGTACCTCCTTGAGCGCCTGCAGGTACTTCTCTCGTGTCAAACCGCATTCTGTCAGCAATTGAGTCAGCTGCTCATCCGCATCATAGATGCCGAGCAAAAAGTGCTCTGCACTCAAGTAATCATCCTTCATTCTCTTCCGTTGATCCTCGGCTGCGTTGAGTACGTGATCCAGCGCGGCTCCAATACCCGGACTGCTTGCCACAGCGCCTTGCTGCCGCGGTTGGCGAGCCAGCAAATCCGTCAGTGATCGTTCCAGCCTAGAAGCATCAGCCCCCGTTTTTTGCAGCACTGCACCGAGTACACCGCCTTCCTGGTGGAGCATGGCGAGTAGAACCTGCGCCGGCAAAATCTCTGCCCTGCCTGCCGACTGCGACGCACGCTGCGCTGCCTGCAAGCTTTCCATCATTTTTGTGGTCAGGTTATTGTTCATCATGCCTGTTTGATAACACGAACCCGTGCGCGTGTTCAAAAATAAGGCAAATTTTTTTTAAAATACAAAGTCCCGGGATAATGAGGACAATTGCATAAGAAACGGGACCGACAAGGGAAAAAGCTCGAATTGGTCAATACTTTATGACATCGTAAATGAGTCGCGTTTTTCCTTGGGACGGATGTATTTGCTGCGCACATTCGTCCCAAGAAAAAGCACCCCAAATGGACAGTTAACGGCACATTATAAAGCATAAGTTGTTGGTTATTTACGATGTGCGAGGTACGATGTACGATTTGAATGCTAGCGCGCTACGCGCGTTCCTGCGAAACAAAAGCAAAGCGGAACTTTCGAAGACGATGGTGCGTTGATAGAAGGAAAATCTCCTGTGTGAGACCATGCCGGGTTCACGGCTTTGCTCAATCATCAATGGTTTGGGCTTCTTGCTGGCTTACCTTCTTCATCCATGGGGACCGCATGAGGAATGGGTTGAATGAACCCGGAGAAGATTTTATTGGGACATGTGTGTTTGCTGCGTGCTGATTGTTGATTTCGCTTGACACGGAGCTCGTCTTTTGCTAGGAGGTAGAGGGAGAGTGATGTGCAAATAGTTATGACACGAATTTTTAAGATGAACATGCGTTGGATAAAGACGGCTGCTTGTATGGTGGTGGCTCTATGTGTTGACAATGTGTACTCCTTGGACATAGGGGCAGTATGGAAAAACGGTGAACTATGGAAGATGAAGCGGCAACCGACATGGGATGACCTGAGTTTTGAGAGCGTGAGCGATACGTGTACAAGAGTTTCGCAGCGCAATCTTGTTACTTTTGGACGCCACCAGGTGGAAGGAAATGTGACACTGGATTGGAAAGTGCCTTCCGATGGGGCAAAGAAGCCTGATGATGGAGTCGAGCCGGTAAAAGATGATCAGAAGGATATGACGGATGAGAAGCAGAAGGAACCGACTGATCTGGAGACCGAACGCGCGGCAAGATACAGTGAACTTTGCCGGGTAACTTGTGAAATATATAACCGTAGCGATCAAGAAGAAATTAACAAAGAAGCCTTTGATAATTACGTGTCTTCCTACAAATCGGAGGTGGGAAGAATCTCCGGAGCAAAAATGACAAAAGTGCGCATACCACCCAACAAATCAGCCACCAAGGTGGAAGCATTCCAATGGGAGACGCCGCAAGGAGCGGCTCGGCTATATATGGCGACCACTACGATGAAAAAAGACAAGAAGAAGGAGGAGAAGAAAGATGAGAAGAAAGAGGGAAAAAAGGAGGAGAAGAAAACGAAGGATGGGGGGGCTCGTATGGAATACATCCGCTTGGTGTTAGCGCCGAACGCTGCCGGTCTGGAGAACAGTGTCTCGCATGGGAAGGAGGAGAAGCGTCGCCAAAAGGACTCTGTCGTCAAGGAAAAAGATGGCATAACCTGGATTAAGGGTCTGCCCATGGTGGAGCAAGGCATGAAGGCGGCAGCTCTGCCTGCCCAACTGACGCGTCTGTTCATGTATTATGGTAGGGATGGGGTGAGCTTGGATGCAGTATCCGCGCTCTGCGAAACCCCGGATGAGGATGGATACACACGCGAGGACATGGATGAGATCATACACCAAGTGGCGCACGAATACCGATTGAAAGTAAAAAATGTGTCGTCTCAGTGGGCTGGACGCGGGGACTATATGAAGGATTATGCTTCCAAAGCGCGTAAAGATGGGAAACTCGTGGGAGATGGGGACGCAATAGACACGCTGTCTTTGGACCCGGAGCTTTGGCTTTCTCTCTTTGCAAAGAAAAAGTCAGATTGCAACAAGTGGCTCGCCAGTATACGCTCCTGCATTGATGCCGGGACTCCCGTAATTTGGCTAGTCATGCGCGGCAATTTCTACGTGGACGTCACGGATTCGAGGAACACGGAAGGCGCTCACCTTCGACTTATCATTGGGTATGATGCCACCAAAGGTAAGGAAAACATCATCTACACAGAACCATGGGGAGAGAAGGGTGAGCGCTGTACGATGGAGCTGCCCAAGGCATACGCTGTCACAGATGCCGCCCTTATTTTGCGGCAATAAAAAATAGGTGCTTGCTCAAGCTTCTTCGTTCACGTACCGTTCGCGTGACTCGCGCAGGATGGTAACGGCACGCTCAATACCGAAGAATTCGCCCACTTCCGTCTTTTTATTCTGCAATGTCTTGTATGTGGAGAAGAAATTCTGAATTTCTTGAAGGTAGTGGGGAGGCAGATCATGCAGGGTACGCACGTGCTCGTAACGGGGATCTCCCACGTTGACAGCAAGAATTTTCACATCCGGTTTACCCCCGTCAATCATATCCATACCACCGATAATACGGCAGTCCACGTAACAACCCGGAAAGGTAGGCGAGGAGGTGAAAACGAGGATGTCCAAGGGATCGCCATCCAGGTATTTTGTCGCTTCCACAAAACCGTACTCAGCAGGGTAATAAACGGAGGAGTAGAGGACACGATCCAGTTTGATGTGGCCGGTCTTTGCATCCACCTCGTACTTATTGCGGCTCCCCATGGGAATTTCAATGCGTGCTTCGACGGTCTCCATGGGGGCATGCTAGCAGTTTCATTGAAACCTGTCAAGACCTGACTCCAGAGCAACCGCATTAGAAAATGCGGTTGCCATGTACGATTTACGATGTACGATGTACGATTTATTAATAATGTGCGCACTGCGCAGATTTTTCGGATCATTAATGTATGCTGAGATCCCTTTAGGGCCATCAGCATAATAACCGCCAGAGCAACCGCATTAGAAAATGCGTTTGCTATGTACGATTTACGATGTACGATGTACGATTTATTAATAATGTGCGCACTGCGCAGATTTTTCGGATCATTAATGTATGCTGAGATCCCTTTAGGGCCATCAGCATAATAACCGCCAGAGCAACCGCATTAGAAAATGCGTTTGCTATGTACGATTTACGATGTACGATGTACGATTTATTAATAATGTGCGCACTGCGCAGATTTTTTCGACTCATTAACGTATGCAAAGATTCCTCTAGATCTATCATCATGATGACCGCTGTTTCACAATTTTTGATACGTATAAACGATGGTATCAGTCAATAAGAGAGCTTTCTCCATCGATGAACTTCTCTGAAATGCGTTTGCTGGGCTTGACAAGATGGGGCTGGTAAGTTATGCTTTTTGACAGATGCGTAAGCATCCTGCTGTACACACTCAAGATTGTTATGTCACGAGAAGGCAATATGATTCCGCAAATGGAGCAGCGCGAGATGCGCGTTACGATTGTAGCATCAGAATACAACAGGCGTTTTACGGATGGGCTGTTGAAAAATTGCGAGGAAGAGTTGATGCTTTACGCACCTCGAGCGCTAGTGAAGGTGGTGCGAGTGCCGGGCGCTTTTGAGGTGCCAGTAATGGTCAACCGCGAACTTGCGCAGGTCGAAGCTTTACGAGCCCATGTCGTGATTGCCCTAGGTGTGATTTTGCGTGGAAGCACCGCACATGCGGATCTGATTGGTGAGGCCATTACTCGTGAGCTCCTGCGTGCGGCATGCAAGAGTCTTGTGCCCGTCATTCATGAAGTTCTTCTACTCCAAGATGAACAACAAGCGCAGGAACGCTGCCTCGGCAATGAGCTCAACCGTGGTCGTGAAGCGGCGCGGGCGGCAATTGCTATGTTCCAGGTCACGCAGTCCAACTAACCCACGCTCACGGATATGCTCAACCAACGACAAATCCGCAAGTCAACCCTGCTGCTCATCTACGCCATGGAAACGCAGGGGGTGGACCCGCTTGCCCAAGATTCATTCCCGTTCGACTCCTACTGGACGCTCGTCTCTGAAAATGATGCCAAGCGCTACGCCAAGGTGCTGGCCAAAGCAACGCTGCATGAAACTCGATCGCTCGGCGACCTGCAGGATTCACTGCAGAGCCGCACGGAAAACTTCTGCGCTACCGCCACAACACAGCCGCGGCTGCAAGCTCTTCCTCCCGATGCACGGGAGCTGCTGCGTCTTACGCAGACCCTACCTACGCATATCCATTACTTGCGCCGACACATGGATACTGTCGCAAGTGATCAGGAGGTTGCGATGCTGAAGGAGTACGACGATGGCGTCATCCGCACCTGCGTCCGCATGTGCGAGCTGACTCAAAATATGCTGCCTGCGCTGGAGGGCGAAACGGGAGAGGCTGTCGAGGCCTATGCCGGGGTATTGCGCCGCGTACGGAAAGCTGCAGCCGGTTGCGCACGACTGGCGCATCCGGAACAAATTGAGCCGCGCAACGAACACACCGACCTGGCACGGTACGCGGAAGCTATGCGCGAACGCCGCCCGCTCACCGAACAAATGGCGCGGGACATATTTTCACAGCGCGGAAAATGGGAAGAGCTGCTGCGTACTCTGCTGCGAAACTATGTGCCCGAACGCCTCAATACTGTGGATCGTTGCATCCTCTACATTGCTCTCAACGACTTGATACAGCGCAAGCTCGATCCCGGCATCGTCATCTCGGAGGCTTGCATTCTCGCGGATGAGTTCTCCGGCGGCAAAAGCGCGCCCTTCATCCACGGCATTATCGCTACGGCAGTCATGCAACTCACGCCAGACGCACCTCAACCCGAAGCTTAACAACTACCATGGCTAACTTCTTCAATAAACTGATCGACAAACTGCTGGGTGAACCAACCATTGATTGGGATGAGCTGGAGGCCGACCTCATCTCCGCTGACATCGGCGCAGCACGTGTCATACGCATGCTCGGTGAACTGCAAGAACGTGATGAACACGACGCCTGCGAAATCGTGGATTACATCAAGCAACAGCTCCGCTCTGCTTTCCCTGCCACGACGCCTGATCTGCCAGTGCCCCAAGATGGTCACCCCTGCGTCATTCTGCTCATCGGGGTAAACGGTGCAGGTAAGACCACCACCTGTGCCAAGCTCGCTCACATGCTGCAAAAACGCGGTGAAAGCGTGCTGCTGGCGGCTGCTGACACCTTTCGTGCGGCTGCGGTGGAGCAACTGGAGCGTTGGGCCACGCGTCTGCACATTCCTATCTACAAAGGCCAGCCTAACCAGGATCCCGCCTCCGTGTGCTACGAGGCTCACACTCGCGCCCTGCGCGAAGGGACGCGATTCCTGATCTGCGACACAGCCGGTCGTCTGCACACGCGTCACAATCTCATGGAGGAGCTCGCAAAAATCCGCCGCTCTCTCGCCAAACAAGATGCCTCTGCGCCCCACGCTTGCTATCTGGTGGTAGATGCTACCACGGGAAGTAACGCTCTGCTGCAAGCGCGTGAATTCCACAAAGCTGCGCCGCTCAACGGTCTTATCATCACAAAATTGGATGGCTCTGGCAAGGGTGGCGTAGCTGTCGCCGTACAAGATGAGCTGGGCATTTCCCCTGTATGGATCGGAACTGGCGAAAGCGAAGACCAGCTTCGTTCCTTTGATGCCAAAAGCTACGTGGACACCCTGCTCTGATTCGACCATGCCCCCGGTCCGTCCCCTACTCTGCGGCTTCACCCGAGATGCACTGGTTGACGCTTTGGCCGGGCTCGGCGAAACTCGTGCCTACCGTGCCACCCAACTTATGGAGTGGATATGGAAAAAGCGAGCGTCCGATTTCGAGCAAATGACCAACCTGCCTCCGGCTCTGCGCCACAACCTCGCCGCGCGTTACTCGCTGAGCCCCCTCGCTGTGGTGGATCATTCGCAATCTGCCACGGGTCGCACCCGCAAGCTGCTCTGCCGCATGCAGGATGATGAGCTGGTGGAAATGGTGCTCATCCCGGCCGCCGTGGGTGATGCAGGCACGCAGAGTACCCGGCTCACACTTTGCGTTTCTTCCCAGGTTGGCTGCGCGTTCGGTTGCAAATTTTGCGCCAGTGGGTTGCACGGACTCAAACGTAACCTCACCACCGGCGAAATCATTGGTCAAATTTTCGCTGCTGAGCGGGAGGCGGGCGAGCGCGTGGATAATCTCGTGTTCATGGGTATGGGCGAGCCCCTCGCCAACACTGAGAACCTGCTCCCTGCTCTGCGACTCATCACCGATCCGCACGCTCTCGCCCTCAGTCCTCGCCACATCACTGTCTCCACATCCGGCAATGTGCCGGGGTTGCTGAAATTGGCAAATAGCGGCATTCCAGTGCGACTGGCAGTCTCACTTCACGGTGCCACGGATGAAGTTCGCTCTCGCATCATGCCGGTGAATCGGCGTTGACCGCTCGCCGAACTCATTCCTGCGTTGGAGACGTGGCAAGCCAGTTCCAAACACAAAATAACGCTGGAGTACATTCTCATTTCCGGTGTGAACAATGCACCACAGCACGCCCAGGAACTTGTCTCTCTGGCACAAAGACTTCGAGCCAAAGTCAATCTCATCCCCTACAATCCCGTGCAGGGGTTGGACTGGCAGCGCCCCTCGGAAGACGCATGCCGTTCGTTCTGTCGCACCCTCCTTTCTCACCACATCCCTACAACCCTGCGCTACGAAAAAGGCTTGGATATCAACGCTGCGTGTGGGCAGCTGCGTCTGCGGCACACATCGTGACCCTTTCTATAATCGTACATAGGCAGCAGCCTACGGTTGCTACATTACCATTGGGGGTGCTGTTTCTTGGGACGGATGTGGAAAAATTGATTCGCCCTAAAAAATTATCTTGACTTAGCATTTAGTTCATTTATACTGCCTGTAACCTATTGCCATGAAAAAATTTCTCATACCCGCCATTTTGATCGCGACAGCCGTGCCATCCCTGATGGCCGCACCGGATATGACCCCCAGCGATGTATCGGAAGGATCGCTGAGAGACGTGGCAACCGACCGGCAGAAAGCCAGTCTCGACGCTCACGATAAGGCAACAGCCAAAGCCGAAGAGGAGCGCCAGAAGGCCATCAAGGAGGCCAAAGAAATTACCGAGAGAAACGATGCGGGGCTGAAGAAAACCATTCAGAAACGCCATCTCAACAGTATGCTTCCTCCCTGTGATCGTGAGCCGGAAGCCCCCCGGGAACCGGGCGATTACCACATTCGCTACTGATTTCGGAGGCAATACACTTCCTTTCCAAGCGCACCCCGAGTAGGTGCGCTTTTTTGTGGGCTCCATCGCAGAGCGCTCACCTCGGGCGACAGAGAAGTGTAGCTGTACCACGCGGGCAGTGCGAGTCGTCGCCCACAAACCGCCAACGCAAGCGGTGCTCACCTGCTTCCAACTTCAGCAGCGCGAGAAGTTTCAAATTGTTCTCTCCTCCTGAACGGCGCGGACAACACAAACCGCGCATTCCCTCGGCCACCAAATGACCGCGCCCGCAGTCCTGCAATTCGATCAGCAGGGCATAAATGCCTGCCTGATCCGCACATAGCGTTATCTGTGCCGTATATGCGTCCTGATCTCTCCGCCAAGGCATCGGTAATTCTCCACAGGGAGTGGGAGATGAGGAAGAAGAGATAGGACGATCCGCCGGGCGCGCGGAGCGGGACTCCCTCAAGCGCTTCACAGCCGACAGCGACGTGCTGGCCACCACTCCGATGAACACGACCACCCCGACAAGTAGCCAAATTTTTACCGCCGCGTATGCCCATTCATTCTGCCCGGCAAGCATGGCTGTCAGCATACCCGCACAGAACGCCAACATGATCCACAGCCCGGCGCGAAATCCGAGCACCATGCTCGGGAACAACACGAAAAGCACCGCATAGCGCGCAAACATGCGCAAGTTGAGCGGTGTGTTGCCCAGAAACTCCGCCAGCGTGAGCTTCATGAAAAGGCGCTCCAGCTCAACGCGGGTGATCTGTGAATCCAGCTTCATAGCGCATGGACACTCACCGCCATGTGCAACTCATGACTCTCCCCGGCGTGCAAGATCAATTTTTCGTCCGGAACTACAGTCGCCTCTACGGCCAAGAAGGAATGGCTCGTGCCCGGCTCCACGTCACTCATGCCGGCAGCTCCCGCTTCCCCGGGGTTCCACACCACGCAGGATTTCGAACCGCGGCGGGTTATGCGTAAGACGCGCCCCCACGCTGCATCATTCACGCAGATCTCCCGCTCAGCAGCCACCGGGTAATAGATGCGGTCGATATGCCCGGCAGGCACCAGCGGAGCCTCGCTGTGTGCAACCGCATCAGTCGCATATTCGGTAAAGGCCCCCCCCTCCAACCCAGCGATGCTCACGCGCTCGTAATCACTCACCGAGAAATAGGAATGCAGAGCCGCTGAGAAGGGCATATCTTCCGGGGTTTGCCGTGTGCGTAGCGTGATTTCCAGCGTGTCCCGACTCATGTGCAATTCGTACTCAGCCACAGGTTGCCCCGACAAACGCAGCGCATACTCCAGCCGTGCCTCTCCCTCCGCCGACTCCTCGCCATGCTCAAACTGCCACATGCTGATGCGCGCAAGTCCGTGAGAAGGGTTGCTTTTTGGCTCCGTTGGATGCTTACCAAACCACGGCCAGCAGATGGGAATGCCGCCGCGCAACGCTTTGCCCTCGGCATACACTGCCGTCCCGCTCATGTAAAATACCGGCCTGCCACCACTCGGCGTCCATCCCAATACATGCGCCCCGTACTGCGATACCTCCAACGTGCCCAGCAGTGTCTCCACCCTCTGCACCGGGAAGCCATGACGTGTTTCTGTCGTGATCATGCCCCCATTATACACAAGATCGCTTCCGGGTGCAATGCGCAACTCATTTGCTGCGTACGTTGACGGAACGAACACAATTTTCACCCATCACTTCGTTGAGCGTGCGGATGAGCCCCTGACGTTGGCGGCGCAGCTCAAAACACACGGTGGGATGGGGGGCGCGGATCGTTGCACAACCGTCACGAAGGGACACCAGCGTGGATTGCGAAGCCACGAAGTCGCCCATGGCACGGTGCCACACCTCTGCCAAAAACTCCGGAGCGAATTGCGTCTCTTGCAAGTCCAGCCGACTCACCACTTCTGTGAGAATAGATGTAATATCTCGCATGTTGGCACCGGTTGACAAAGGTGCAACACCCCCAAACATGTCCGCCTCAGCCTGACGCTTCATGCCGGCGCGGCGGGTGGCATAGCGCTCCGGACGAAGAGTGTCATCCGGGTAGTGTACCATATTGTAACGCGGAACCTTGGCAGACGCAGGAGGATGGGGCTGCGGCTCAGATGGCGCGGCACGGCGTCTGCGGCCGGACGATATCATCCGGCGGCGGCGCGGCGCTGGTGGGTTGCCTTCGCGGGGCATGTGAAGAATGCGAGACCCCGGGCGGCAATCGCCTCCCGAGGTCATGCTGCTTGATAAGATAGATTACTCACCATCATCACCAATAGCCTGGACGGGGCATCCCTCCAAAGCCTCGGTGCATGTGGCTACTTCATCATCCGTACCGGGCTGCTTCTTCACGTATGAAACACCTTCGTCATCATCACGGGCAAAGAAGTCCGGCGCGGATTCGCGGCACAAGTCGCAGTCGATGCAGCTGCTGTCGACATAGAACTTACCGGGTACGTTTTTCTCATTTTTATCGTCTTTTTCAGCCATAATGTGCAGGGCTCATTTCGGCCCGCAGATATTGTTTCTGATTTTTTTGCTAAATGCAACCCTTTTTTATTGCAAGATAGGTTTTTTCACGGCAGAATGAGGACATGAACGCACGGCGGGATGAGCAGATAGGCCCCTCAAAGGTTTCAGAATCCAACACTTCAGCTACCATGAATCGAGTCTGGTGGGTCGATGCCCTCACGGCCCTCACAGGTGGAGTTGTCATGGCTTTTGCCTTTCCTCCGTACGATTGGGGAAATCTGGTATGGATAGCGCTGCTGCCTCTGCTCACCGTGCTTTGGCGGGGGAAAATCGGGTGGAAACGCTCCTTTGCCATGGGCTGGCTGTACGGCATGGGCTGGTATTGCGTCAGTTTCTGGTGGATCCACGAGGTGGGGTACGTCTTCGGTATTCCCCAAGCACTCTTTATGGCTGTTGCTTTTGTCCCGCTCATGGCGGTGTACGCCTGCCTGCCGGGTCTGTGGGCGAGTTTGGCAGGCACCCTGCTGCGACCTCTTCTTTCCCCGGCTCCCATCGGGAATGAGGCTCCACAGGCTGAGCGCAAAAAAGAATGGGCTGCCTGGGCGAAAGCAGATTTGCTCTCCACTCTCCGCAGTGCCATCGGCTTGGGCTCGCTCTGGGTATGCATTGAGTGGCTCCGCGCACATGGCACGCTCGGCTTCAGTTGGAACAGTCTCGGCTCTGCCCTCTACGGCGGTCTCTCCTTCGTGCAATGGGCCGAGTTCGTCGGCAGTTCAGCGCTCTCCTTCATCCCCGTGGCTACAACGGTGATTATCTGGTGCGCAGTGCGGCGTACGGTGATGCATTTCAAAGACGTCGGGATCGGTTGCCGTCCTTGGGATTTCTACGGTGCTGTGATTCTGCTCTTCATGCTCTTCAGCGGTGGGCTGTGGATGGCGCAGGAATATGCGCCCAATAAAATGCTTCAACGCCCGGATGTTTTGCCCCTGCCGGTGCTCGCTGTGCAAATTAACAAAGATCAGACAGAGCACATCACCGAACCTCGCTCCCCCGGGCAGTACCGCCTCTACTTGGACTCCACTGTGCAGGCTTTCAACGAGATCGCTCGCGACACCATGCGCCGTGCTCAACAAAATGAGGAGGTCGGGCTGACCCTGCAACTGCCCGTGTGGGTGGTCTGGCCGGAAAGCGCCCTCCCTTTTCCCTTCCTGCGCCGAGAAGATACGCTGCAGCACGTGCCGGATCGCATCAGCGAGCAGTACCTGCTCACGGGCGATGCCCTGCCGCTGGCTCGCCAACGCGTGCGCGAGCTGGGGGGGCAGGATTTCGTGCTTTTCACGGGGGTGGACGAGATTCTGCTGCAAATCGACGGTGATGGTGTACAATGCAAAGGGCTGCTCAACTCCATGGCCTGCATACCGAGCGACTTCGAGAGTATCCGCACCGCTTCCAAGCAACACCTCATGCCTTTCGGTGAGTACATTCCCCTCGCGCAGGATGTCAAATGGATCGGTGAGGCCTACTCGCGCATCACCGGCACCCAAGTGGGCGAGGGTATCCGCCCCGGCTGCGGTACCGAGCCTATCCCCACCCCGCTTCCCGGTACCCAGCAGAGCATCGGAGTCATCCCGGCGGTGTGCTACGAAGATACCGTGGGCGATTTGCTGCGCCTCTTTGCCCGCCCCGGGGCGCAGGTCATCGTCAATGTGACGAACGATGGCTGGTTCCGCAAATCCTCCTGCGGGGTGCAGCAGGCGCGCGCTGCTGCCCTGCGTTGTATCGAGCTGCGGCGCCCCATGGTTCGCTCTGCCAACATGGGTGTGTGCTGCTCCATTGCGCCGAACGGAGCCGTCATCCATGCCCTGCTGAAAGGCGATGGCACCCCTCACCTGCCCGGCTACAGCTATGCGGTTCTCCCGGTGGACACGCGGGCCGGTCTCACTCTTTATGCCCGCTTTGGCGACTGGGCCGTAGCTCTCTGCGCGCTGCTGACCGGCCTCGCCGCGTTTCTTCCCCTGCTCCGGCGGCGCCGAGCGTAACGAGCAATCACCCACTTATTGTAAACAGTTTAGGTTTGTATTCTAAAAATTTTACTAGCAAACCGGGAGGCTATGTGGTAGTATAGCCACGCTATGTTGTCGGACAGAACGAAAGCCGGAATCGAACGGGCCCCGCACCGCAGCTTGATGCGCGCCACAGGTATGACGGATGAGGACATCAAGAAGCCTTTCATTGCCATTTGCAACTCGTTTAACGAAGTGATCCCGGGGCATGTGCACCTCAACAAGGTGGCAGAGCTCATCAAGGACGAAGTGCGCAAAGCCGGGGGCACCCCCATCGAATTCAATCTCATTGGCGTGTGTGATGGAATCGCCATGGCGCATCAGGGGATGAAGTTTTCCCTCGCCAGCCGAGAACTAATCGCCGACAGCGTGGAGACCATGTTGAGCGCTCACGCATTCGACGCCTGCATCTGCATCCCCAACTGCGACAAAATTGTCCCCGGCATGCTCATGGGCGCGATCCGCTGCAATATCCCGACGATCTTCTGCTCCGGCGGTCCCATGGCCGTGGGCAAGGGGCGCAACGGCGAGGATTTGGACCTCAACAGCGTGTTTGAAGCTGTCGCCGCGTGCACGGCAGGCAAAATTTCCGAGGATGAGCTGCACGATGTGGAGTGTCACGCCTGCCCCGGGGCGGGTTCCTGCTCCGGCATGTTCACGGCCAACTCAATGAACTGCCTGTGCGAGGTGCTGGGCATCGCGCTGCCGGGCAATGGCACAATCGGAGCCACTTCCGAGGAGCGAAAACAGCTCTGGAAAGCCGCCGCTCGCCGAGCCGTTGAAATAGCTAAACAGGGCGGTCCCCTGCCCCGCGACCTCGTCACCATGGAGAGTATCGACAACGCGTTTGCCTGCGACATGGCGATGGGCGGTTCCAGTAACACGGTGCTGCACACTCTTGCCTTTGCCAACGAAGCAGGTCTGAACTATGACCTGCGCCGCATCGATGAAATTTCCAAGCGCACGCCGAATATCTGCAAGGTGGCGCCCAGCTCCCGCTACCACATGCACGATGTCCTGCGCGCGGGCGGCATCATGACCATCCTCGCAGAAATCAACAAGATCCCGGGCGCACTTCACACACAGGTGCCAACGGTGTCCGGCAAGACTCTGGCCGAACAGATTGAGGGGCTCTCCACGCAGGATCCGGCGGTCATTCACACCGTTGAAGATGCTTATTCCAAAGATGGCGGGCTGGCCGTGCTCTTCGGAAATTTAGCGGAGCAAGGCGCTATCGTGAAAAAAGCCGGCGTGCTGCCGGAAATGCTTGTGCATCGTGGTCCGGCTGTTATTTTCGAGAGCCAGGAAGAGGCTTGCGCCGGCATCCTGTCCGACAAGGTGAAGCCGGGCGATGTGGTGGTTATCCGCAATGAAGGTCCCAAGGGCGGTCCCGGTATGCAGGAGATGCTCGCGCCAACCAGCTACATCATGGGCAAGGGCCTCGGCAATTCTGTCGCTCTCATTACCGATGGTCGTTTCTCCGGCGCGACCCACGGAGCCTGCATCGGTCACGTCTCCCCGGAGGCGGCTGAGGGCGGCCTCATCGGCCTGCTGAAAGACGGCGACATGATCTCCATCGACATTCCCGCGCGCACGCTCACTGCCGAGCTCAGCGAACAGGAAATTGCCGAGCGCCGCAAAAACTGGAAGCCAACCATGCAGGACATCCCGAGCCGCTGGCTGAAACGCTACCGCAAGCTGGCCATGAACGCCAGCAAAGGAGCCGTGCTGGAAGCCTGATATTAGGAAAACTATGAGTGATACAACAAAGACAACGTCCGAGAGCCGCAACCCTCTGGTGCGGTATTTTTCCGAGTTTGGCGTGCTGCGTGAGTGCGGCGTCAATTTTTGGCTCACTAACTTCATTCAATTTTTCGATGGTTTGGCGTATTTCACGCTCATCATCGTATTTGCCCTCTTCCTGAAGAACTACTGCGGCTTTCGAGATGCGGATGCGCCGTTTTGGGTGGGCATGTACACGCTGTTTCTCTCCCTGTTCGTGTTCGCCGTGGGCACCATCTGCGACATCATCGGTCTGAAACGCACCTACTTGGTGGGCTTCAGCATGCTCATCCTCGGACGCCTTATCTTGGGTCTTGGTTCGGATTTCGGCATGCGCCTGCTGGATCTCTCGCAGGATCATTCGCGCTACATCGTCATCGGCGGCATTGCCATCATGAGTTTCGGCTCTGCCTTCATGAGTCCATGCATCTCCACTTCCATCCGCCGTTTCACCACACTGCGCGCTCGACCCACCGGGTTCAACTTTTATTACCTCTTCATGAACATCGGGGCGTTGCTGGCGGGTGTTGCCATTGTGGATCCGATCCGCAAGTGGTTCCCCGGGCCTGACGGGCTGCAGATGGTGGTCAACTTCGGCACTTGCTGCGAGATCATCGCCTTCATCTTCACGCGCTTCGTCAACGAGAATTTCTACGCCGTCCCGGAGGAAAAAATCGCTACGTCCAAAGCGTCCTCGCGCCGTCCCTTGCAACTCATCGGCGAGGTCATCCGTGAGCGGCCTTTCCAAAAGTTGCTCATTTTCCTCGTCCTCACGCTGGGTGTGCGCCTCGTGTTTACCTTGCAGTTCATGATCATGCCGCAGTATTACACACGCACGATCGGCGATGATTTCCAGCTCGGCTTCATGAACTCGCTCAATCCTTTCATCATCATCACCGGCCTCATTGTCATCATCCCTGTTCTCAAATATTTTTCCACGGTTAAGCTGATGATCTGGGGTATGTCCATTTCCGCTCTCTCGCTCATCTTGATGGCAATCCCCCCGGAGTGCTATTTCATCTTCCCCGGCATTGATACTGTGAGCCAGGCCTACTTCGTGGCCATCTTCCTGCAAATCATCATTTTCGCTTTCGGTGAACTTCTCTTCTCCCCGCGTTTCACCGAATATGTGGCTCGCGTGGCGCCGAAGGACAAAGTGGCTTCCTACATGTCGCTCTCCGCTCTTCCCATGTTCATCGCTAAACCCATCAATGGCGTGGTGGGCGGCCTCTTGGTGTCCTACATGTGCTACGACGGTATCGCAGCGAAAATTGACACGGGTCACGTGAGTTACTGGTGTTCGCCGGAGTTCATGTGGACGATTTACCTGATTTTGGCTGTTATCTCGCCGCTGGCTATCATCTTAACCAAGAACATGTTCGTGTCGGATCATCCGGAAGAAGATGTACCGGATGAAGACGAGGAAAGAAAAGAACTCGCCACCCAGGAACTTCAAGCTTAACCTTCACTTTTCCCACACACATGAATACGACAGACAAACCCGAAACGCGCAGCATTCATTGGGGACCAATTGTGCAAGACATGGTGATCCTGATGGCAGTGATGGGGGTGCTGGGCTACCTGAGCCGTTTGGTGATGGAGGTGTTTGAAACAAAGGCGGTGACAGATTCTCTCGTCTCTCTTATCCGCAAGGAGGATGTGAAAGATGGTCGCGACCTCCCCTTCGCCCGCGAACTGGCTGACGGTATTAAACAGCACGCAGACTTTATCAACACGCGCGACAATACCGGACGCACTCCGCTCATGTGGACGGTATATGTGAACTTTAACGATCCTGTCGAAACGAAGAAAAAGGATCAAACGCGCCTTTTCTACCTTGATGCCCTGCTTTCTGTCCCGGGTATCAGCATGAACGAACGTGACAACGACGGTTTCACTGCGCTTCACTGGGCGGCTTGGAGCGGCTTGCCCGCATGCACGGAAAAATTGGTGAAGGCTGGCATGGATATCAACGCAACCGAGAATTCCGGTTTTACTCCGCTCATGCTGGCGGCCATGCGTGGCAATGCGGAAACCGTGCAGAAGTTGCTGCAACTGGGGGCTGATTCAACCCTCACCCGCGCCAATGGAGATACCGCAGCGAGCTTGGCTGAAAGTCGCGGCGAT
The DNA here is from genome assembly GCA_947630815.1 of uncultured Akkermansia sp. GTDB lineage: Bacteria > Verrucomicrobiota > Verrucomicrobiia > Verrucomicrobiales > Akkermansiaceae > Akkermansia. The sequence continues at coordinate 33,032 of CANRJD010000001.1, read as the reverse complement.
GCCTACCACAAGCGAGACTCCAGCGTTTACACTCTGCTCTATTCCGAACACAGGGACGCCGATTACAACCGAGTGCGTAAACTGCTGCCTGCTGCGGAAAAGTAATCTCAGCCCCACAACCATACATCGTACATCGTACATAGGCGCCGCTAGGCGCCTACAGCACATCCCCCCACTCCGGCGGAGGCTGGGCCTTTGAAAGGTCACAGATGTGATCCACTAAGCGGTCCCATTCCTTGCGCCCTTGCAGAATTTCGATGCGGATGCGCAGGAAAAAGAGGGGTACATCCATTTCCTCCGGCTTCAAAAAACGCACGGCATCCTTCTCCGTGGTCACGATAAAATCGATGGCGCGATCCGCACAGCGCTGCACAAAGGCCTCCATCTCTGCCTGGTCAAACCAATGATGGTCGGGGTAGCGGCGCCGTATCTCGATATGCGCTCCCTGCTGCTCCACAAGCGTCTCAAAGCTCTCCGGTCGAGCAATGCCACTCAGACAGGCCACGTACTTATCCTTGATCGCAGTCAACGGCATCCTCTCCCCGGTGAAAACATTTTCCAAGTAATCCGGCGTGTGATTTGTCACGATAATATCGGCCACCTTGTTGTAGCGGCGTATGGTTGCGATGAGTTCATCCTGTGGTTTGCCCCCACTCTTGGTCAGGATGATGTAGTCCGCTCGCGCCAACGATCCTCGAGGCTCGCGCATGGTGCCGCGTGGCAACAGCGCGCCTGTGCCAAACGGAAATCCGCAATCCACCAGCACCACATCAATTTCATGCCGAAGTTTGAGATATTGCATGCCGTCATCCAATATCAAGGTGTTGCATCCCAGCTGCTCAATGGCAAAGATGCCCGACTTTACACGATCTTTATCCACCAGCACGGCGACTCCATCCAAATTTCGCGCCAGCATAAACGGTTCATCCCCAGCATAGAGCGGGGAAAGATAGCGAGTCTTTCCGTCGCTGGCTATCTTCGGGATATTTCGCACCCTTCTTCCACATACATCTTTCCATATCTGTCGCTTAGGCAAGTCTTCGCTCTTGTACCCGCGCGTCAGGATAGCACACTTCCGCCCTCGCGCCGCCAATGTGCCCGCCAAAAGCTCCACCACCGGGGTTTTCCCTGTCCCTCCCGCTGTGATATTCCCCACACTCACCACAAATGTTCCCAGGTAATGTACCGTGCACAGTCGCCGCCGAAAAAGGAAAAGCCGCACCTTCACGATGATGTAGAAAAACCAACTGGCCACACGCAGCGCACAGCGCATACTCCACGCCCGAAATCCGTGCGCTCGGTTGAATATCACATCCGTCCCCCACTCCTCCAGCTCATCCATGCGTGACTTCATGCCGCCCTCATCATACCCCATCCCTCCTCAGATTGTCAAGTTGACAATTCGTAAATCCAAAATCATAAAGGGCAAATGCATTTGGATAAAGTCCAAAAATAGAGAAAATTTCGCAAATCATGAATAGGCGTCCCCTCCCCCCGTCCCTTTGTAACTACGCCCACGCACGGTTCTATCACATCCCCTCGCTCCCGCTCCGTCAAATCCCCGCGCCTCCGGCGCGCTATAATCCAAATCGTACATCGTACATCGAAAATCGTACATAGGCAAACGCATTTCCCAATGCGTTTGCCTCGGGCGTTTACTTGACAGGCGGGACAAGCTTCGCTAGAATGCGCGCATGACGACTCCGACTATGACCATCGACCGCGAACAACTGAAAAAAGCAATTTTTGAGCAATGTTCACTCAGCCCGCAAGATGGCATTTTCGCGATGCGGAACGGAGAAATCAAGTGTGCCCGACGAAACGATGCAAGCGTGCTCTGCGAGCTTATCAGCGGAGTCGAGCTGGGACGCATGCTTGCAGGGGATGCCATGTTTTCATATAGCGAAGCGGAGCTTGCCAAATGGGTGAACAATATGGACCTGGTCCCTTTGCAAGCAAAGCTGGACTCGGCTCAGGGCAAACACATTTGAATGAAGTGGGAAAAGTAGAAAAAGCTTTCCAGGCAATGGATCAAACCTAATCACGTTCATCTTCGAACACGATTTTCCCAAATCGTACATAGGCGTCGCCAAGCGCCCCACCCCCGCGCCTCCGGCGCGCTATAATCCAAATCGTACATCGTACATCGAAAATCGTGCATAGCAAACGCATTTCTAATGCGTTTGCTCCGGTGTACTCAGGCCTGTTTCTTTTCTGAGTCCTCAGGGGTGTTGCGGGCAACTTGAGCTTCCGCCTCCGGAGAATTGTCGTCTTGGGAATTTGTGGGAGAAGGGTGCTCGGCATTCATGAGCTCCCGCTCAAAATCGCGTTTTGCCTGGCGCAGAATCCCCAAGCTTTTCCCCAAGTTACGGGCAATTTCCGGCAAGCGTGATGCACCAAAAACAACTAGGCAAATAATTGCCAGAATAAACCACTGGGTGGGGGATCCGAGATAGGCAAGTGTCTGCATGTTTCTATTCTACGCGACAGAGCGAATCCTGTCAAGGGAATGACCCAGGGCAACCGCATTAGAAAATGCGGTTGCCTATGTACGATTTACGATTTACGATGTACGATTTATTAATAAATCGTAAATGACTAACGGATTATGTTGCATGATGTGCCATTGACTACCATTGGGGGTGCTTTTTCTTGGGACAGATGTGGCATTTGCCGGGTTGGAACAATGTTTTTGCTTGCTAAGCTCCCTAATTTATGTTTTATTAGCACCCGTTCACACCATGAAGTCATATACCATTTTTGAGAAGATCGACGAAGAGACGCTTAACGTCTTTTTGGAATGGATGCGTAATCAGGAGCGCAACGTGTATCGCGCCGCTGTGTCTGAGTTGGCCGCGCTAAAAAAATTGCGTCCCCTCTACGTCCGGCAGAAGCCTGTGGCAGAGCAATTTGCTTGGCTCAAGAAGATGCTCGCATGGAAGCCGGCAGAAACTATCGGCGATCACTTGTTGCAGGTGTGGCTGGTACGCAAACATACAGACATGCTCGTGTCTTTCCTCAATACGCTGGGGATTGAGCACAACGGCCAAGGGGTGGTGGACAATTTGCCCGACTCGCTCGACCCCGAAAAACTGAAAAAGGGTGTGGACGATCTCTTCGAGAAGTACCCGGCGGGCACGGTTTCTCTTTACCTGCACATGTTCCAGAATCAAACACCGGATGGCTGGACTGAGCTGCAGGAGGTGTTGGACACGGATCCCCGCATCACGCTGCGCTAATTCCTGCCGCTGCTCTGCATGACCGAGGACGAGCAATTCATGCAGCAGGCGCTGCAGGAGGCTGCCAAGGCAGAGCGCGCCGGTGAGGTGCCGTGTGGCTGCGTGATTGTGAAGGAAGGAAAGGTCATAGCGCGCGGCTGGAACCAGGTGGAAACGCTGAAGGATGCCACTGCGCATGCGGAGATGATTGCCCTCACTGCCGCAGAGGCTGCCGTGGGTGATTGGCGTTTGGAAGGGTGCACGGTTTATGTGACCAAAGAGCCCTGCCCCATGTGCGCGGGTGCGCTGGTGCATTGTCGTCCCTCCCGCGTGGTATTCGGCATGGCCGATCCGAAGGGAGGCGCCTGCGGCGGGTGGATCAATCTGTTGGACAGCAATCCGCCGCTTAATCACAAATGCCCGGTGGTGGGTGGGGTGCTCTCAGAGCAATGCAGCGAGCAATTTCGCGGCTTTTTTCGTCAAGCGAGGGCTCTGCAAAAGCAGGACCAACCTGCGCAACCGCTATGATCCCTCGCCTCGGCATTTTTCTTCATGGCTCTCCGGCCTGGCCTACGGAGCAATGGATATCCTCCTGCGAGCATGCCCTGCTGCAGCTTTTGCCGGATCTTCTGGCTGCCCCGCGCGGGCCGCAGCACGTGCTCTCCACGTTGCAACATATCGAGGTCTCACTGGTGGATGATGCCACCATCGCAGGCGTACATGCCGAATTTCTCAATGACCCGACGGCCACAGACGTCATCACCTTTCCATACGGCGAGATCATCGTGAGCTACGAGACTGCCGCCCGCTACGCCGCGCAACACGACATCCCCGAACCGGAGGAACTCCTGCGCTACATCGTGCACGGTCTCACCCACCTGCACGGGTACACAGACACTACACCGGCAGAACGCGAGGCTCTTTTCGCGGTGCAAGAGCACTTCATGAACCGCTGTCTTTGCTCCCCCGACTCCGTCCAATTTACTGCGACAACCTCCAAGGCAAACGCCCTTGAATAAGGCGCAAAGGTAAAGAAAATCCCCAAATCGTTCATAGTCGCCGCCAGGCACCCCATCCCCGCGCCGCAGGCGCGCTATAATCCAAATCGTACATCGTACTTCGTACTTCGTACATAGGCGCCGCCAGGCGCCTCCGCCGTCTCCCGTTCCTTTGTAACTACGCCCGCGCACGGTTTCACGACATCCCGCTCGCCCCCCGCTTCGCATCCCCGCGCAACGCGCGCGAATTCCTCAAATCGTACATCGTACTTCGTACATAGAAACGCATTCCTAATGCGTTTTAAAGTCGCACTGCGCTCGCAGGCGCAGCAAATGATCCATCAACGTCAGCCGCGCCATGGCTTCCACGATGGGTACCGCGCGCGGCAGGACGCAGGGGTCATGCCGCCCTTTGCCGCGCAGAACGGCGGGCTGGTGCGTATCCGTCACTGTCTCCTGCTCGGTCATAATGGTGGCGGTTGGTTTGAATGCGAGTCGCATCAGGATATCCTCGCCATTGCTGATGCCACCCTGAATGCCGCCGGAGTTGTTGCTACGCGTGCGCACTTGGTCGCCGCTCATGTAAAATGCGTCGTTGTGCTGCGAGCCCGTCAGCAGAGCCGCGCGGAAACCGCTCCCCACCTCAAACCCCTTACACGCGGGGATGCTCAGCATGGCATGACCGAGCGTGGCTTCCAACTTGTCGAAAACGGGATCACCCAACCCCACCGGTACGTGCCGCACAACGCATGCCACCACGCCGCCCAAGGAGTCTCCCTTGCTGCGCGCTTCGGTAATGGCGCGCTGCATCTCCTCAGCCACGGCGAGATCGGCCGTACGCACGGGATTGGCTTCTACCACGCACGCTTGCACTTGCTGCGCGGGCAACGTACAGTGTATGTCGCCCACCTGCTCCACCCACGCCAGCACCTCCAGCTTCGGACAGAGTTGCGCGAGCGCCGCCTTGGCCACAGCCCCGGCTGCCACGCGCCCGATGGTTTCCCGTGCGCTCGCTCGTCCACCGCCGGCCCACGCACGTATGCCGTATTTTGCGTCGTACGTGTAATCTGCGTGCGAAGGGCGATAGGTGTGCTGCATCTCGTCGTAGGCAGAGCTGCGCGCATCTGCATTGCGCACCAAAATGGCGATGGGCGTTCCCAGCGTCAGCCCGTCATCGCTCACGCCGCTGAGGATTTCCGGCGTGTCGCTTTCCTTGCGCGGGGTTGTCAATTCGCTCTGCCCCGGCCGCCGACGGGCAAGCTCCGCGCCTACTGTTTCTACGGTGAGCGGCACTCGCGGCGGACACCCATCTATCACCACGCCAATCCCCGCCCCGTGGGACTCGCCCCACGTGCTGACTCGAAAAAGCTCTCCGAATGTACTCGACATATTCTTGATGCCTTTATCATAGCGCAGAACTACAACATAAGCAAGGAAAACACCAGCAAACGCATTGGAAATGCGTTTGCCATGTACGACGGAGGCAGACGGGGGCGGCCCATGTACGATGTACGATGTACGATGTACAACACGCACGACGACCCCGATGAGGGCGCACGCGTTAGCGGGCGGTAAGTGCGTATGGACAGCGCGGATGCGCTGCCCCGCAGGGGCGAACTGGCAGGGTGGTGCCAGTGAGTCAATTTGAAAATTCGCGCGCGTTGCGCGGAGGAGAGCGAAGCAGGAGCGACGCGAAATTTTGAAAGCCATGCTCGGACGTAATTGCAAAGTGGCGGGAGAGCTTGGCGACGCCTATGGACGATTTACGATGGAGAATTTTCCCTACTTTTTCGCTTCATCCAAATGCGTTTGTCCTATGTGGATATAAAGAAGAGCGCAGCCACATGGATGACTGCGCTCCCGGAATGGTATTTCAGCAATTAGTCTTAGCTCTTGGCGGCTGTCTCTTTCAGAGTCTTGCCCACCTTGAACTTGACGACCTTGCGCGCGGGAATGGGGACATCCTTGGCGGGATCCTTGGGATTACGACCAACTTTGGCCTTCACTTCTTTCACCACGAAGGTGCCGAAGTTACGCAGCACAACTCGATCGCCCGCTCCCAGCGAAGCCGTGATAAGCTCCACCGCTTTCTGGATCACCTCCAGCACATCTGTCTGGGTGAGGTTGCCATTCAGCTCGGTGCAGATCTTGTTGACCAACTCTCTTTTTGTAATTGTTTTTGACATGGTGTGTTTGCTTTATGATGAATAAGGCTGTGCGTAAGATAGCGCATTTCCAGTCATTTGTCACACAAAAAAAACGCCTTTGCCCTATTTTTTTGTGTCAACATGCCCAATTGGTAGGTTCAAAGGCGTAATTTTGGGGTTGACCAAGATGCGAATTGGGTAGATGCTAAGCGGCATGGACAATCAATACAGCGGCGAATTGACCGAGGCTGCGGCACAACAACTCCAGGCTCGCCTGAACTCTTCTCCCGCTTTTTGCCCCCAACAGCGCGAATACGCCCTCTTCAGTTTTCAAGGGATGGATGTGAATGTGTCCTATTTCGCCAAGCGACGCCGTCTGGTTGTGCAGGGACGCGGCACGCAGGATTTCTTGCGTCTCATGCTGCCGGAGGCTCTTTCAACGCCGAGCGACGATGCACAACTCCCCCCCATTTCCCAGCATTTCGGAGTGGATGAGAGTGGCAAGGGCGATTACTTTGGTCCGCTGGTCGTGGCGGGCGTATATGCCGATGCGCAGCTCGCTGAACCTCTCATGCGCATCGGATGCAAAGACAGCAAACTGATCAGCAGTGACGCTCAAATTTCCCACATGGCGGAGCAAATTAAAAACCTCCCCGGCATGGCCTTCGAAGTGCTCTGCATCGGTCCCGCCCGCTACAATGATCTCTACACCCAAATGGGCAACCTCAACAAACTCCTCGCCTGGGGGCACGCCCGCGTCATTGCTGCTCTGCACGCGAAGGTTCCCGCCTGCCCCCGCGCGCTCAGCGACCAATTCGCCAATGAGTGGGTTCTGCGTCGCGCACTCGGCCAGTACCATCTGCCCGTACAGCTCGAGCAATACCCACGAGCCGAGCAGGACATCGCCGTGGCCGCCGCCTCTATTCTGGCGCGCGCGCGTTTTGTCGAGTGGATGAACAAGACTGCCCGAGCGGCGAAGTGCGAACTTCCATTGGGCTGCGCTCCCCATGTCCTGGATGCCGCACGCCGCTTTGTCGCCCTGCATGGCTCCTCTCGCCTGAGAGATGTGGCAAAACTCCACTTCAAACTTACCGCTCAATTGTCGTAAACCCCGGCGCCTCTTTCCTTCAAGAACACTCCGACCGCGACTCGAACGCGGGACACCAAGCTTAGAAGGCTTGTGCTCTATCCAACTGAGCTATCGGAGCGTGACTCGCCAAGTTTACCAGCCCTCGCCCCCTTTGGCAAGTGAATTTAAATTCGCGGGTTAAACGCCCACATCCGCCCCAAGAAAAAGCGATCCCAACATGCAATCCATTTACGATTTGATAAGTTCGCGCGCCTGCAACGCACTATAATCCAAATCGTACATCCTACATCGTACTTCGTACATAGGCAGACCCCGTCTGCCTCCGGGCGCCGCCATGCTCTCCCGCTGCTTTGTAATTACGTCCGAGCATGGCTTTCAAAATTCCGCGTCGCTTTTGCTCCGCACTCCTCCGCGCAACGCGCGCGAATTCCCAAATTGACTCACTGGCACCACACTGCCAGTTCGCCCCTGCGGGGCAGCGCATCCGCGCTGTCCATACGCACTTACCGCCCGCTAACGCGTGCGCCCTCATCGGGGCCGTCGTGCGTGTTGTACATCGTACATCCTACATCGTACATCCTACATCGTACATAGGCGGCGTCAGCCGCCCCGCCCCTTTCTAACCACGCCCATACACGGCTTCATGACTCACTTCCCGCTCCTGCTTTGCCAAGCTCGCGCGCAAGCGCGGGAATTTCCAAATCGTACATCGTACATCGTACATCGTACATGGGCCGCCCCCGTCTGCCTCCGTCGTAAATCGTAAATGAGCAAGCGCATCTCCTAATGCGTTTGCTGCTGGGTCAAGCAGTGAATGGCGCCGCCTTCCAGCACAAAGGGTCGCGCATCGATGCCGATGACCTGAGTACCCGGAAGAGCCTCGCGAAGGATTCCCAATGCAGTGTCGTCTTGCTTGTCGCGGCCGAAAATGGGGACTAGAACAGCGCCGTTGCAGATGAGGAAATTTGCATAGCTGGCCGGCAATTGGTGCAGTCGCCAGTCCGTCCGGATAAGGGGGGAAGGCATGGGCAGAGGAATCACCTCCACATGGGAGCCGGAGAGCGTGCGCAGGTCTTGCAAACGCTCGTTGTTTTCCGCGAGGGCACGGTAATTGGGCGCCGCCGGGTTGTCTTCGCAAACCGCCACCACAGCATCCTCGCGCACAAAGCGCACCATATCGTCGATGTGCCCATCGGTGTCATCGCCCTCGATACCCGAGCCCAGCCAAAACACGCGCTTCGTGCCGAGCATGCGATACAACTCACGCTCCACATCGGCTTTGCTGACGGAAGGGTTGCGGTTGGGGTTGAGCAGAACCGCCTCGGTGGTGAGCACCAGCCCTGTGCCGTTGCCCTCAATGGCGCCGCCCTCCAAAATCATCTCGCTGCTCAGACAGGGAATGTGCTGGGAGGCAGCCATGAGCGGAGCAATCGCATCATCCTTGTCCCACGGCGGGAACTTGCCGCCCCACGCATTGAAGCGCCAGTTGGCAGCTTGCAGCGAACCATCACGACGCTGCACAAAGATTGCACCGTGGTCACGGCACCAAACGTCATCGCTCGGATGATCGAAAAGCTCAACATTGCATACGGAAGGAAGCAGGCGGCGAATGCGGGAGTGGAGATCGGAGGCGGCATTGAGACGTACACAAGCTCGCTGAGCAATGGCTACGACGAGTCGCGCAAAATGTTGCTCCAGTTCGTCGAGACCGCCATTCCACAATTCAGTGCGGTGCGGCCAGGTGAGCCACACAGCCTCCTGCGTCTCCCACTCTGCCGGCCAGCGCAATGCATCTCCGGTTTGTGTCCCTGCTTCCATACGCCCCATTAGTAAGCGAAGCGGAACGAAAAAGCAAGAAAAAATTGCCATCAGCCAAATCCGTCCCACACGTGTCCCAATAAAATCTTCTCCGAGCTCATTCAACCCATTCCTCATGCATTCCCTACGGATGAAGAAAATAAGCCAGCAAAACGGCAAACTTCGCCAACTTCGCGCGCAAGCGCGGGAATTTCCCAAATTGACTCACTGGCACCACACTGCCAGTTCGCCCCTGCGGGGCAGCGCATCCGCGCTGTCCATACGCACTTACCGCCCGCTAACGCGTGCGCCCTCATCGGGGCCGTCGTGCGTGTTGTACATCGCAAATCGTAAATGGTCAGTCTCTCTCTTCTTTTTCATTGACATTTTTGCGTGGGATGGTAGAGTACGCTCAAGCAGTCTAGCAGCCTAGCGGAATCATGAAACTTGCATTGGATGCCATGGGGGGTGATAACGCACCGCAAATCAATATTGATGGTGCGAAGCTGGCGCTGGAGCATCTCAGCTCTCTCGAAAAACTCTACTTGGTAGGCGATGAAACGACCCTGCGCCGTGCGTGCGATGCATCAGGCATCGGCTCAAATCCACGAATCGAGATCCTGCACGCGCCGGAGGTAGTGTCCATGGAAGAGAGTGGTCTGGCTGCCGTACGCCAGAAGAAAAACTCTTCCATGAGCATGGCCGTCGATCTTGTGAAGAGCGGAGAGTGCAATGCTGTGGTATCCGCCGGCAACACGGGAGCCGCCGTGGCTGCCAGTACCATCAAGCTGCGTCTGCTGGAAGGCATAGAGCGCGCCGGCATTGTCTCCCCCATGCCCAGCGTCCACGGCTATGTGTTGGTGAGCGATACAGGGGCCAATCCCGATGCCAAGCCCAGTCACCTGGTGGGCTACGCGGTCATGTCCGCCATGATGGCGCGCTACATCTACAGCCGCCCCATGCCGAATGTGGCGGTGATGAGCAATGGCACCGAGGACTGCAAGGGCAGCGAGTTCTCCAAAGAGGCGCACCACCTCCTGCAAAGTCTCAACGAGAGGGAACTGCTCCCCTTCAACTATACCGGTAATTGCGAAGGGCACGATCTCTTCGAAACGGAGCTCGATGTGGCCCTCACTGACGGCTTTACGGGGAATATCCTCCTCAAAAGCGTGGAGGCTACTGCCAAAGCTTTTTCGCACTGGCTCAAGGCCGGCATCAAGGAGAGTCCCCTTGCCATGCTCGGCGCACTTGCCATGCGTAAGGTCTTCCGCCGCATCGCAACGAGTATGAGCGCGGACAGCGTGGGAGGTTGCCCGCTCATGGGCGTCAATGGCGTGTCCATCATCGCCCACGGCTCCGCAAATGCTACCGCCATCCTGAACGCTTGCCGCATGGCTGACGGTATGCTGCTCCACAGCGTGAACGACCGCATTATGGAATCCATGGCGAAAATCAACGCCGCCGACCGTGCCAACTAACACGGCAAACGCATCAAAAAATTTCGCGCGCAAGCGCAGGAACTTCCAAATCGTAAATGGTACATGGATTGCATATTGGGATCGCTTTTTTCCTTGAGATGGATGTGCCTCCCGCCGCTTTGTAACTACGTCTATGCACAGCTTCATCACATTCCGCTCGCACTTGCTTCGCCACATTCGCGCGCAAGCGCGGGAATTTCCAAATCGTACATCGTAAATCGTAAATGTCTTTCTCTGCCAAATTGGATGGGTTGGACCGCACAGGTTTGCGGCATTGGTACGTTCAGCATGCTGCGCACGCCCGAGAATGCTGGGTGCAGGTGACACGAGTCGCTCAGGTCGCACCGGTTGCCCTGTCCTATCTGGATGCCGTGGAAGAGGCGTTGTGCTTCGGGTGGATCGACAGCGTGGTGCGGCGTATGGAGGATGGGGTGACCCGGCAGCGCTTTTCTCCCCGCCGCCCGGGTTCTGCTTCCAACTGGAGTGAGCTCAACAAAGCTCGTTGCGCTCGCCTGATACGCCTCGGTCTTATGACACCTGCCGGCAGCGAAGCGTTGTCCCGCGCGCGGCGCTTCTGCATTGCCGAGGATATCCTGGCAGCGTTGCGTGCCGATCAAGTCGTGTGGCGGAATTTTCGTTCTTTTCCGGAGCTGTATCGTCGCGTGCGCATTGATACCATTCAGATCAAACGCAAGCAACCGGATCTCTTCGCCCGACGCCTCGCAAAGTTTATTGATTTCACCCGCCGTGGCGAAATGTTTGGCGCATGGAATGACGGCGGAAGACTGAGCGAGCAAGACATCTTGCAAGAATAATCCCCGCCGTCCTCGAATTTCCAAATCGTACATCGTACATGGGCTCCCCCGCCCCTTTCTGACTACGCCCGTACACGGCTTCCTCACATCCCTCCCGCGCCTGCTCCGCCAAATCCCGCGCAACGCGCGCTCACTTCCCAAATCGTACATCGTACATCGTACATAGGCAGACCCCGTCTGCCTCCGGGCGCCGCCAGGCGCTCCCGCCTTTCCGCCGCTTTGTAACCACGTCCGCGCACAGCTTCGTCACATTCCGCTCTCCCCTGCTCCGCTTCCCCACGCCGCAGGCGTGCGAATTTCCCAAATCGTACATCGTACATCGTACATAGGCAACCGCATTTTTAATGCGGTTGCCTTGTTTGTCCATTGAAGCAACTTGACAAGCACGGGCGTTTCCTCTATTCTGAAGCCATGATGGACGAGCAACTCAAAGCATTGTGCGAAGAAGCGCGGGGGTATGCCGACAGAATCGAGGGGATGAGCGAGGCGAGTCCCGAGCTGCGTGCCGTGCTGACACGTGGGAGTCGAGAAATACGGCGCAGTCTGGCGCGCTTCGATTCCAAGCTGTTGCTCATGGCAACCATCGGGTCGGTGAAAAGCGGAAAATCCACGCTCACCAACTGCTTGTCACGCCGCAACCTGTGCGCCACCAAATTGGGACTGGAAACGACGCGCCTGCCCATGATTATCTTGGCGAGCGATGACGGCACAGAGCGCATGGAGTTGTTTTCCCCACTGGCGGCAGATTCGCTGAGCGAGCAGGAGCTCTTTGAGCTGGTCATCGACTACTTGCGCCACATTGCTCCTCCCGAATTTCACGAGAAAGTTTCGATTGACCGCCGCAACATCACCCAGGCGAATCTGGATGCTTGGGCGCAGGGGCACACCAGCGCCGGTTGCGCCGCCATCTTCCTGGTAGAACCAAAAGCCCGCCTGCTCAAGGCCGGCATCGGCATCATCGATATGCCGGGCATGGATGGCCTCACGTCCAACTGGCACGATGAAGAGCTGCATGAGTGGATGAATGAAAATGCGGATTACTTCCTGCTGGTGCAGAGTTCCTTCGCCGCGCTCACGCCGGATACGCGCGACTACCTGCGCGCCGCCATGGAACGCTCCCAGCGCCCCATCCGCGTGGTGCAGAACCGCATCGAGGCCCAATTCTGGCTCTCCCCCGCCGACCAGGAGCAACAGCAGGAAGTCCAGCAAATCACCACCCAAAAACAGCTCGGCGACTTTATCCGGAAGGTCATTCCCGGCTCGTGGGTCAATGCCGGGCTTGCTTGGTGGCAACTCGATGCGCAGCACGACGCGGAGCTCCCCGATTCTGCCGACACCCCCTCTCGCCGCGATTCCAACCTCGATGCGCTGGAGAATGAGGTGCTGGCCGACCTGAGCCACCCGGAGATAACGCTGCAGCGCAACTCGGCGGACTACCTGCTCAAGACATTGGAAGGGCTGGACAACCGGCTCAAGGATTTTGCGGCACAGAGCCGCACGCACATCTCGCACGTGCACGAAATCCAGGCTTCCGTCCACGGGCTTATCGATGCCGCTCGCCTGCGCGAATCGATCGAAAGCAGCAACCTGCACGATGGACGTCTGCGCTGCGGATACCTCGCTGACCAGGCGAAACAGGCGCTCAATAACCGCTTGGACGCCATCCTCGACCTCGCGGTGGACGGCTATTTCCCCGCGGATTGGATGACGCAAAACATGCTCGCGCAGGAGCTCAATCGCATCCGCGCCAAGGCTGAGAATGATTTGGGCGATCTGACGGCTGAGCAGGAAACGCACGTGCTCTCACCCGCAAAAATATGTGAGCTCACCGAGTTGGAGAAGGAAAAAATTGCTCAATGCGCCGCTATATTGAAACACCGCCCGGCTGAAGAGATTGAGAAGGATTACGTGAAAGCCGTGCTCAACGCGTGGGAACACGTGCCGCTGGATTGCAGTCCCATCCCCCTGGGGGAGCTGAAAGAAACGACTTTCCTGGGTATGATCAACCGCTCCTACAGCTACAACAAGACTGTGCCCGAGTGGCGGCGTGTGGGGCGTGAAAATATCGCGGTACGACTCGATGCATGGAAAAAGAAAGTGGGTGAAGCCATGGAACGCTTCGTATCGCGCCGCATTGCCGCGCTGGAGTCCTGCCTCGTCGCAGAGCTGGCCGACTTCGAGCAATCCGAACAAATCGGCCGTACCATCGCAACAGCTCAGGCGGACATCGAGCTGGTGAACACGCTGCGCAAATCGCTCTCAACCACGCTGCTCACCGCACGCCGCCTCAAAGCTCTGCAATAATCCCCCACGCAAACGCATCGAAAATTCGCGCGCAAGCGCGGGAACTTCCAAATCGTACATCGTAAATCGTACATAGGCGCCGCCAGGCGCCCCCGCCCCTTTCTAACCACTCCCGCGCATGGCTTTCAAAATTCCGTTCTGCATTCGCTCCGCTTCCCCACGCCGCAGGCGTGCGAATTTCCCAAATCGTAAATCGTAAATCGTAAATCGTAAATGTTAGGCGTACATACCGAGGTCATTTTCTACGCCGTGAGCGCGAATCCCGTTCGTCGTGAGGAGCAGCGTCGTTCCCTGTGCGCCTCCGGCTGCGTACGCCTCGGCGTGCTGCGTTTACGCTCCACTGCCCTGCACCGCTTGCTGCTCGAAATGCCCGTGCAAACCGGTGGGTGGATGAGCGCAAACAGCCCTTTTGCCCGCGCCGGACTCGTCCCGGACGACACAACGTGGGGAGCCTACAATCCTGCCGACCTCCCGGACACCTGCTTCCCGAACATCGGCAACACCGAGCTGGGCACCGAGCGCACCGGCAAATTACGCGGCTTTCGTGTGCCCGACCCACCCGGCACCGGACGCACCTTTCTCATGGTGCACTTTGCAGAGCGTTACGGGTCGGAAGGCTGCATCTCCACTCCGGATCCGGCCGCTTGGCAGCAGTTCTGCTCCATCATGGCCGACCTGCATGCGGCTCATGTCCCGACCATCCCCCTGCGCATTTGCTACTGCCCGCTCTGATTCCCCCGCGCCGCAGGCGCGCGAATTTCCAAATCGTACATCGTACATCGTCCGTCGTACATAGGCGGCGTCCCGCCGCCTCCGCCCCTTTCTAACCACCCCCGCGCACAGCTTCATCACATTCCGCTCTCCCCTGCTCCGCTTCCCCGCGCCGCAGGCGCGCGAATTTTCCAAATCGTAAATTGACTCACCGGCACCACCCTGCCGGTTCGCCCTTCGGGCAGCGCATCCGCGCTGTCCATACGCACTTACAGCCGTCGTGCGTGTTGTAAATCGTAAATGGTCAACGTATTTTCAATGCGTTTGTTGTTTTCCTTTCCCCAAGAGCCAGGCGATGCAAAACACGACGCCCAGCAGCAAAATAATAGTGGCGCCGAGGTGCAGGTTCAGCGGATAGGAAAGGAAAAAGGCGAGCGCCGAGCAACCGCCTCCGATCAAGCCAGCGCCCAGGAACATCGTGGAGGCGCGGTTGGTGAGCAGACGCATGATGCCCGCCGGCGCCACCAGCAACCCCAGGGTGAGAAGCGCCCCCACCGCCTGCAGCGAGGAAACGAGCGCCAACACGATGAGCGCGTACACGGCATAGCTGATCGTTCGGGTCGGCAGTCCCAAGCTGGTGGCCGTGCGCGGGTCAAAGAGCCACAGGAGCAGCGGACGCTTGAAAATCGTGATGCCCAGCAGAGCAAGCGCGCCGATGGCATAGGCCACGCAGAGATCGGCAAAGCTCATGCTCAAAATATTGCCGAACAACCAATCATCCACCCTCTGCTGCAGCCCGAGGCGCACGAGAATGACGTAGCCGAGCGCAAAGGCGGCGGAGTGAATAATGGAGAGTGCAGCATCGTGATGCAATGCGGAACTGCGCGCCACAAACAGCGAACTGAGCCCCACCAGCAGACCCGCCACCACCGCGCCGATCAACGCACTCCATTGCCCCAGCCCGAAAATCAGGATACCCAGGGCAATGCCCGGCAGCAGCGCGCAGCTCACCGCCCCGATTTGCAGGGACGAACGCCTCAGCACCACCAGCGCACTCACATACCCGTCCACAAATCCGATGACGACGCAGCTCCACAGCGTGCGCAGTGCAACGGGCTCGGTGAGATATTGAAGAAAGTCGTTCATGAGTAGGCTCGGTGAAGATTTTCCGGCGTCAATGTCTGTGCACAGGGACCGAATGCCACCTGCTCGCGGTGCAGCAACAGCGCATAGTCGAAATAGCGCGCGGCGTGCTCCACATCGTGGTAGCTGGCGATGACCAGCCTGCCCTCGTGCGCTAGCTCACCGAGCAGTGTGCCCAGTTCGCTCGTCCCCGGCGCATCCAGCCCGGTAAATGGTTCATCCAGCAGCAGGATATGCGCCTCCTGCGCCAGGGCGCGCGCCAAAAAAGCACGCTGAAGCTGCCCGCCGGAAAGCTCGCTGATCTGCCGCTGCTGCAGCTCGGTTATGCGCAGGGTGTGCAGGGCTTTATCGACGATGAGGGCATCGTGCTCTCCCGTGGATCGCCATGGGCCGAGGGAGGGGTAGCGCCCCATTTCCACCAACTCGCGCACTGTGATGGGGAAGGAGAGATCCACCTGGCTGCGCTGCGGAAGCCAGGCGACTTCGCGCCGTGTGCAATGCAGCGGTTTGCCGTCCCAAAGCGCCTCTCCCCCGGTGGGCGGCATGATGCCCGCCAGCACATTGAGCAATGTCGATTTCCCCGCGCCGTTGGGACCGATCAGCGCCAGCGTATGCCCGCAATGGATGCTGAAGTTCAGCCCGACAAGCGCCGGGCGGATGCGCGAGGAGTAGGACGCGCTCAAGCCTCGCACCTGCAACTCATGCGGGTGGTGGTTCGGGTTGGCGGCGCCCCAGCATACGTGATCGTGGTGATTTACCATCGGAAGATAAAGATAGCGTGCAGCTCGCCCGCGCCGGTATCAGTCCACTGCGTATCCGACACAGCGCGCCGACCGGGCGGCATGATTTCTATGGTGATGGCCTTGTTGGCGGGAAGCGCGTTTGTCCACCGGGTCTGCACCTCCAGTTCCACCACGGTACCCGGAGAAACGTCGGGCAGCGGGAGCGTGCCGCACCACATGCCATTGCAGTCGGGTGTCAGGCGCAGAATCTCCCGACCCTCGCGGCGTATGCAGATCTCCTCAGCCCCTTCCGTGCTGCGCACCAGCACGGGGGTGGACACCATCGCCGCCTCCGCCGCAGGGGTCGTTTCTTTCCCAGCTTCAGGCGCGGGCAGCTTCGCAAAATACAGCAGCGGCGCCCCTGCTGCAACGACTCCCAGCAGGGCATACCCTATCGCGGCTATGGGATGCTTCATGATCATCTTTGCTCATCCATCAACCCCTCGCGTATGGCACGCAGGTTTGCTCGAAAAATGGTCTCGTACGACGGCTGCCCGGGCACGACGCCGTCCATGGATAATTCCCCCACGGAGGCATCGGCAGATTCGGCGATATTCTGCAGAAAACGCGGCGCCTCACGCAGTTCAGCGTACACGCGGCGCACCCCTCGGCGGCGCAATTCGCGGATCAACTGCGCCACGCTCGCCATGTCCCCCTCGCTCTCCACGGCCGCACCCTGCACCGCCACGGGATGCAAGCGAAAAGCCGCGCAAAAATGACACATGGCGGCGTGCTCCGTCACGAGTGTGCGCCGCTCTGCCGGCACTCCTGCCAGCGCCAGCCGCGCCTCGCGGGTGAGGGCATCCATTGCCTGCGCATACGCGGTCAGCCTCGCCCGTATCGCCTCTCTTTTCTCGGGCATTTCTTCCCCCAGCGCCATGGCCAGCATGTAGGCGGCTCGCTTCATATTTTCCGGTGCATTCCACCAATGCGGGTCGGCGGCTCCCTCCGGCGTCATCACATCCGGTGCGGCCTCCCCGAGCTCCAGCACGCGCACCGGCGGATCAGCTGCCGAAAAACTCTCGCGCAGGGCATTCAAGTACGGCTCCACGCCCTTGCCACAGGCCAGCAGCAGCCGACTCCGCGCGGCATGCGCAAGCTCCCGCGCGCCGGGTTCAAAACGATGCAGCTCCCCGTGGCGCGGAAACAGATCCACCACCTCTACCTCCTCCCCCCCCACGCGCCGCGCCATCTCGCTGAGCAGCGGGTGCAGACTTGCCACGCGCAGCGGCTCCGCCCACACCACATGGACAACAACCAGAGCTAAAAGCACGATGAACCGCATAACCTGAGCATAACGGCGTCACCGAATTTTGTCAATAAAGTAATGGCAAACGCCACATCCGTCCCAAGAAAATTCCCGCGCCTCCAGCGCGCTAAATTCCCAAATCGTACATCGTACATCGTCCATCGTACATGGGCAAACGCCACATCCGTCCCAAGAAAAAGCGATCCCAACACGCAGTTATCGGCGCTTAATATAGCATAATATGTTCATAATTTACGATTTACGACGGACGAAAAAAATCGGCAAGTTGGCATCGCGTACCCATAAACCATTCTAATTGACAACACGCAATATTTTGAGAGTTTCGCTGCGCTCCCGCTTCGCTTCCCGTCCCTTTGTAACTACCCCTCCGCGCACAGTTTCATCACATTCAGCTCGCGTCTGCTTCGCGAAATTCCCGCGCCGCAGGCGCGCTAAATTCCCAAATCGTACATCGTCCATCGTACATCGTACATGGGCAAACGCATTTTCAATGCGTTTGCCTTGCGTTTGCGTTGACATTTTCCGCGCGCGCTATATAATAACCGGCGTATGAATACAAAGCAGCGCATAGTCATCGGAGCAGACCACAAGGGAGTTGATTTGAAGGAAGCGGCGGTGGAAATGCTCAGGGAATGGGGATATACGATAGATGATATCGGAACCATGAGCCGGGAATCCTGCGACTACTCGGACTACGCGAATGAGGTATGCCGGCGCGTGGTGGATGGCCGGGCGGATCGCGGCATTCTCATCTGCTTTTCCGGGCTGGGGATGAGCATTGCGGCCAACCGCTGGCGCGGCGTACGGGCCACCTTGGTGCGTACCCCGCAGATTGCCGCGCTCTCCCGTCAGCACAATGATGCCAACGTCATGTGCCTCGCCTCGGCTTTCATCACGACGGACGATTTGGACGA
Organism: uncultured Akkermansia sp.; assembly: GCA_947630815.1. Lineage (GTDB taxonomy): Bacteria > Verrucomicrobiota > Verrucomicrobiia > Verrucomicrobiales > Akkermansiaceae > Akkermansia. Next base: position 14,365 of record CANRJD010000001.1, on the reverse strand, counting down.
TATCCTGCAGGCGTGGCTCAGTGCAGAGTTTGAGGGCGGGCGGCACGTGCAGCGCGTCCTGAAGGCGAGTGGCTCTCCTCTGGCAGTGAGTGATCCGGAGCTCGCCGGCTACATCGAGGAGGAACGCCGGCGCCAGAGCAACAACATCGAGCTCATCGCCTCCGAGAACTTCGCCTCCCCCTCCGTCATGGAAGCGCAGGGGTCCGTGCTCACCAACAAGTATGCCGAGGGCTACCCCGGCAAGCGCTGGTACGGCGGCTGCGAGGTGGTGGACAAGGTCGAGCAGCTCGCCATCGACCGCGCGAAGGCTCTCTTCGGCTGCGAACATGTGAACGTGCAGGCCCACTCCGGTTCCCAGGCCAACATGAGTGTGTACCTGGCCTGCTTGCAACCCGGCGATACCATCCTGAGCATGGATCTGGCTCATGGCGGACACCTTTCGCACGGCTTCTTCGCCAACTTCTCCGGCAAGCTTTACAAGGTGGAGCACTACGGCGTGAGCCCTGAGACCGAATGCATTGACTACGATGCCCTGGCTGCCAAGGCTCGCGAGGTGAAGCCCGCGCTCATCCTCGCCGGCGCCTCCGCCTACTCGCGTACCATCGATTTCGCCCGCATCCGCCAGATTTGCGATGAAGTGGGCGCCATCATGTTCGTGGATATGGCGCATATCGCCGGCCTCGTGGCGGCGGGGGTTCATCCCTCCCCTGTTCCGTACGCCGACTTCGTGTCCACCACCACGCACAAGAGCCTTCGCGGTCCGCGCGGCGGGCTGGTCATGTGCAAGGAAAAATGGGCCAAGAAACTCAACAGCGCCACTTTCCCCGGTATGCAGGGAGGGCCGCTCATGCACGTCATCGCTGCCAAAGCTGCCTGCCTCGGCGAGGCTCTCAAGCCTGAGTTCCGCACCTATGCCGCCCAGATTGTCAGTAACGCCAAGGCCATGGCGGCCAAACTCTCCGAACTCGGCTACCGTATCGTCGCCGGCGGCACGGATAATCATTGCTTCCTCGTGGATGTCAGCGTGAAGGGTCTCAACGGCGCCGAGGCTCAAGTTGCCCTCGACAAAGTTGGCATCACCGTCAACAAAAACGCTATTCCCTTTGACAAGGGCAGCACCTCTACCCCCTCCGGCATCCGCATCGGCACCCCCGCGGTCACCACTCGCGGCATGAAGGAGCAAGATGTCTGCCAGGTGGCTCTCTTCATCGACCGCTGCCTCTCCATCCTTGCCGAGCAGAAAACTCAGCCATCCCCCGATGCTTACGATGCCCTGCGCCAAGAAGTCAGCGCCTTCAATCGCAACTTCCCCCTCCCCAGCTGAACCCTTCCACGCGCGATTTCATAATTTCACCTCCCGCTCCTGCTCCGCTCCCCCGCGCCGCAGGCGCGCGAGTTTTTCAATCGTACATCGTACATGGGCGCCGCCAGGCGCCCCGTCCCTTTGTAACTACCTCCGCGCGCGGTTTCATGATTCGCCTCCCGCGCTGGCTTCGCATCCTCGCGAGCCGGAGGCGAGCCAAATTTCTAAATCGTAAATCGTAAATCGTAAATAATCATGGGTTTATGCTCCATAATATGCCGTTACCCACCTATTGTGGGTCCTTTTTCTCGCTCCGGACGTGATATTTTTTTGAAAAATCGAAAAAAATGATGGACATCTCCCCTGAAAAGGGGTACACTGCGGGAAGCCTTGTGGGGGGTCCGGGGTGCGTATGCTCTCCTTGTGCCTCGGGCTCTGCTAACCATCAAACTACACTCAGTAATGAAACTGCACTTACCTTTGGGTCTCCTCGCAGCTCTGTTGGCTGCTATGCCTGTCGCTCAAGCAAGAACGTGGGAGTCTAAGACTTTCATCAAGGAGGGTGTTGACATCAGCAAATATTGGACTCTTGAGGAAGGGACCGAGTGGGTTAAGCTCGACCTCAGAAGGGCCCTCGGCTTAGAGGAAGGATTGACACGTGATCAGACATGGGTTGTCAATTTTGTCGTGAAGGATCAGCAACATATTATCACCTTTGGCTCGACTAGAGACGAGTTCAATGAGAACGAGAATAGACACGATTTCCAGGTCACATTCACGCCGAAAGCCATCAGGGAGCAAGGGGATACGGTTACGAACTCAGGTTATGGTTGGTGGCTTACTGCTGCCGCCTTCAACGTCACTCTTAGTTCCGTCTACCCCTCGCAAGGGTATGATCTGGTGTGGAACCCGGACGGATTGCTCCGAGAGGACAAGTATGGAAATGTGCGCAATAAGGTTGCTTTCTTCCAAAAAGGCAAACGCGATTCCAATGGGATGTGGTACACCACTGCGGGCGCAGGTTCCCTCGGACCGGATTCATTCTGGACAGGACTGGATGTCCTCTGGGCAAGTGGTGGGGATGTTTCGGATCCCTATCACATCGACTGGCTGCAAGTCAAGGTGTCGTATTCTTACCTCCTCAAATTCGCGAACGAGTACGTAGTAGGCTGTGCGGGTTCTCTGAGGTCGGGTACGAACGGCGGGCAGGATAGCGGAGAAGCCGGGTTGTATGCTCTCTTCAGTACTCATCCCAATAACCCGGACGGTAAGGGAGCCGAGACGATCGTGGCTGACCAGTATTACGACGATGACCCGGCAAACAGGTATTTCGACCCTCGGAAAGGAGACGTGGCAGACCTTTACGGCGAGAATCATGGCGCGACTTGGAACAAGTTGCGCTTCGTGGCCGCCGGTACAAAGCGCCGCGTTGACAAACCTCAGCTCCCTGAGGAACCCAAGAAGCCCAATCCTAAGGACTTTGAGGGCAATGAGGATGCGTATGAGGCCGCCTTGGAGGATTACGAGGACAGTGTGAGACGGTACGAGGCCGCGATGAAGGAATATAACATCGAGTACAAGGCGTATGAGGCCGGTGTAGCGGGTAGCCCGACAATAGGGAACGCCGGTGTGGTGAGTGCCAACTTCGATATGTACTTGGGTGGGATCGTGGTGGGCGAAAATGCGGGGGATTACACCCTCGTTGCCCCCAATTTCACTCTCAGAGCGCCGACTCGGGTCCGTGATGAGGATGGGAATCTGGAAAGGAGCAGCTACACCATCGATATTGCCGAGGGGGGGACCGGCACCTTTACCTTGAGACCTGTCGGCACCTCGACAGGGGACGACGAAGCGACGGACGCCTTCATCAATTGGGGATCCGGGGATGCGACTGAGGGAACACATTTGCTGAATGTGGCATCCGGCAGAACGCTTGTGCTGGATGGCAAGGCCAGTGAAGGAAGCACTGCGGGCATGGATATCAGTGGCGGCGGTGCTGTGGTGATCACGGATCCTACCTCTCTCGGCTATGGGGGGACAATCCACATAACGGACGCCTCCACGCTTGATCTGAACGGTAACGACCTTGCACTCCTGACTCCTCCCAGTGGTCCGGGTGAGGACCAGCCCCAACCGTTGCCCAGGTCTATCTACCTGAGCGGGGGTAACTTGCGGGGCGCAGAAAACCTGACCGCTGAGGTGCATGTGGAATCGGGATCCAATAATTTGGGTGGGCTGGACGGAGCGTACCTGAAGAGCGTGAGTCCGGGGCTCCCTGATCCCGGCTCAGAGGATGAAGCTGTTGCGACCAAAGTGACCGGGATAAAAGCAGGATCGAAGGTGACCCTCACGAATGGGGCGTTCTCGTTCTTGGTCGGTTCCTCCAACATCACCGGTCCAACGACGCACGGAGCAGCACCGGCCGGCGGCAGCTACATGCTGGGCTTCAACGGCGGCAATGGACACCTGGAGCTTGAAAACAACGATAGGGTTGAGTTCTACCTGACTGACGAGGCGGTGGAGGATATCCAGAGCGGGACGTTCAATGGTTATCTTGACCTTTGGTTCAGCAATGGCAGCTTTGACGGTCTTGAGGGAATGGATGATATTGCGCTGGGGGAATGGTTCCAAAATCACTTCCTGTTTAAGGATTTTCGTAGTGGCGTAATCGAGTTTAACGGCGTGGTCGATATCGTTTCCGGCAATACGAGTGCGCGCAACGGCGGCATCCTGCGTCTGCTTGTCAACACGGGCGAATTAAGGAACGGGCTCGGCATCTGGCTGGCCAGTATGTACGGCGATGCCCGCGTTGAGCAGCTTAACGACCCCGCCCATCCCAACCACTGGACGCAGGTTCGCGTGAACGAGAATATGACGGTTAGCTTCACGGACGGGGAGGATGCGCCGCTTGAATTAAGGCTGAAGGATCTGAGTTCCGGCACCGACGGAGGACGTGGTACGCTCTCCATCGTGGATGCCCGTACATCGAAGACCGGTGAGCTGAAGGTGTCCATTGACCAACAGGACGCAGAGGTGGCCGAGTGGGGATTGGGTGGCATTGACGTTCGGAACGGAAACATCACGTTGGAGAAGACGGGATCGGAGGATCTGCATATCACCGGCAACCTGAAGAGCGCCGGCGAGGTGAAGGTTCTCGCGGGTCATCTCATCGTGGATGGCCGGGAGAGCGGTGCCAATATCCTCAGTGTCTCCGGCGGGGACGCTAAGATGACGATCAGCGGTGTCTTCGATGTCAATACTCTCGGTGATTTCAACGAAACGGCTGAGTTGGAAGTCAACGGCGAGCTCAATGTCAAGGGAGTCTCTTCCCCCCAGGGTGGCGGTACCATATCCGGTAAGGGCGTTCTCCGCGTGGAGGGCGATCTTGCCCTGAATAAAAACAGGCTGAATGGCGTAGCTGTTTGGCTGGATAAGAAGGACGAGGAAGGCAGCGGCTACGGCAAGCTCACGGTGGGTGAAGACAGCACGGTGAGTGGCTTGATCAGCGGCGAGCAAGGCGTCGGAGGCACCTTGGAGCTTGACAACAGCAACCTCACAATCGACGACAGTGAGGACTCCTTCGTCTGGACGACCTTTAGCGGCTCTCTCACCGGCGTGGGATCTGTCACTGTTGCCGGGGAAAAGGTTGACCAAATTCTGCACAGTGCGGGAAGCGGGAGTGTGAATCTCGGTGTGCAGGGGGGGAGTCTCACCCTGATCGGTCAAGCAGAGGCCAGGGGTGAGGATCAGGAGGCCAGCGAAACCCGCAAGCAGGTCGCGACGTACGGTCAGGTGGCTGTCGGAAACGGCGGCACGCTCACCGTGCAGGCTCAGGACTTTGGCAAGGAATACGCTGCCGTCACTCAGCTGAATGCGGGGCAGATCTCCGTGAGCGAGGGCGGCAAGCTGGAGGTGCTCTACAATTTGGCAGCGGCGGCTGATGGCGATCTGCAGGGCAGCAAGGTTGACGCAGCGATTTCTGCGAAGACGGTGGACTGGAATCCGGAGGCCACCCTCGTTTTGGGTACTGTGGGCGCCAATCCGTTTGGGATAACCAACCCGCAGGATTTGAAGGACTTTGCGATATTTGACCAGCAGACGACTTTCACCGGGCTTGATGACGGGGCCAAAATTAAGGTTCAGCTCGAGGGCTCCTTCCTCATCTTCTGGAAGGACGTGGAGGTCACCTACAAGGAGGACCGCGGAATCGTGGTGAGCGGAGAGGCGCAGGATGCAAATGTGTTCGTCAACATGGCGGGCGACAGCAGCAACTCGCTGGCCGGCGCGGACATGCTGTGGAGGGCGGCTCGCGGTGCCATGGAGAATTCGACCAACTCGGACTCGGCCCTGCTGAAGGTGGCGACGTGGATGGTGAACCAGCCGAGTAGTAACACCGAAGAAACGTCTAAGGCGTTGGCAGCTGTCGCCGGCAGCACGGTGCCGATTCTCGGAACCGCGCAAAGGGAGGCTCTGCGTTCACAGATGCTGCGCATGCGCGACCGCACCGGGATGATGGGGCTGAACAACGACTACGCGTACGAGTCCATGCCCTTCACTCACTTCTGGCTGGAGGCGACGGGCGATTTCACCAATGCTCAAGACGGCGGCTCTTACGAATCCGGCTTCACCTACAATGCGTGGGGTGGTACGGTCGGTCTGGAGATGGATGTGGATGAGACGGTCAGTGTGGCGGCGGGCATTACGGCGTTGTATGGCAATCTCGATGGGGGCTGCGCCGACACGGTCGATGGCAACCTGGACAGCTACTACCTGACCCTCATGGGACGCTTCTCCAAGGGTCGTTGGGGTCACACCCTGGTAGGGGTGATGGGTCTTAACCAAGCGAAGATGAACCGCACGGTGAACTTCGGAAGGGATTCCTACCGCGCAAACGGCAGCACCAGCGGTTGGGTCGCCGGTTTTATGTATGAAGTTACCCGCGATATTCCGCTCAGCCGCGAATCCACGAGCGTCATCCAACCGCTCCTCGGTGTCTCCATCATGAAGACAAATATGGGCGGCTACAATGAGTCCGGGGTAGATGGTCAGGGCGTCGGCTTGAACGTGGGTGATCAGGATTGGGTAACGACGACGCTGACGGTCGGCGCACGCTACATCACCACCGTGGGTGAGGAAACCTTCAATCGCGCCGCCCAAATGGAACTGCGCGCTAACGTTGCTCAGGATTTCGGAGATTCCCAGGGAGAAGCTGAGGTTGCTTTGCAGTCCAATCCGGCTCTCTCTCGCACGATGCGCGCTGCGGAAATCGGCAAGACAGCTCTCCAACTCGGCGCATCGCTCCGCGTTCCGATCTCTGATCAAACGCTTCTCTATTTCAACGCAGGTTCCGACATCCGCTCCGGTCTGACCGCCTGGAACCTCGGCGTCGGCGCACGCTACAACTTCTAACGCGAAGCGAAGCAACTGACCATTTACCATTTACCATTTACCATTTACCATTTACCATTTATGATTTACGATTTAGAAATTTGGCTCGCCTCCGGCTCGCGAGGATGCGAAGCTTTAGCTGAGGGGGTGGGTAAATCATGGTGGTCGTTGGTTCGAAAGGGGCGCGAATCATGCCAAGCTGCGTCCGCTGCTTGGCCGGCATAGGCGCCGCCAGGCACCACCGCTCCCCGCGCAACGCGCGCGAATTTTCAAATCGTACATCGTACATCGTACATGGGCAGACTCCGTCTGCCTCCGTCGTAAATCGTAAATCGTAAATCGTAAATACCCAACGTCTTATGCCGCACAATATGCCGTTGCCTATCGATTTATGCTTTTTCTCGGAACGAATGTGGGTAAAATGCCGAGTTGCATGGCATTCGTGACGCGGGCGTAGGAGCTGGCAGTGCCGGGTTCGGCGAAGGCGTGAGAACCGCCGGCGCCCGCATGACCAAATCCGCCGTCGCCAAAGAGTTCTGCCGGTTCGCACATGGCCCCGCAGGTGAAGGAGGTGTGACAAAGCAGGGTGAGATCCGGACCGGAAACGACCGGACGACTCATCCAGCCCAACACCTGCGCAGAAAATGGCGATGGAGCAAGTTCCCCGAGGAGGGCTTGATAAAACAGCGCCAACCCGCGGGCTGAAGCGATGCCCCCGCGCGCCGGGCAACCGCATGCAAGCCCGAAAGGGGTATTCATGGAACGCGGGGAAGGGAGCCCCGTCACGCAGTTGAAGGCGCGATAAATCGGCGAAGCGGGATCAAAATATGCGCGGTAAAAGGGCGTGTCCGGCATGGCGCCATGAATGCGCGGAGCCTGCAAAATGGCTACGCGTGCGGACAATTCCGGCGGAAGCCCAATGTAGAAATCCAACCCGAGAGGACTGCGCACGCGCTTTTCCCAATAGTCGGCAATGCGCGAACCGGTGAGCGCGAGCATGAAAAGGTCCAGCATGGGACCGAAGGTGTGCGGGTGGTAACCGTGTTGCGGCGGCGCCCAGAGTGGTCTGCTGCGCTCCACGGCGGCACGGCATGCCTCCAAATCATCGACGGGGGCGGACACATCCCACGCCGCCAGTCCCACTTGATGGGAAAGCAAGTGCTCCACGGTGCAATGCGGAGCCGGGAAATGCGGCCAGAGTTCGCCGAGCTCCACACTCGGGTCACTCCCCTGCTCTGCCAGCGCCTGCAAAAAACATGCGGCAGATGCGGTCTTGGTGGCCGAGAAAATGGGGACGAGGGTGCTCTCCGTCCACGGCACGCCGGGAGTCTGTTCGCCGCGCACGATGGAGCTCACCACCTGCCCGGCGCGACATTGGCAAATGGCCTCCCCTGCGCCGGGACGCATCGCTGTGGCGTCTGCAGTAGCTTGGTCGGGGATGCTCACGGCAGGCGACGGATGGATGTGACGCGCAGCACGCCGCCGGATACGACGAAATCAAGCTCACAGGGCTGCAAAATCATGTGGTAAACGCGCTCGGGATCGTCTTGGTAGGCGGGACGTGGATCCTGCGCCAGGGACTCGCAGAGGGCCTCTCGATATTCCGGCGGCAGCCCCTGCGGCATGGACTCCGGCAGCTCGACGGAGAGCAGTTCACGCGGTGCGCTGTCCACAAAGCCGGAACTCGCCCCCGCGATGCAGTCCGCATACGGTAAGTAGGGCTTGATGTCATACACGGGCGTGCCATCCACCAGATCGGCCCCGGCCACGCGCAACACCGGTCCCGGCTCCACTGCCAACAAGCGCACGGCAGAAAGTCCGATGGGATTTGGACGAAACGGCGAACGCGAGGCAAAAACGCCGATGCGCGTATTGCCCCCCAGGCGCGGCGGTCGCACGGTGGCGTGGACGCTCTCCTCTGTCACGCAATGAAAGCCCCAAATGAGCCAGATGTGCGAAAAGGTCTCCAGGCCGCGCACGTAGTCCTGGGTAATCGACGGAGAAAAAACAACCGATGCCTGCACATGCGGAGCCAGACCACTTTGGCGCGGCACACCGAACTTTTCCGCATAGGGAGAGCGGATGTGGGCTATGGGCTCGATCTTCACGCCTTTTCTATCCCGAAAAAGTCGCGCAGCACGCGGCGATACACTTCGCGTTTAAAATCCGGGAGCCAGTTGAGGTCAAATTGCTCCGGTTGCACCCAGCGATACGAGCAAAACTCTTTGTAATCCAGCCAAGGTTCGGCGGCGTCATCGTGCATGAGGCACAAAAAATAATACTGCTCTTGTCCGGCGTAGGGGATGCCCCGCTTACGCAGCACACGCTCGCGCTCGGCCGGCGGGTAATCGTAACGGTACGGACCGTGCTCCTCCACAACATCGTACTCGTTCGGGCGAAATCCCGTTTCCTCCATCCCCTCGCGGCAGGCGGCGTCCATGGGCGATTCTCCCTTCTTGACCCCGCCCTGAGGGAATTGCCAGGCCCCTTGCGGCTTCACGCGCTCGCAGATGAGTACCTCCCCGTTGCTGCGGCGGTAAATGATAGCGGCGTTCGGGCGATACAATTCAGCAAAAGACATGGGCAGACTCAGCTCAGAAAATCTTGCGTTTGCTCAGGCGGGCGCGCAACTCCTCCGCCTCGCGCTTGAGCGCCTGCATGGTCTTGAGCGCTTCCGGCAATTTACGCACTGCGGCCGATTGTTTCATGGCTTCCTTGAAGGGGGCGCTCGGCGAGCCCCAATAGGCTTGTCCCCCCTCCAGATCGGACATCACTCCCGTGCGTGCTGCCAAGATCGCCTGGTCGCCGATATGCAGGTGCCCGGCGATCCCGCACTGAGCTGCAACGGTCACGTAGTTGCCCAGATGGGAACTGCCGGCCACGCCACTCTGAGAGACGATGACGGTGTGCTTGCCGACGGTGACGTTGTGCCCGATTTGCACGAGATTATCAATTTTGGAGCCCTCGCCGATGACGGTACGACCGAAGCGGGCGCGATCGATGGTGGTGTTGGCGCCGATATCGACGTGATCCTCAACAACCACGATACCTACCTGATCCACGGTCTCATAGCGCCCGGTCTCTTTGTTGAGCAAAAAGCCGAAACCATCCGATCCGATGACGGCGCCGGGCTGAATCACCACGTGATTACCGATCACGCAGCGTTCGCGAACCACCACACGCGCGTACAAGCGGCAGTGCTCGCCAATGCTCGCGTACTTGCCGATCACGCAACCCGGACCGATGTCCGAGCCCGCGCCGATGCTCGCTCCGGCTTCAATAACGGCCCCGGCTTGCACACGCACCTTGGTCGCATCCACCTGCGCTGTGGGGTCCACGATGGCGCTCGGGTGCACTCCAGGCTCAAAATCATTGCCCACCTTCAGAAAGGCATCCACCAGCGCGTTGAAGGCGAGTGATGGATTTTCTACCTCGATGAGCGCCACTCCCTCCGGCTTATCCGGCACTCCCTGCGGCACCAGCACCAGCGCCGCTTTCGTCCCCAAATAATCCTTGTAGTACTTTTCGTTGCCCAGGAAGGATACCTCCCCGGCTCCGGCCTCGGCCAATGTCGCAACTCCGGTTATCGCCGGCACTTCCTCCGCCCGATTCGGCTGAACCAATACGCCGCCGGTGAGTTGCAGGATATCCGCTGCGGAGAGAGTCATCGCGGAGCCTTTTTTCTACAAAAAAAATCGGCGGCGGGGAATCGTATATGACCGATTTCCCCGCCGTCCGGATTCAAACTTTATTTATCAGCCGGAGCCGCTCCGTCTCCATTGGCTGCGTCCTGCTCAGGAGCGCCCTGCTGCGCGGCATTGCGAAGCTTCTGCAGCTCTGCCTGCGCATCAAAATCCGCCGGGGCGTCCGCATTCAAACGCTTGACAACCTTCTCGGAAATATCCATGCTCGGCTTCACGTACGGGAAAACGCTTACACCCGGAGTTCGGCTGGTCGCAGAAGAGTCGATCACAAAATCTACTCCCTCTTCAGCTGCTACCTTCTGCACGGCATCGAGCAACTCCCGAGTCAGCAGCGCAAGCATGCGACGCTGCATGTCGTTAATCGCAAGCTCACGACGCTTCACGAAGGTCTCGTACTCCTGCCGCTCTGCATCATACTCATTCTTCACAGAAGAAAATTGCTCGCGCAACTTCTTCGTCGCAGCCTCCGAAAGCGTGGGGTCTGCCTGCTTCTGGATGCTCACCAGTTTCTGCTCAAGCGCCTTGACTTTCTCCTGACGCGTGGTGATTTCCTCGCGTATGGCATCCACCTGCTTGCGCAGGTCGTTCTCTGCATCCACACGCTTGTAAAACATGATATGCAGCTCACTCATATTCACAGAGGCTATTTTTACCTCCGCTGCAGCCGTTGCCACCAATGAACTGATAACAACAGCCAGTACCGACAGTGTAGTAGCGAACTTCTTCATAGTGATACGAAAGATCGTTAAGTGCGCCCATTCTACACAAAACATCCCCGACAGTCAAGCACGGCTTGCGAAAGTTGTCCAATTTTATGTCATACCACCCACATCCGGCCCAAGAAAAACTGCCCCCAATGGTAGTCAACGGCACATCATAAAGCACAAACCTTTGGTTATTTACGATTTACGACGGAGGCAGACGGAGTCTGCCCATGTATGATGTACGATGTACAACACGCACGACGGCTGTAAGTGCGTATGGACAGCGCGGATGCGCTGCCCCGCAGGGGCGAACCGCCGATGGGGCGGCGGTGAGTCAATGTACGATTTGAAAATTCGCGCGCGTTGCGCGGGGAGCGGTGACGCCTGGCGGCGCCTATGCCAGCCAAGCCGTGGACGCAGCTTTGCATGATTCGCGTCCCTTTCGAACCAACGACCTTGTATGATTTTCCCCACCACCTTCGCTTACGCTTCGCATCTTCGCGAGCCAAAGGCTCGCCAAATTTCTAAATCGTAAATCGTACATGGGCAGACCCTTCCTGCCTCCGTCGTACATAGGCAGCCCCCGCCTGCCACCAGGCGCCGCCAGGCGCCTCCGCCGCTTTGTAACTACGTCCGATCGCGGCTTTACGAATACGCGTCCGCATTTGCTTTGCAATTTCCGCAGCTTCGCTGCGCACTATTTGCAAATCGTACATCGTACATCGCACATCGTACATGGGCAGACTCCGTCTGCCTCCGTCGTAAATCGTAAATGTTCAACGTGTTTGCTCGTCCACCTGTCCATCGCGAATCATGAGGATGCGGTCGCCACGGGCGGCTATCCGGGCATCATGGGTCACGATAACAAGGGTTTTCCCGCACTCATCCGCCAGTGAAAAAAGCAAATCGAGTATCTGCGCGCCGTTGCGCGAATCGAGATTGCCGGTCGGCTCATCCGCGAAAATGATGGCAGGATCGTGAGCGAGTGCGCGGACGATGGCGACGCGCTGTTGCTCGCCGCCGGAGAGCTCGGAAGGAAGGTGGTGCAACCGATCCGCCAGTCCCACGCGCTCCAAGAGAGCAAGCACGCGCTCTGTGGCCTCCTGCCCTGCCACAGCGGTGGCGAGGGAGGCATTTTCCAATGCGGTGAGCTCAGGCATGAGCATGTAGTTTTGGAAAATGAACCCCATGGTTTTGTTGCGGAAGAGCGCGCGGCGACGCAGTGAAAGCGCGTAAATGTCCTGGCCATCCACAAACACACTCCCCTGCTGCGGCTGCTCCAAGCCGGCCAGTGTGTACATGAGAGTTGTTTTCCCCGCACCGCTCGGTCCGCAAAGAAACACCTTTTCACGCGGCGCAATGCACAGGCTCAGGCCGTGCAACACCTCCACCGTCCTGGAACTGATGGAATAGCTTCGGTGCAGGTTGGTAGCCCGAATCATGAGCGATGGATAATTTGGAGGTTGTCAATAAGCCGGACTTCCCCAAAAAACACCGCAGCAGCCAACACCGCCGGCTGCTCCCCGAACGCCTCATCATCCAGCGCCTGCAGCGTCTGCGGATGCACCAAACGCACATAATCCACCTTCACCCCCGGCAGAGTCTCCAACTGCTCCACCACGTCGTGACACACCGCACCGGCAGTGGCTCCTTTGCGAAAGGCGTCAGCTGCCTGTTCCAGGGCGGCGTGCAGCCGGGGCGCCTGCGCGCGCTGCTCGGGCGTAAGCCGTACATTGCGACTGGAAACAGCTAGACCATCCGCCTCGCGCACGATCGAAGCCGCATGAAGGGCAACAGGAAAATCTAAGTCGCGCACAAGACGGCGCAGCACGACGAGCTGCTGAAAATCCTTTTCGCCGAAGATGGCATCCGTGGGCTGCACCAGATTAAAAAGTTTGGCCACCACGAGGCACACACCATCAAAATGACCCGGCCGGCTCGCCCCGCACAGCACGGTAGAAAGCGCCGACTCGTGCAGAGTAATGCTCCGATCCTCGCAGTACATTTGCTCCGGAGTCGGCATAAAAAGCACATCCACCCCGCAGTTTTCGCATATTTCAGCATCCTGTTCCGGAGTGCGCGGATAGGTTGCCAAATCCGACGCCTGGTTGAACTGCACGGGATTCAGAAAAACTGATGCTACCACACACCCCTGTTCGCCGGCAAGCTCCCGCGCCTGCTGCAAAAGAGAAGCGTGCCCGGCATGCAGCGCGCCCATGGTAGGCACCAGCACACGCGGATTAGCCGCATTCTTCGCCAACGCTGCGCGCAACTCCCTCTTTGATGTTACGATCCGCATGCCGTCAGCATAGCTGCCGAGTGACAAAATGTCAATGACAATATCTACAGCAACCACATCTGTCCCAAGAAAAAACACCCCCAATAGGTGGGTAACGGCACATCATGTAGCATAAGCCGTTAGTTATTTACGATTTACGACGGAGGCAGACGGAGTCTGCCCATGTACGAAGTACGATGTACGACGTACGATTTGAAAATTCGCGCGCGTTGCGCGGGGAGCGGTGACGCCTGGCGGCGCCTATGTTGGCCAAGCCATGAACCTGGCTCCGCATGATTCGCACCCCTTTCGAACCAACCACCCATCGTGCTCCACCCTCCTCCTCCGCTTACGCTCCGCAGTTCCGCGAGCCGGAGGCTCGCCAAATTTCTAAATCGTACATCGTACATGGGCGGCGTCAGCCGCCTCCGCGTGATCGGACAAAAATAGTGCACCGAAAAGAGAAAAGTGATCGGACATAATTAGAGCACCGAAGTGTCCCGCGATCTTTTACCGTCATAGTTTTTGGTGTCCTCAGAAAGCATTTGCAAAGGGTGCGACGGAGCGTAGCGGAGTCGCACCCTTTGCAAATGGCGCCGCCAGGGGGGGAGGATGTTCTCAGCGATTGTATCTAACCTTCTCTCTCCTAATCGTATATGTTCTCTCGCCTCGCTAATCGCTCGTAAAACTTATCGAGCGTTGCTTTGAGCTTCACCGAGATTTTTACAAAGTTACACCCCTCCGCTGTTGCCCTGATGCGCTGTTTGTTTTCCTCGCTTACTTCCGGGCTTGCCAGCAGTCTTTCTGCGGGTGTCTTAGCCTTATCATACACTCTCCTGTAGCGTTGCTTGTCTTTCTTGAGTTCTCTGTTCACCAACACTCTGCACGGTATCATGTAATTATGTTTCAGATTCATTGGCATCCCATAGAAATTTACAAGGAGACAAAAAAGGTGTTTGCTGTTTTGCTCCATTACACCCATAATAGA